>NZ_JBYSWU010000025.1:0-110581 GCF_058781505.1 Paraburkholderia sp. FW306-2-2C-D06C | reverse complement strand
GAGCTGGGACATGATGAAACGGCGCCTGCGCGAAGGCGTCGAATTCTTCCGGTTCCTGCGCGCCCACCAAGCGTGATCGCCGCGCATCTGCTCGCCGTCACGCTGGCCTGCGCGTGCGCGGCGTGCGCGGTCTTCGGTATCGTTTACACCGTGCTGGCCGGCGCGCTGATCGGCCGGTTCTTCGCACGGCCGGTGTCCGAGCCGACCAGCTTCCCGCCGGTCACGGTCGTCAAACCCTTGCACGGCAAGGAATGGGCGCTGCTCGCCAACCTGTCGAGCTTTTGTCGGCAGGACTATCCGGGCCCCATGCAATTTCTGTTCGGCGTGCACGAATCGACCGATCCCGCCTTGCAAACCGTCGACGAACTGCGGCGTCTGCATCCCGAAGCGGACATCACCGTGGTCGCCGATGCGCGCCTGTACGGCCCGAATCGCAAAATCAGCAACATCCTCAATATGCTGCCGCAAGCGCAGCACGATGTGCTGGTCTTCGCCGACAGCGACGTGAGCGTCGGGCCGGATTATTTGCGCAACGTGATCGGCGAATTGCAAAAACCGGACGTCGGTCTCGTGACCTGTGTTTATCGCGGGCAGCCCGACCCGGGTTTCTGGCCGCGTCTGTCCGCCAAGTCCACCAACTATCAGTTTTTGCCGGGCGTGGTGATGGGGCTGGCGCTCGGTCTCGCGCGCCCGTGTTTCGGGCAGACCATCGCGATGCGCCGCGACACGCTCGAAAAGATCGGCGGTTTCACGCCGTTCGTCCGGCATCTGGCCGAAGATCACGCGATCGGCGAAGCGGTGCGGATGATCGGCGAAAAGGTGGTGATTCCGCCGTTCACGATCTCGCATGCCTGCGTCGAAACGAGTGCGGCGCAACTGGTCGCTCACGAACTGCGCTGGAGCCGCACGATCCGCAGCGTCGATCCGCTCGGCCATCTCGGCTCGGCGCTGATTCATCCGCTCGCCTTCGCGCTGCTCGCGATAGCCTTCTCAGGGGGCGCCAGGTGGGCCTGGCTGCTCGCGCTGGCCGCCGTGTGCGCGCGGTTCATGCTGAACTTGCTGTCCGATCGGGCGTTGCGGCAAGCGCATCGCGACCTGTGGCTGCTGCCGTTGTGGGATATCGTATCGTTTGCGATTTTTGTGGCGAGCTTCTGGTCGTCGCGCGTGATCTGGCGCGGCTTCAGCTTCAAGGTGGACGGCGACGGCCTGCTGTCGGCGGCTCAGGACGAATGAAGCACGGCGAATGAAGCACGGCGAATGAAGCGGAACGGATAGACAGAACAGCGGGTTGGGTCAGCAATGAAGAAGCGCAGGTATTTCGAAGACGGTGGCGGAAGCGGTTTGAAGCGCAAGCGGAAGGTACACGCGTGGTGAAGCATCTCGGCCGCGTGGCCGCGCTAGCCGGCTTGCTGGTTTCGCTGTGGCTGGTCTGGCAAGGCAACCCCGGCGCCGTGCTCGGCGCGCTGCGCACCGCAGGCGCCGGCCTGCTGCTGGCTGCCATCGCGCACGTGCTGCCGATGCTCGCCAATGCCGCCGATTGGCGCTCGCTGATTCGGGGCGCGAACCGGCCGAGCGTCGCCGCGATGCTGCATCTGGTGTGGGTGCGCGAATCGGTCAATTGCATGCTGCCGGTCGCCCGCATCGGCGGCGAGGTCGTATCGTTCCGGATACTCAAGCGCTGGGGTGTGCGTCCGCCGACGGCGGTCGGCAGCATCATCGTCGACATGCAGCTCACCGTGATCAGCCAGCTGCTGTTCACGATGGTCGGTATCGGCTTTCTGTTCGCGCACGCGCATTCGGGTACGCTGCGGCTCGCGGGACAGCTGGCGTGGGGCGTGGTGGTGCTGACCCCGCTGCTGCTGCTGTTCGCGCTCGTGCAGCACGCCAATCCCTTCGAGCGCATCACGCGCGCGCTCAATCGCATGACGAGCGGCAAGCTCGCCGCACTGGTCGGGCAATCCGCCCAGATCGATCAGGCCATCAAGCTGATCTGGCGCCGGCGCGGCGTGGTGTTGCGCTATCTGTTCTTCTGGCAGCCGCTGCAGTGCTTCCTGACCTCGCTGGAGATCTGGCTCGCGCTGTACTTCCTCGGCGTGCAGGTCACGCTTGTCGAAGCGGTGGTGATCGAATCGCTGATTCAGGCGGTCAGCAGCGCGGCGTTCTTCGTGCCGGGCGGGCTGGGCGTGCAGGAGGGCGGTTTCATTCTGATCGGCGGCGCGCTGGGCCTCGATCCTTCAATCTGTCTCGCGCTGGCTGGCGCGCGGCGCATTCGCGACCTGCTGATCTTCGTGCCGGGACTCTTTGCGTGGCAGTTCGCCGAGTCGTCGGCTCGCGCGCCAAGGCGGGCCGAGCTTTCGGAGCTTGCGGAGCAAGGGAGCGTTCGCGAGGCAAGCCAGCGCTGAGTGAGTACACGCCGAGCGCCGAGCGCCGAACGGAAGCAGCGGAAGCAGCGATCAGCCGCCCAGCCCAGCCTCAGTGCGCGCCCCCATAAGCCGGAAACGACACTTCGACGGCGAGCCCGCGCTCGCCGATACCCGTGCCGAGATGCAGGCTCGCATCGAAATGCTCCGCGATCCGCGCGACGATCGACAGGCCGAGGCCGCTGCCGGTCGCCTGATTGCCGGTCGCGCGATAGAAGCGATTCGTCAGATGAGCGAGATCGGCGGACGCGACGCCAGGCCCGTCGTCTCGCACCGTCAACCGCACGCGGTCGAGGGCATGCTGTACCGCAACCTCCACGCGGCCGCCGGCGCGGCCGTACTTGATCGCGTTGTCGAGCAGATTGTCGAGCAGGATGCCGATCAGCACCGGTTCCGCGTTGATCTCGGCGCGCAGGTCGCCGGTCAGGGTCACGTGAATGTTTTTTTGCTGCGCATTGCGCTCGTTGGCGAGCAGCGCGTCTTTGGCGACCGCGGCGGGCTTGAGCGGCGCGCTCGACAGTTTCTCGTGCGCGTCCAGCCGCGCCAGCAGCAGCAATTGCTCGGCGAGCCGCGCGCTGCGGTCCACCCCTTGCACCACGCGCTCCATCGCCAGCCGCTGCAACGCGGCGTCCGGCTCGGCCAGCGCGACTTGCGCCTGCACCTTGATCGCCGCGAGCGGCGTTTTCAGTTCGTGGGCGGCGTCGGCGGTAAACGCGCGTTCGCGCTCAAGCGAGTGCCGCAAGCGCGACAGCACCAGATTGATCGCATCGATCAGCGGCCGCACTTCGGTGGGCGAATGGCCGATGTCGATCGGTTCCAGCCGGTTGATGTTGCGCGCGCGGATCGCGCCCGACAGGATCTTGAGCGGCGTCAGGCTCCAGCCGATGCTGAACCACACCAGCAACGCCAGCACCGGCAGCGCAAGCAGCGTGGGCCGGGCAACCCGGTTCGCAACGCCGCTCACCAGATCGCTGCGCGTATTGGCCGGTTCGAACACGCGCACGATGTGGCCGAGCGCAGTGTCGCGCAAGGTGAACGAGTGCCACGCCTTGCCGCCCAGCATGATGGTTTGCGCGCCGCCGACCGCCGGCACCGGCAGATCCCACGCCTGCAACGCACGCAATTGCGGGCTGCCCGCCAGCACCTCGCCGCTGGCGCTGCGCACCTGGAACAGCGCGTCGCGCGGCAGGCTGTCGTCGTCCTCTTCGTTGCTGGCGCCGGGGTCGCCGCCTTTTTCTTCCTCCCGCACATCGATCCGCGCATTGGCGAGCGTGATCAGACTGCTCTCGTCGAGCAGGGCGAGGATTTGCGCCAGTTCGGCGAGGCGAGCGTCTTCCCATTGGCTGACTTCGCGGGTCGCCTGACGATAGCTTGATACCAGCGCGACGGCCCATATCAGCGCGATGCAGGCGAGAATCAGCAGCATCAGCCGACGGCGTATCGACGACATCACGCTTTCTCCACCACGTAGCCGATATTGCGAACCGTTCTGATCAGTTTCGCGCCGAGCTTCTTGCGCAGATTCGACACATGCACTTCGATGGCATTGCTTTCGATTTCTTCCTGCCATCCATACAGGCTTTCTTCGAGGCGCGAACGCGACTGGGGAATACCCTGGTTGGTCAGCAACTGCATCAGGATCGCCCATTCGCGCGAGGTGAGGGACACGCGAGTGTCGCCGATCTCGACCGTTTGCGCGGCCGGGTTGACGGTCAGATCCTGATAGCGGATCACCTCGACGCTGCGCCCTTGCGCGCGGCGCAGCAAGGCCCGGCAACGCGCAATCAGCTCGGTCAGGTCGAACGGCTTGCCGAGGTAGTCGTCGGCGCCGGCTTCGAGCCCGCCGACGCGATCGACCACCGTGCCCTTCGCGGTCAGCACCAGCACCGGCACGTCGTTGCCCGCGTCGCGCAGGCGCCTCAGGATGTCCATGCCCGACACCCGGGGCAAGCCGAGATCCAGTATCACGAGCGCATAGGCCGTCGTGACGAGCGCGAGATCGGCCTTGTGACCGTCGCGCGCCCAGTCGACCGTGAAACCGGCCTGACGCAGCCCCGCTTCGATACCGCAGCCGATCAGGTCGTCGTCTTCTACGAGGAGGATGCGCATAAGTCAGTTCATTCCGTTCAGGGTGTGGCCTTGATCCGGCTCGGCTGCGCCGGCCTTCAAGCAAGCGCCGGGCCATATGGCGAAGTGTAACCACGATGTTCGGCGCCCGCCTTATACCGCCATCTTCCTTAAGGTTTCCTTCAGTTTGAATCGATACTATCGCCCCTCAACAGGCCGCTGTCGCGCGGCTCGGCATGAGCGCGCGAGAGCAGCATCGCGTTGTCATATTTTCGCAATGCAATCGTAAGCACATCGATGAAATGCACGACGGGCGCCTGTTTGCGCATCCATCGCGCCGTGCATATCGTCAGGTCACGAGGCCAAGCCATGAAGCCAGTCACCGTCGACATGCTGCGAGCCCATCTGATGGCGGCTTCGCTCACGGCCATGTGCGCCGAAGCCCTCGCATCGCTCGTGCTGCTGGTCTTGCCGGGTTCCCAGCTCGCCGAGCACTAACGGAGCCAGCCAATGGCGGCCCACACGTTGACAGCATGCCAATGGTTGTTGCTCGTCGGATGTGGCGCGGCTTCGCTGTACGCGATGCTGGCGGCAGTGGCCATGCCGTTCTTCGCGGCGCGCCGTGGCGGCGCCGCCAGATGCCGGACCGATCCTTTCACGAAGGTCGGCGTGAGCGTGCTCAAGCCGCTTTGCGGTGCGGAGCCGCGTCTCTACGAAAACCTCAGGACCTTCTGCGAGCAGCGTCACGGGCACTTTCAACTGGTGCTCGGCGTGTCCTCGCCCGACGATCCCGCGATCGCCGTGGTGCGGCGTTTGCAGGCCGCGTATCCGCTGCACGACATCGAGCTCGCGGTGGATACGCGGGTGCACGGCTGCAATCTCAAGGTCAGCAATCTGATCAACATGGCCGAGCGGGCGCGTCACGACGTGATCGTGATTGCCGACAGCGACATCGCCGTCGAAGCCGATTATCTCGACACCGTGGCCGCGCCGCTGGCCGATCCTCGCGTGGGCGTCGTCACGTGCCTTTATGTGGCGCAGGGCGTCGGCGGATTCTGGCCGCGCGTCGGCGCGCTGTTCATCAACGAGTGGTTTGCGCCTTCGGTGCGCGTCGCGCACGCGGCCGGGTCGCGCCGCTTCGGCTTCGGTGCGACGCTGGCGTTGCGTCGCGAGACGCTCGAGCAGATCGGCGGCTTCGACGCGCTGAAAAATTGTCTCGCCGACGATTACTGGCTCGCCGAACATGTGCGCGAACTGGGGCTGCAGACGGTTTTGTCGCGTGTGATGGTGGCCACCGACGTTATCGAGCCGACTTTCGCCTCGTTGTGGCAGCGTGAGACGCGGTGGCTGCGCACGATTCGCTCCGTGAACCCGCTCGGGTTTGCTTTTTTGTTCATCACGTTTCCGTCGCCGTGGATCGCGGCCGGTGCGTGGCTGACCGGCAGCCTGGCGGTGGGGCCGTACGACGGCGTGCATCTGTGGGCGGCGCTTGCGAGTGCTGCCTGCACCGCGGCCGGGTTTGCCGCGCGAATGTTGCTGCATCTGCGTAGCGCGCGGCATGAGCGCAGGTTCTGGCGGGATTTGCCGCTTGTGCCGTTGCGGGATATGTTGCTCGCCGCGCAGTGGCTGGCCGGGGCGTTTGGATCACATGTGGTTTGGCGCGGAGCTCGAGTGCCGGTTGGCGGAGGTTCTGCGCGCGCGGCGCGCAGTGCGGCTTTGAGGGTGATGGAGACGTCTGACGGAGGGTAGGGTTTCGCTATGGGCGTTGTGTGCCTACCGGCGCTTTTTTATGGCGCCGCGCAGGCAAAGAGAAAAATCAGAAAGATGCGCGCTGGCGGGCGTCTGATGCTGGAAGGCGGCGAGCTTTGCGCTAATCGCCCTGGCCATCGCCATGCTCGATCGCGACTTCGAATTCGTCCTGCGCACGGCCCATCACGTCGACGCGCGCCACGCCTTCCACCGAAGAAAGCAGCGGCCGCATCTGGAACTGCGCCAGATCGTGCAGCGCCGACTGCGATTGCTGCTGCGACGTGAGGCTATATGTTGGCCACGGCGAGCATCGCGACTTCCTCGAAAGGTCCGGCTCCTGAACAAAAGGTGGGGCATCCTGAGCGGACGCGGCTCAACAGGGGCCGATTCGGCTGAGGATGAGCTTAAGTGATGCCTAACCGGCGCTTAAGCGTCCCATAAGCGTAGCTTCAGCGTCGCATAAGCCTCCCATAAGGAAAACATAAGCGAGCCATAAGGAAACGTTAAGCTGAAGAACGGAACAATGCGGGCAAACTGGAGAGAGGAGAGGCCATGCGTCTGTTATTAGTCGAAGACGACGACATGATTGCGGAGACCGTACTGGGCGCGATGCGCCGCGCGGGCTACGCGATCGATTGGGCCGAAGACGGCCGCGCTGCGGAGTTGTCGCTCGGCAACGGCGTGTACGACCTCGTGCTGCTGGATCTCGGCTTGCCGAAGAAAGACGGCATCGACGTGCTGAATGCATATCGCAAGGCCGGCGGCGCTGCGCCGGTGATCATCCTGACCGCGCGCGACGCGGTGGACGACCGGATTCGCGGCCTCGACGCAGGCGCCGACGATTATCTGATCAAGCCATTCGATCTCGATGAGCTTGCCGCGCGGGTGCGCGCGCTGTTGCGGCGGCGTACCGGCCAGAAGCAGCCCGTGTACGCGCACGGCGAGCTCACACTCGACCCGGCGGCGCACGAGGTGACCAAGGACGGCGAGCCGGTGGCGCTCGTGCCGCGCGAATTCGCGCTGCTGCAGGCGCTGATCGAGGAGCCCACGCGCGTCTTCACCAAGGCCGAGCTCGAAGAAAAACTGTACGGCTGGGGCGAGGAGGTAGGCAGCAACACGATCGAGGTGCATGTGCACAGCTTGCGGCGCAAGATCGGCGCGGACCAGGTGGTGACCGTGCGCGGCGTCGGTTATCGCCTGAAGAGGTGCGGATGACGTCGATTCGCCGCTGGCTGCTCGGCTGGCTGATTTTCGGCATGGCAGCGGCCTCGGGCGTGGCCGGCTACGGCATCTTTCATACGGCGCGGGAGGAGGCGAGCGAGCTGTTCGACTACGAACTGCGCACGGTGGCGCTGTCGCTGCCGTCGAACCTCCAGGGCCCGTCGAATGTCGAGCATCGCAGCCCCGATTTGGGCGATCTCGCCGACGACCGCGTCGTCATCGAAATCTGGGACCGTGCCGGCAAGCTCATTTATCACTCGATGCAAGCGCCGGTGTTTTCGCGCCTGCGCGAAGGTTACAGCACGGTCGAGCGCGGTGAATCTCACTGGCGCGCGTTCGGGTTGCAGCAGCCGGACCGCTATATCCAGGTCGCGCAACCGGTGTCCGTGCGCGAGGATCTCGCGCTCACCTTGGCGCTGCATACGCTATGGCCGCTTGGCTTGCTGCTGCCGGTGACGATCGTGCTGGTATTGCTGGTGGTCGCGCGCGGGCTCGCGCCGATTGGCGGCTTGTCCCGCGCACTGGCGACCCGTTCGATCGATTCGCTGGAACCCCTGCGTCTGGACGGCGCCGTGCCGGTCGAAATCCGGCCGCTGGTCGAGGCGCTCAATGATTTGCTGCAGCGTTTGAATACTGCGTCGCAGGCGCAGCGCACTTTTATCGCCGATGCCGCGCACGAGTTGCGTTCGCCGCTGGCCGCGCTGAAACTGCAACTGCAGGCCGCCTCGCGCGACGGCACGTTAAAGGGCGAGGGGCAGGCGCTGGAGCGTGTCGAGGGACGGGTCAACCGGATCATCCATCTGGTGCAGCAGTTGCTGACGCTGGCGCGCGAGGATGCGCATCCGGTGACGTCGATGGTGCCGGTGAGCTTGCGCCGGATCGGCGAGCAGGCGGTGGGAGATTTTTCGCTGCTTGCCGAGACCAGGGAGATCGATCTTGGGCTCGAGTGCGAGCAGGCGCGCACGCCTGGCGATGCGTATACGGTGCTGGCCGAGCCGTATGGGATGACTGTGTTGTTGGGCAATCTGATCAATAACGCGATTCGGCATACGCCGCGCGGCGGCAAGGTCGATGTGGTGTTGAAGCGCTCTGGAGACCGGGTGGGATTAGAGGTGGTGGATAGCGGGTCCGGGATTCCCGAGCCTGAGCTCGAACGGGTTTTCGATCGGTTCTATCGAGGCGAGGAGGCGCACGGCGAGGGCAGTGGCCTGGGGTTGGCGATTGTCTCGCGGATCGCGCAGAGGCATCAGCTGACGCTGGCATTGCGAAATAACGCTGGGCGTAGCGGCTTGTGTGTGGATGTTTTCGGCCTGACGGCTTATGAGGTTTGAGCTTCCAGCGTAATCTCACCGCGGTAGAACTATTGCTGGGCAAACCTTTGCGGCAGGCCGCCGGCGTCGTCATGACTGGATCGACTCGCTGCTACAATCTCGTCTTTCTCGATCGACTGTGCGCCATGGGTTTCGAACAACTCGCTGAACTGAAAAAGCAACTTGCCGCGGCACGGGCCGAAGCCGCCCCCGCCGCGCCTGCCGCCAAGCCCGCCGCAAAACCTGGTGTAAAGGCTGGTGCAAAGCCTGGCGCGAGGCCCGCCCGCAAGCCGCCGCAACAGCGCCGGGCTGCGCCCGCACCGGCGCCGGACGCGAAACCCGTCGACCCGGTCGTCAAAACGATCGGGAAACTGCAAAAGCGCTTCCCCATTGCGTTTCCAAAGAATCCAGCACCCAAGCTCCCGCTGAAGGTCGGCATCTTCGAGGACCTCGTCGTTCACGCGAAGGAATTGTCGTTGAGCGAAGCCGAGTTGCGCGACGCGATCAAAACCTGGTGCCGCGGCAGCCGCTACTGGAAGTGCCTCGTCGAAGGTGCTGCGCGAGTCGATCTGACCGGCAGCGAAGCGGGGAAGGTGACGGCACAGGAAGCCGCCGGCGCACAACGCCTGCAGGCGCACCGGGCAGCTAAAGCCGCGCCTAAAGCAGCCAACCCGACGGCTACGCCGCCGGCCGCCTCACAAGCCAACGCGCAAGCCGAGTCGCATGCCGATGCACAGGCCGAGTCACAGGCCGATGCACAGCAAGTCGACTCGCCGACCAGCTCGCCGGTCGATTCAGAGGCCTGACAGCCGGTACCTCGTCTAGGGCGGGCTGCCTTGCCCCGGCGCCACCGAGAGCCGGGCGCGCACAAAACCGACATGCTCGCGCAGCACGTAAAAAGCGTCGGCATAGGCAAGCGGCATGCGCAACTGGTTAAGCGACTCCTCGATATGATCGAGTTCCTTGAAGAGCGCTTTGCGTTCTTCATCGCTCGAGTCGGTGGTGAGCGCGCCGCGTTCGATCGCAATCAGCGAACCGTAATATCGATAGATGCGCGAGCGCACGCGCCATTGGTACAGCGCGGGTATCAGGCGCATCGCCGGGAATAGCAGCACGGCCATCGGCAGCAGCAGAACAAGCGTGCGGTCGCCAATGCTGGCCAGCCAGAACGGCAGGTTGCGATACAGAAAACTTTTTCCCGTCTTGTAGTAGCGCTGCGCGTCTTCGCTGATCTGATATTCACGGGCGACGGGATTAGGGAATTCGCCCGCATGCTGCAGGAGCCCGGGCATGCCGTGAACTTCCTGCGCGGCTTCGATCAGCAGGTCGGAGATGGCCGGGTGCAGATTGGCGCGGGCGACGATTTCAACAGTCGGGCTGACCAGGTGGACGGTTTCGGGCGGGATTCTGTGCTTGAGATCCAGCACGCCGGGCGGCAGGTCGATCTGGTCGAGATACGGAAAGAGACGTGTATAAGCGCTCGCCTCGTCGAAGTTCATCACGGAGATGCCGGGCACCTTCAGGAGCCTGAGCATCAAGCCACGGGTCGCCGAGTCGCCGTTCAGGATCGCCGCGTCGACATCGCCCGCCACCAGTTGCGTGGCGGCCTGCAAGCCGTCGCTCGGCACCAGCACGGTGTCGCCGCCTGGCTCGATGCCGTTTGCTTCCAGCAGCTTGAGCGCAAGCAGGCGAGTGCCGCTGCCTTCGCGGCCTATCGCAATCCTTTTGCCTTCCAGCTGTGAAAGCTGGGTCACGCCCGTGCCGTGATAGAACACCACCACCGGTATATAGAAAACGCTGCCGAGCGACATCAGCGATGAAGTCGCCATGCCATCCGCCACGCCGCCTTGCACGAGAGCAAGATCGACATGCTGTTTCGGGTCCAGCAGCCGATGCAGGTTTTGCACCGAGCCATCGGATTCCAGCACCTTCAGCGTGATGCCGTTGCGGGCGAGAATTTTCTTGTACTGCTCGGCGGCGACGAGGAATGAACTGTCGTGCGGACCCGCGCTCATCGTGATCGTCTTTGGCGGCGCCGGATCGACCAGCCAGACGATCAGCGTGACCACCAGTACGACGAGCGCGGCGACGATCGCGTACGGCAAGGTGTGATCCCGCCACTCCGCATGCGACTGATCGCCGGGGAGTTGCGGGGGACGCGGGCGATGCGGTTTCATGAGCACTCCGTGCCGGTAGCCGGGATGACGCATTTTCCACTGTCCGCCGTGGCTTTGCCGTCGGCACTACGCTCTATTGACTGACGAATGGAAAACGCCGGAGCGGATTGCCGAGCGGTGCGCCCGGGAAGGAATGGCGGCCGGTCGTTACACCGTGCATTGGGTGAGTGCATTGGGTGGCCGTGGCAGCCGATGGACATCGCACGCATGGGGATGATGCGTTTGATGTGAGATAGCCTGTTACGGGTTACTGCGTACGGCGGCCTGCGGCGCTGGTTTTTCTTTTGTTTTCGTTATGGGTTCATTGGCGTTCCCCCTGTGCGGGGGCAACGCCAAAATGAACCCAATCAATCCGCTACCCGCTTATCGGCAAGCGCGTTCTGACAATCGGCCAAAACCTGTCTCACCAACCGCGCTTGCGGGTCCAGCTCATCCGTGTCGAGGATCTCTTCGACTGCATCCCGTGCCCACTCGGTATCGACAAACTTTGCATGCCGGCGCGCAATCTCCAACGCCAGTGCCGACAACCTGGCCACGCTCAGCCAGTCCGCCTCCCGCATGCGGCGGTCCAGCCATTTGTGCGCGGCCTGGACGTGAAATGCCGCGTCAGGCCACTCCTCATTCAGGTAATAAGCGCCAAGGATTCCGCAGGTGAGCCAACATAGCAGCTCCAAACGGTCCCGTGGACTTAAATGGTGGCGTACATCACTCATGGCGACGCTCGCGGCTGTGAATTGCTTCAGGTCAGGACGGCAGAACAATTCCCTCTGCCTTCATTAAACAATATCACGTGCTGTTGCGCTGCGGAATATCCATAAACACGCCAATTCACCGCAATCGATCATACGATTCCGGATCAGAGGCACTGCGTGCGCAAACACGTCGCGGCATGACTCGGATCGCGCTCGATCGCGCTTCGTACTCGCGCCGCATCGCGTGCTTTCGCCGCCTCCAGCAGGTCGTCGTGCGCGTCGTTGAGCGTGCCGGCAAATTGCGCGTCGCCGAATGACAGGTTCGAAATCGGCCCCACCTGAAGCCACACTAGTGCGCGTGATGCGTGCGGTGGATGGCTACGCGGCGCAGTCGATGAGCGTGGACGGCGACGCTCATGACTGCACTCACGCAGAAACTCAGGCCTGAACGAGGTTGGGAATCTGCACGTCGGGATTCACGTCCGCTTCATAGTCCACCCCTGCGATCTCGAAGCCGAACAGGCGCAGAAATTCCGTCTTGTAGCCGCTGAAGTCGGTGAGTTCGTAGATGTTGTCGCTGGTGACCTGATTCCAGAGCTGCTGGACGCGGGCTTGCACGTCCGGGTCGAGTTCCTTGTAGTCCGCACGCAGACGGCCTTCGTCATCCACGAGCGGCGCCGCGCCGTAGAGGCTATCTTTGTAGAGCCCATAGACCTGCTCGATGCAGCCTTCGTGCGTGCCTTTCTCCTTCATGACCTTGAAGAGCAGCGACAGATACAGCGGCATCATCGGAATGGCGGAGCTCGCCTGGGTGACGACCGCCTTCAGCACCGAGACGCGTGCATCGCCGCCTCTCGCCGCCAGTTTCTCGCGGATGCCGAGAACCTTCCGGTCCAGATCCTTCTTGGCCGCGCCGATGGAGCCGTTCCAGTAGATATCGTGCGTGATCTTTTCGCCGAGATAGGTGAAGGCGGTCGTCTTCGCGCCTTCGGCCAGCACGCCGGCGTCGAGCAGGGCGTCGATCCACATCTGCCAGTCCTCGCCGCCCATCACCGCGACCGTGTGGTCGATTTCGTCCTGCGTCGCGGGCTCCAGAACGGTTTCCTTGACGACTTCCTTGTCGGTGTCGATGCCGCGCAGGCTGACGGCCTTGCCGACCGGTTTCAACGTCGAACTGAAGACCGCACCGGTCTTGGGGTGGGTGCGCTTCGGCGCGGCCAGACTGTAGACCACCAGATCGACCTGACCGAGATCGCGCTTGATGACGTCGATGGTGCGTTGCCTGATCTCGTCCGAGAACGCGTCGCCATTGATGCTCGTCGCGTACAGCCCCTTGGCCGTGGCGAATTTCTCGAAGGCCGCGGTGTTGTACCAGCCCGCGGTGCCCGGCTTGGTCTCACTGCCGGCGCGCTCGAAAAACACGCCGAGCGTGGCGGCGTCCGAGCCGAACGCGGCGCTGACGCGCGCCGCGAGGCCATAGCCCGTCGATGCGCCGATCACCAGTACTTTCTTCGGACCATTGGCGATGGGACCGCGTGCGGTGACGTAGTCGATCTGTTCCTTGACGTTGGCTTCGCAGCCGGCAGGATGCGTAGTCACGCAGATGAAGCCACGCACGCGCGGTTTGATGATCATGAAGCCCCCTGTTGTTTGAGATGCCGCGATTATATTGGGAGCCGACGACTGCCGGAAATGGGCGAAAACCTGTCTGCCGCCCCCGAGCGCGCGTATCGCGCCAACGGTCTGGCGGCCCCTTAGGTACCGGCTCTTTAGTGATCCGTTTCCCGTCTTGGTACGATGCTGGCTTTCCCGTTGACGGTATGCAAGTGTGAAACGCCTGATCACGCAGTTTTTCGAGTTCTGTGCAGCAAGACTGGCGGAGATCCGGCCAAGCGCCGCCGACGTGCTTCGGCGCGTCCGCCGCCCCACGCGACGCGGCGTGGCGCTGACCTGCGCCGCCGTGCCGGCGCTGCTGTTCCTTTACGTGCTGATCCTGATTCCGTTCACCCCGAGTATCGGCGACATTCGCAAGGCGAAGGTGGAACAGCCCGCCCAGGTGCTCTCGGCGGACGGCAAATTGCTGGCCGAATTCAAGCCGTCCAACCGCGAGTGGGTGAAGCTCGCGGATATCTCGCCGCACGTGGTGGACGCCTTGATCGCCACGGAAGACCATCGCTTCTACCAGCATTTCGGTCTCGACTGGCGGCGTACGGCATCGGCCGCGCTGCATACGTTTTCCGGCGACCGTCAGGGTGGCTCGACCATCACGCAGCAGCTCGCCCGTAATCTGTATCCCGACGAAATCGGCCGCGCGCCCACGCTGACCCGCAAGCTGAAGGAGGCGATCACCGCCTTCAAGATCGAGGCGCTCTACACCAAGAACGAGATTCTCGAGACGTATCTGAACACGGTACCGTTCCTCTACAACGCTTACGGCATCGAAATGGCGGCGCGTACCTATTTCGACAAATCGGCCGCCGAGCTCAACGTGCTGGAAAGCGCGACGCTGGCCGGCATGCTGAAGGGCAACAGCTACTACAACCCGGTGCTCAACCCGGAGCGCGCCGTGCAGCGGCGCAACATAGTGCTGGCCCAGATGGTCAAGTACGGCAAGCTGCCCCCCTCGGCCTACGAGACGCTGAAGCGCCGTCCGCTGCGCATCGATTTCGAGCGGCAAACCGAGCCGCCCGGACCCGCGCCGCACTTCGCGCAGCAACTGCGCAAATGGCTTGCAGCATGGGCCGATCGCAACGACTACAACATCTACTCCGATGGACTGGTGGTGCGCACCACCATCGATTCCCGCTTGCAGGCCATGGCGACCCAGGCCGTGGTGTGGCAGGGCAACCAGTTGCAGGGCATCGCGAACTCGGCATGGGGAGCGCGCGCGGGTTGCGCGAACGGCAAGGACCTGTTGCAGGTCTTCCTGCGCGAGACGCCTGACTATCGCGCGGCGAAAGACTCGGGTCTGACGGACGGCGAAGCGTTGAAACGGCTCTCGTCCGATCGCAATCTGGTGCAGACGGTGTGTGAGAGCAAGACCCGGGTACAGGCGGATTTCCTCGCGCTGGATCCGCGCAACGGGCAGATCAAGGCATGGGTCGGCAGCCGCGACTTCAGCCAGGATCCGTTCGACCACGTGCAGCAGGCGCGCCGCCAGCCGGGCTCGACCTTCAAGCCGTTCGTCTATGCCGCGGCATTCGAAGACGGCGCCAAACCGGCCGATACGTTCGTGGACAAACCCATCGAAATCCCGCTGGCCGGCGGCGAAATCTGGCGCCCGAGCGACGACGACGAACCGACCGGGCGCGCCATCAGCCTGCGCGACGGTCTCGCTTATTCGCGCAACCGGATTACCGCCCAGCTGATGGAGACAGTCGGTCCGGCCAAGGTCGCGCGGCTCGCTCGCGCAATGGGCGTGCGCGACAGCGAGCTCAATCCGGTGCCCTCGCTGGCGCTGGGCACGAGCCCCGTGACGCTGAAGGAAATGGTCTCGGCGTACGGCACGATTGCCAACCTCGGCGGCTATGTGGAGCCGGTGATGGTCACGCGCATTGAGGATCGCAACGGCGAAGTGCTGGCGGAGTTCGCGCCGGTGCCGCCCAGACAGGAATTGCCGGCCGACACCGCGCGAACGCTGGTGGACGTGATGCGCGACGTGGTCAGCCGGGGCACGGGTTCGAGCATCCGCAGCCGCTTCGGCGTGCGCGGCGATGTCGCCGGCAAGACGGGCACGACGCAGGGTAACGCGGACGGCTGGTTCATCCTCATCCATCCGCAACTCGTGGCCGGCGCCTGGGTCGGCTTCAACGACAGCCGCGTGACATTGCGCAGCGACTATTGGGGGCAGGGGGCGCACAGCGCCTTACCGATCGTCGGCGATTTTTTCCAGCACGCGCAGCGCTCGAGGCTGGTCGACGTTCGCGCCAGGTTCGCGACGGAGCAGGAACCGGGCAGGTTCGCCGAACTGTCCGGCAAGATCCGCGCGTGGTTCGAGCATCTGTTTGCGTCGCCGGCCAGGCCCGAGGCGCCGCCGGCAAGCCGCAATGCGACGCGGCGCGCGCCGGCTGCATCAGTTGCTTCCGCGGCTTCCGTTGCTTCCACTGCCGCGATTGAACCGCAGCCGATGCCGCAGCCGCCGCTCATTTCCCCGACGCCGGCGTCCGCGCCGCAACCGGCCAGCGAGCACATCGACGGGCAGGCGCCCGCGGGCGGCGTGCCGGCCTCCGCGCCGACGCCCACACCGGACGACATCACGCCGGCCGACGCAGGCAGCACGGCCAACGATCCCGCGAACGCGCCGGCAAGTACCGGCACGTCGCCCTGACGGTCGATCCGGCTGCATGCACGAGAGGCGCACACGTCACCCGCAACCGTGTGCGCCCCTCGCCATGCCGGGACGTTTGCACGAACGCTAGCTGAACGCTACTCGCCCGGGCTATACAGATCGAGCAGCTTGAGCGTCACGCCGTTGGTCCAGCCGAAGCCGTCCTGCAACGGATACTCGCCACCGCCTCCGCCACCGGTTCCCGCGCCTTCGACAACGTACTTCTCGACCAGCTTCCTGTCGGACGCGTAGACGCCCTTGACGTCAGCCAGAAACCGCGTGCCGATCTGTTGCGCGAGCGCGTCCTGCCCATAGCGCTTCAGGCCCTCGATCGCGATCCAGTGCAACGGCGCCCAGCCGTTCGGCGCGTCCCACTGCTGCGTCGTGTTGTAGGTGGTCGTCACGAGGCCGCCGGGTTGCAGAAGCGTCGATTGCACCTGCTGGGCCGTTTTCCGCGCACGTTCCGGCCACGCCGCGCCCACGAACAGCGGATACAGCATCGCCGCCGTTTTGTTGTCGCGCGGCTTCGCGAGCTTCCAGTCGTAGTCCCCGTAATAGCCGTTGGCATTCCACAGATACCGGTTGATGCCCACCGCGCGTTTCGCCGCGCGTTCGGCGAACTCGCCCACGCAGCGGAAATCGCGGGTCTCGCCACAGCCTCTGGCGATGGTCGTTTCGAGGTGGAACATCAGGCTGTTCAGATCGACCGGAATGATCGACGTGGTGCGGACCGTCGCGAGCGTCATGTTGTCGCCGAACCAGCGCGAGCTGAAATCCCAGCCGCTCTCCGCGGTCGCGCGCAGTTCGCGGTAGACCTCGTTTGGCGAGCGCCCCGTGGCCTGCTGCGCGGTCTTCACGTCCTCGAGATACGACTCGTCACGCGGCGTGTCGAGTTCGTCCCAATAGCGGTTGAGCACCGTATGGTCCGGCATCACCACGACGTTGCGCGTCGCGTCGCCCGGTTTGGTCGAGTCCGCGCCTTGCATCCAGTACGCGTACTCCTTGCGCAGGGCGGGCAGATATTTCTGGTAGACCTTGCCGCCTTCGACCTTCGCCGCGAGCGTCACCATGTACGAAAAAAACGGCGGCTGCGAGCGATCCAGGTAATACGTGCGGTTGCCGTTCGGGATGTGGCCGAAGGTGTTGATCTCATACGCGAAGTTATCGAGCATGTTGTCGACGAGGTCTTCGCGGCCGGCCTCCTGGAGCCCCAGCATCGTGAACCAGGTGTCCCAGTAGTAGCCCTCGCGGAAGCGTCCGCCGGGCACGACATACGGCTTCGGCAAGGGAATCAGCGAACTGTTCGCCGGCGCGCTCGTCGTGGTGCGCGTGAGCGCGGGCCACAGCCAGTTGATATGCTCGCGCAGCGTCTGGTTCGGCGGCGGCGTAATGACCGGCTCGCTCGGCGGCGTGAAGTACTGGTTGACGAAGCTCGCCAGCGAAAAGCCCGGATTGTTCTTCTGCTGCTCATACAACTGCACGATCGCGGCAGGGTCCGCATTCGGCGTGGCGTCGACGAAGGTCTTCTGATCGGGATAGATCTGCGCGGTTTGCACGGCGACGAACAGGTCGCCGTACAGCACGCTCGGCGCAGGCGGCAGCGCTGCGCCGACCTGAGTGTCCGCGAAGCAGACGCTGGCGACACTGGCTACGAGCACAAAGCTTGAAACGGCCGCCCGGTGAACGCTTCGGTGCCGAAGCGTGCCGGCTGCGCGGCGGGGCGAGATCAGGGAGATTGCAATGTTGCGGCGGACTTGCGACGGTTCAATCATGTCTCCTCCTGGGAAGTGGACAACAGGATTGGTCTCCGGCGCGGCCTCTCATTCTTCTGATGGATGCTGAGGCGAAGGAAGCATCGCATAAAAGCCGGCGCGTTTCAAACGCTCGCACGCGATGCAATGGGCATGCCTGCCGCTGCGCACGTTTGCCGCACAGCACCATTTGCCCGTTAGCGCAGATCGCTTGCCGGACGGTTCGCCCCAGGCAAGGTCGTCAGCGGCAAGTCAGCGGCAAGTCAGCGGCAACAAACGCACCGGTAACGCCCGCTGGACGAAGCAGTCCCGTCTTCCGCCGGCGGCGCCTTGCGGGTATGCGTCAATACCACGGGCAAACCGCTCTGGATCCGGGGCGCAGGCTCGCCGCACCGAGGGCAAGGCGCGGTGTGGCGAGCGGCCACGCTTTGCATCTGGTCGAACGCACCGCACTGCGTGCACTGGTAGTCGTAGATCGGCATCGCGCTTACCGGCGTTACCAGTGCGCGCCCAGCTCGCCGCGCGCGACGAATTGGCCCTGTCCGGTACGGCCGACCCATTCGCCGTCGTCGATCAGCAGTTCACCCCGCAGCAGCACCTTCTTCACACGGCCCGTCACCTGATGGCCTTCGAACAGTGTGAAGTCGCAGTCGCTGTGTTGCGTCTGGGCGCAGATCGTATGCGGTTCGTCGGGATCGAATAGCACGATATCCGCGTCGCTGCCGATAGCGAGCGTGCCTTTCTTCGGGAACAACCCGAACAGTTTCGCGGGCGCGGTCGACGTCAATTCGACGAAGCGGTTCAACGAAATCCGGCCGCTCCGCACGCCGCCGTCGTACACCACCGTCATGCGCGTTTCGACGCCCGGCACGCCGTTCGGAATCTTCGAAAAGTCATCGCGCCCGAGCGGCTTCTGGTTCACGTTGCCGAGATGGCCTTCCTTCATGCAGTACGGGCAATGATCGGTCGATATCAACTGCAGATCGTCGGTCTTGAGCGCGGTCCATAGCGCGTTCTGGGCGTCTTTCGAGCGCAGCGGCGGACTCATGACGTAGCGCGCGAGATCGAAGCTGTCGTCGGCATATGCGGATTCGTCGAAGAACAGGTAATGCGGGCAGGTTTCGGCGAACACTGGAATGCCGAGATCGCGTGCCTCGATGACATGCTTGAGCGCTTCCTTCGCCGACAGGTGAACGAAGTACACGGGAGCCTCGGCCAGCTCGGCGAGTTTGATGCCGCGATGCGTGGCTTCGCCTTCCATGATCGCGGGACGCGTCAGCGCGTGATGGCGGGGCGAGGTGTGCCCTTGCGCCAGCGCCTCGCGAATCAGCAGGTCGATGACCGTGCCGTTCTCGGCGTGCAGCGCGATCATGCCGCCGTGCTGGCCGACCATCCGCATCGCCCGGAAAATCGTGGCGTCGTCGGACATCACGGTGCCCGGATACGCCATGAACATCTTGAAGCTCGACACGCCTTCGTGGCGGATCGCGTATTGCATGTCGGCCAGCACGTCTTCATCGACGTGCGTGACGATCACGTGAAATCCGTAGTCGATGCTGGCCGCCGAGCCCGCTTTCGACTGCGCTCTCGCGATGGCGTCGAGCGGACTGGTGCCGGCATTCTGCAACGCGAAATCGACGATCGTCGTGGTGCCGCCGAAAGCGGCCGAGCGGGTGCCGGAGGCGAAGTTGTCGCAGGTCACCGACGGCCCGAACGTATTCTCCATATGCGTATGGCAATCGACACCGCCGGGAAACACCAGCAGGCCGCTCGCGTCGATCACCTTCGTGTCCGGGCCGGCTTCCAGCTGCTGCCCGATACAGGCAATGCGTTCGCCTTCGATCATGATGTCGGCGCTGTAGTCGTCCACCGAGGTGATCAGGCGGCCGCCGCGGATAAGCGTGCGGGTCGTGCTGTGAGTCATGAGTGGCTCCGGTCGTGTTCGAGGGCAATCGAGAGCGCGCTTTCAAGACGGCCGGTTTCCGCGGCGGACAGCGGAGGAATCGGCGGCCGCATCGACGCGTGCGGAAATTTTCCGAGCAGATGAAGACAGGCCTTAAGCCGGGCGTTCGCATGCGATCCCGGCGCGGTGCCGTAAATGGCCTTCGCGAGCGGATAGATGCGGGCATGAAACCGCTGCGCTTCGGGCAGGTCGCCGCGCAGGACCGCGCGATAGAGCGCCACGATCAATTCCGGCACGACGACGGCGAGACTCACCAGGCTGCCTTCGGTGCCGACGGCAAAACACGTGAACAGGTGCTCGTCGCCGGAAGCCATGACGGCGACGTGCGGCGCTATCGATTTGACGAAGCGCCGGTTTCCCTCATAGGCCGCGGTCTCCCAACTGCCTTCCTTGATGGCCACGACCTCCGGCAATCCGACCAGCGCACGCAGCATGGGCTCCGTGTAGGCCATTGCTCCGGTGCTGACGCCCGCCTGGTACAGCATCATGGGCAGGCGCGCGTTGGCATTGGCGATCCGATGATGCGCGACGACGGTGTCGAGATCAGTGGAAAGCGCCCATGAGAAAGGCGGAAAAAGCAGCATCGCGTCGGCGCCCGCACGTTTTGCGTCGTCGGTATGCGCCTGCGCTTCGTAGCTGTCTTCGGAATTCACGCCGGCCACGATGATCGAGCGGTCGCCGCACACGCTGTGCGCGATCTCCACCACGCGCCGCTTTTCGTCGCGCGACAGCACGAAGTTCTCGCCGGCATGGCCGTTGATCAGCAAGCCGACAATACCGTCGACCGTGGCGACGTCCTCCAGATGGCGGGCGAGCGCAGCTTCGTCCAGATGACGGCCCTGCGCGTCGAGCGGACAAAGGGTGGCGGCATAGATGCCGTTGAAGGGGGCGTCATGCGAGGGAATCATTCAGTGTTTTCTCGAGGAGTAAGGGCGGGCGCGGCGGCTTGAACCACGAGCCGCGCGGGATCGAATAAGGGCAACTCGGGTGCCTCGCCGAGCATCGTCTGGGCGAGCAGTTTTCCCATATAGGGGCCGCTGGTGTAGCCGGAGTGCACGCAGCCGATGACCCAGGCATCCGTGAGGCCGGGCAGCGCGCCGAGCATCGGCATCGCGTCGGCGGTTTCGGCTTCGAGTCCGAGCCAGATGCGCGCAACGCGCGCTTTGGCGAGCGCCGGGATCACGTGCTGCGCCAGCCGAAGATTGCCGGTCAGGTTCTGCGGAATGGTTTCGACCGGGCCTCGAATACGGTCGCCGACGCCTTGCCAGCCGCCACCGATCAGCACGCTGCCATTGGCGAATTGCTTCATCGAGAGCAGCCCGTTGGCGATGCTCAGCACCGAACGCATGATGGGCGGCATGCGTTCGGTGACGATCAGCTGGTTGACGAGCGTCTTCACGGGAATGTGCACGTCGAGCATCGCCAGCAGCGGTTCGAGCCATACGCCGCCGGCCATGACGAGCCGCTTCGCGTCGATGCGAAGCGAAGCGGCGGCGCTGTCGGGACCGCTGTCGGGACCGGGTTCCGGGCCGTGCTCTGGGCCGCGTTCCTGGCCAGATACGCGATAGCATCCGTTCACCCGATCGATCCGCGTGACCGGCGTCTGCTCGACAATCCGCACGCCGGCTTCACGCAATGCCGCGTGATAGGCGCGGCCGGTCAGATAAGCGCTCGCGAAACCGTCGGTCGCGCAGAACGCGGCCTCCAGCATCGCGGGATTGAGTCCGGGCTCGACGGCGAGCGCGGCGTCGCGCTCGAGCAGGTCGATCTGCGCGCCGTATTCGCGGCGGGCAGCGGCGCGGGCCCGGAGCAGCTCCCGTTCGGCTTCGGTGAAGGCGAGCGAAAGACCCGGCGCGGCGGTTGCCAGCACGCCTTGACCGAGCCACTGGTCCGTCTCCATCCACATCTTCCATGCGCGGATCGCGTAGGGCACCAGCGCCGCCCGCGTCATGTGCAGAGTCAGCGTGCCGGCGTTCACGCCGGAAGCGGCGCGGCACAGCGCATCGCGCTCGATCACGGCCACCCGCATGCCGGCGCGCGCAAGGAACAGTGCGGTCGTGCAGCCCATCACGCCGCCGCCGACCACGGCAACATCGAACGGTCCGTGCAACGTTTCAGACAGTGCGTTCATAGCGGCGCCGCCTTGGGGATCGGGATGTCGTCGTAGGTGTAGTCGCCGGTCAGCGCTTCGACCGTCACCGGGCGCAGCGGCGTGCGCGCGGAAAAGCAGCCGACGCGTTCGCGCGATGCATCGTCCGCGCGGCGGGCGAGCAGTTCGCCCGCCATGTCGCCGCAGGTGCGCCCCTGGCAGGGGCCCATGCCGCATCGCGTCCATGCCTTGAGCTGGTTGACGTCATGAGCGCCCGCGTCGAAGGCCGCGTCGATTTCGGCGCGCGTCACATCCTCGCAGCGGCAGACGATGGTGCCGGGGGCAATGCTGTCCACGTGCCCGGGGCGCAGGGCCATCAGATTCGCCATCGCGTGACCGAAACGCGCAGCCTGGCGAGATGCGTCGCGCGCCGTCTCGACGAGGCTTTGCAGTCGCGCAGGCGCTTGCGCGCCGAGATCGAGTGCGCAGGCAAGTCCGGCCAGCGTGCCGTGCTTCGCGGCGGCGGCTGCGCCGGCGATCCCGGCGCCGTCGCCCGCGACATAGAGACGAGGGCGCGAAGTGCGCCCGTCCTGGTCGGCGACGGCAATCCAGCCGCCCGCTTCGCGCGAGTAGCGATGTTGTGCGCGCAACAGACGCGTCACCTCGGTAGACGGCGTGAGCCCATGACCGACGGCGACGCAATCGGCCGTCACGGTCCTGCGCTTTCCATCCACGGGACGCCCGCTTGCATCGCAAGGGGCGAGGGTCGCGCGCAGTTGATCGCCGGCCGGCTCGACCCGCACGATCGTATGGCGCGCATATCTGCGTGTGCCTGCACGGCGGATGGTGCTCCACCAGCGCAGACCCTCGCGCAACAGATCGGGACGCGCAAGCAGGGCGGGCACGGTGCGTAACCAGTCGCCGGTGCCGGCGAGATCCGCGATGGCCTCGACCCTGCCGCCGCCTTCGATCGTTTTGGCCGCCACGGCCGCGAGCAGCGGACCGCAGCCGGCGACGAGCGTCGACTGGCCGGGCAGCATGTGCTGCGACTTCAACAGGATGGTGGCGGCAGCCAGACCGATTACGCCAGGCGTGGTCCATCCTTCGAATGGCACGACCCGCTCGGTCGTGCCGGCTGCGGCGATCAGTGCGCGTGCGGTGCAATGCAGCGGGCCGTGCGGGCCCGTTGCGTCGATGCGATAGTCGCCGGTGACGGCCCATACGGAATGGCCGAAGAATGTCGTGACGCCGCTTGCGGCCAGCTCGCGGCGCAGTGTGTTTCCGGCCTCCTGATCCGCGCCGCCGGACGAAGCCGCGCCCTCGACCGGCGCCCGGTACACCTGACCACCCGCGGCCGGGTTCTCGTCGAACAGTGCGACGCTCAGTCCCGCAGCCGAAGCCGCCATCGCCGCATGGGCGCCGGCCGGGCCGCCGCCGAGCACCGCCACGTCGAAGTCAGACATCAGCGCCGGTCTCCGGAACGGTTTCGACACGCAAGCCGTCGACGACGCGCGTCTGGCAGGCCAGCACGCGGCGGCCATTCACCATCACGAGACACTCCTGGCAGGAACCCATCAGACAGAACATGCCGCGCGCCTGATGCAGGCGAGGGCTCACGCGCAGCGCCTTCCTGCCGCACGCAAACAGGGCCGCGGCGACACTCTCGCCGGCGCGCGCGGGGAGGCGCTGACCATCAAGAAAAAGCTCGACCGTGAGCGAGCTTTCCGCACTGTCGATACGCATGGTGTGTTCTCCGGGCATCGGTCCCAACCTCGCTTGACAAGTAATTTAGGCGATGTTTTGATACTAACGTATACGATACGTATACGCAAAGTCGCCAAAAAAGGAACGGCCTTGCGAATGCCTCGTCCGGATGCTTCAAACCTTAATCATGTAACGCTTACGGAGTCCACGAATGAAACTCTCGATCATCCTGGGCCGCATGCTCGCCGCTGGTATCGCGGCATGCGCGCTGCTCGGTTCACTCGATGCCGGCGCGCGCACGCTGGACGAGATTCTGGCGTCGAAGAAGATCGTATTCGGCATCAATCCGAATCTGCCGCCGCTCGGCAGCTACGACGCAAAGAACAACATTGACGGTTTCGACGTCAATATCGCGAGGAAGATCGCGGACTCGCTCGGCGTGAAACTGGAAATCGTGCCGGTCGGGTCGAACGATCGCGTGCCGTTCCTGATGACCGACAAGATCGACGCCGTGATGGGCGGCATGACGCGTAACGCCGACCGTCTCAAGGTCATCGACTTCACCGACCCGGTCAATACGGAAGTGCTCGGCGTGCTGACGACGCAGGACAAACCCTATAAAGACTGGACCCAGTTGAACGATCCGTCGGTGCGGCTGGTTCAGGTGCGTGGCACGACGCCGGTCAAGCTGATTCAGGAGAAGTTGCCGAAGGCGCAACTGCTGCTGCTCGACAACTATCCGGACGCCGTGCGCACGATTGCGCAGGGGCGCGCCGACGCGCTGATCGACGTGCTCGATTTCATGCTCAGTTATACGAAGAACTATTCGACGAAATGGCGTGTGGTCGATGAGCCGATCGAAGTAGATTACGACTGTATCGGCGTGAAAAAGGGCAACGCCGCGCTCACCGAGCGGCTGAACAAGGAGATCGCGACACTGCACAAGAGCGGTTTCGTCGCGGCGCGCTGGAAGCAATGGTTCGGCAGTCCGATGCTGCACGATCCGACTGCGGCTCCGCCAACGGCCGCCGCGCAGTGAGCGTGACCCATGAGCGTGACCCATGAGCGTGACCCATGAGCGTGACCCATGAGCGTGATCTGCGGGGCATGATCGAACGAACGCAGCGCGGCGCGCCGCAAGCGGGCGATGAACGCCCCACAACTTCGCCGCAAGGAGGCCTGTTTCGATGACGCTTCACTTCGGGCCCATCCTCGAGCAATGGCCGTATCTGCTCGGCGGCGCGTGGCTCAGTTTGCAGATCGCGGTGCTCGCATTCGGCCTCGGCATGCTGATCGGTCTCGTTTGCGCCGCGATCTTGCGCTATGGGTCGGCCTCGTTGCAGCGCGTGGTCAAAGCCTATGTGACTTTCGCGGCCAATACGCCGCAGCTCGTACAGATCTTCTTTCTGTTCTTCGCGTTGCCGGAGATCGGCATCACGCTCTCGCCGCTCACCGCGGTGGTGCTGGGCGCCACCTTCAACGCGGGTGCTTACCTGTGCGAAATCCAGCGGGCCGGCTTCGCGTCGGTTCGATGGGCGGAGATCGAAGCGGCCGAAGTGCTGGGTTTTTCGACGCCGCAAATCGTGCGTCACGTGATTTTTCCGCACGTCATGAAGGTGATGTTTCCGCCACTGTCGAACCAGTTCATCGTGATGACGCTCGGCACCTCGATGGCGGCGATCTTCGGCGTGGAGGAACTGACCGGGCGCACGTATAACATCAGCTCGCAGACCTATCTGTCGGTCGAAGCGTTCAGCGTGGCCGCGCTCATGTACATCGCGGTGACGGTGCTGGCCACCTTCGCGCTGGCGATGTTCGGGCGCCATGTCTGCCGCGCGAAGATAAAGGTGTTCTGATGTTCGCTTCGTCCATGGCTCAACTCACCCAACTGTTTTCGTACTACAACCTGTTGCTGTTGCTCGAAGGTTTCGCCGCCACCTTTGTGTTGTCGTCAATCGGCTGTTTCGCGGGATTCATAGCGGGTTTTCTCGTCGCGGTGCTGAGGGTGACGCGTTCGCGCGCCATGGCGCCGGTGCGCGCGATCATGTTCGTTTACTGCGCGCTGTTCCGGCGCATACCGTTCCTTGTCACGCTGATGCTGGTGTTTTTCGCGAGCCAGGCGATGAGCGCCAATCTGTCCACCTTCACGGTGGCGCTCGTCAGCGTCTGCCTGATCGCGTCGGCGTATCTCGGCGAGATCGTGCGAAGCGGCCTCGAGTCGGTTCACGTCAATCAGTGGGAAGCGGCCGGCACGCTGAACTTCAGTTATGTTCAGACGCTGCGCTACGTGATCGTGCCGCAGGCATGGCGCGTCATCGTACCGCCCACTTTCGGCTTCTTCGTGATGTTCATCAAGGATACCGCGCTGGCCTCGCAGATCGGTGTGATGGAACTCACGTCGGCCGGGAAGGTGCTCAACAACAAGGGCTTTTCCGCGTGGATCGTTTACGGTTCGATTCTGGCGCTCTATTTTCTGATGTCATATCCGCTGTCGCGCTTCGGTAAGCGCATGGAGAGGAAACTTGCCGCAACTCGAAATCGTTGACCTGAAGGCGTCTTATGGGCCGCACACGGTGCTGGAGAGAATCAGTCTCTGCGTCGAAAAGGGCGAGATAGTCAGTCTGATCGGGCCGTCCGGATCGGGTAAGAGCACCTTGCTGCGCGTGTTGATGGGGCTGCTCCGGCCGGTGCACGGCAGCGTGCATCTGAACGGCGCGGCCGTGAATTATGCCGACAAGGCCGCGGTGCGCGCGCTGCGCTCGGATATCGCGATCGTGTTCCAGCAGTACAACCTGTTCCAGAACATGACGGTGCTCGACAACGTCATGATCACGCCGACCAGAATCAAGGGCTGGCCGCGCAAGGAAGTCGAGGAAGACGCGATCAGGCTGCTGACGCGTGTCGGTCTTGCGCACCGGTTGCGTGCTTATCCCGACGAACTCTCGGGTGGCCAGCAGCAGCGAGTGGCGATTGCACGCGCGCTGGCGTTGAAGCCGAAGGTGCTGTTGCTCGACGAAGTCACGGCCGCGCTCGATCCCGAACTCGTGAACGAAGTGCTCGATACGATTCGCACGCTCGCCTCCGATGGCATCACGATGTTCATCGTGTCGCATGAGATGAGCTTCGTACGCGAGGTGTCGTCGAAAGTGGTTTTCATGGCGGGCGGCCATGTGATCGAGACCGGCACGCCGAAACAGGTATTCGACGCGCCGCAGGAAGCACGTACGCGCGAATTCGTCGGCAAGATACTGCGTCACTGATGCGGCTGTTCCGCAAAACTTGAATGCGTCAGATGTAGGTGCCTTCGCTGAGCCGTTCGAGTACGAAGCGGCGAAGGTTTTGCAGATGGGTGCGCACCGCCGCGCGTGCCGCGTCGGCGTCGTCCGCCGCATAGGCTTCGAGGATCGCGAGATGCTCCGCGCGATCTTCCTCGATGCGGTTGAACGGCGTGACCAGTTCGAACAGGCGGCTGTTGGTGCGGACCACGTCGATCGTGCGGGCCAGCACGTCGTTGCCGCTTGCGCGGGCCATCATCGTATGGACCTGGTCGTCGATCTGCCAGTGCGCCTGCTCCTGCTGGCCGCTGCTGAGCGCCTTGATCTTCCTGATCAACTGCTGAACCTGCTTCTTGTCGATCTTGCCGATGGCGAGCGCGATCGCTTCGGGCTCCAGCAGTTCGCGCACTTTCATGGCCTGAAAGTATTCCTGGGCGCTGACGAAGCGCACGGAATAGGAACGTGCGCCGGCGCGCACCAGCAGGCCTTCGCCTTCGAGACGCAGCAAGGCCTCGCGCATGGGGGTGCGTGAGATGTTGAGTTCGTCGGCAAGCCGTCCTTCAACGACCGGGCCGCCGCTGCGCAGCGCCTTGTCGAGAATCATGCGGCGCAGGGTCTGATACGCCAGTTCGCCCAGTTTTTCGGCACTGGCAGGGGAGGTTGTGTTCACGCTGTCTCGCAGAAGTTATATGCGAAGTATACGAACTGTATGCGGATGCGCAAGCGAGAAGCGAACAGCGAACAGCATGACGATGAAGCGGGTGACACCTTGGGTTCGGCGCTGACCAGCAGGAAAGTCGGTCGAAGCCGCGAGTTCGGCCTGTGCCTCGAAGCCGGCGATCCGCTTGCGCAGCGTCGCCAGTGTGCTTTCCTGGGCTTGTGAGCCGAGCACCATCCGTTAGCGGTCGACGCGCTGCTGCAGATACGCCGGGTAGCGATCGCCCACCACCTTGATCTGCTGCAGGGCGGTTTCGATCGTGGCCAGATCGTCGGCCGACAGCGCGACCGCGGCTGCGCCAATGTTCTCTTCCAGCCGATGCAGTTTCGTCGTACCCGGAATCGGCGCGATCCACGGCTTCTGGGCGAGCAGCCAGGCGATTGCGATCTGCGCACGCGTGGCGCCACGGCTGTTGGCGATCTTGCCGAGCACGTCGACGAGACCCGCGTTCGCCTTGCGGTTTTCCTCGGAGAAACGCGGCACGACGTTGCGGAAGTCGGTTTTGTCGAACGTTGTGTTCGCATCGATCGCGCCGGTCAGAAAGCCTTTGCCGAGCGGGCTGAACGGTACGAAACCGATGCCCAGTTCTTCGAGAGTCGGCAGTACCGTGTGTTCCGGCTCGCGCCACCACAGCGAATATTCGCTTTGCAGCGCGGCGACCGGCTGTACGGCGTGGGCGCGGCGGATCGACTGCGCGCCAGCTTCGGACATGCCGAAGTGCTTGACCTTGCCCTGCTGGATCAGATCCTTGACGGTGCCGGCCACGTCCTCGATCGGCACGTTCGGATCGACACGATGCTGATAGAACAGATCGATGCGATCGGTCTTCAACCGCTTCAGCGAGGCCTCGGCGACAGCACGGATCCGCTCGGGCCGGCTGTCGAGGGGCTTTTTCGAATCACCGTCCTGAAAGCCGAACTTGGTCGCGATCACGATCTGGTCGCGAAACGGCGCCACTGCCTCGCCGACCAGTTCCTCGTTCACGAACGGGCCATAGGCTTCAGCGGTGTCGAAGAAGGTCACGCCCTGCTCGAAAGCAGCCCGGATTAGCTCGATCCCTTCGGACTTTTCAGTGGCCGGGCCATAGCCATAGCTCAGACCCATACAGCCGAGACCGATCGCGGACACTTCAAGCCCGCTGTTTCCCAGTGTGCGTTTTTGCATGCTCTCCAACTCCTTTCGAGATATTCCAGGCGTGGCAGCCGCCGGCGGCAGCGCAAATCAGCGCTCAGAGGAGTCAAGCTTAGGCTGTTGTGCGTCGCTCAACAATACGGCTACAATTTCACGGGGTCTTGAGGGAAATTCATCTATGTTGCGTGCCGGCCTGTCCGAACTCACTGCTTTCGTCGCCATCGCCCATCAGCGAAGCTTCAGCGGGGCCGCGCGTACGCTGGGTGTCTCCCCGTCTGCGCTCAGCCATGCGATGCGAGGTCTCGAAGCGAGACTCGGCGTGCGCTTGTTCAACCGGACAACCCGGTCAGTCGCGCTGACCGAAGCGGGTGACCAGCTCCTGCGGCGCGTTGGACCGGCTATCGCGGATCTCGAGGACGCGGTGAACGATGTCGCTTCCGCACGCGATCGTCCCTCGGGCTCGATCCGCATCAGCGCATCCGAATCTGCGGCGAAATCTCTTGTTCGGCATGTGCTTCCCAATTTCCTCGCTGCTTACCCGGATATTCACGTGGAATTCGTCGTGGACACGCGGCTCGTGGACATCGTGGCTGATGGTTTCGATGCTGGCATTCGTGTCCTGGAGGATGTGCCGCGCGATATGGTCGCCATCCGGTTCGGCCCCGACATCCGCTTCGCCGCGGTGGCATCGCCCGACTACCTCACGCATCACGAGCGGCCAAAAGCGCCGCACGATCTGGCGCAGCACCGGTGTATCCGGTTCCGCTTCGAGAGCGGCGCGCTCTACCGATGGGATCTCGAGTATCGCGGTAAAAGCGCCAGCGTCGATGTCGACGGCCCGATGACTCTGGGCAATCTGAACCTGATGGTCGAGGCGGCGCTGGTTGGCATCGGCGTGGCGTGGGTGCCGGAATACCTGGTCGCGGAGCATCTGGCGGCGGGGCGGCTGGAGCAATTGCTGCCCGAATGGAGTCCTTCATTTCCGGGCGTGTGCCTCTATTACCCCGCCAATCGACATCCTCCGACCGCACTCAGGCTGTTCGCACAGGCGGTGCGGGAGTGGGCGAACAGCCAGTAGCCGCCCGCCGCGTGCCGGCAGCAATGTCGGGAGCGCCGAGCGATCCGTGCGTGCCTGGACCGGGATGAATGACGCCGATGTGATTGACTACGTGTCTAACATGCGTGCGGGCGGTCGCCTTGGAGATTCAGCGAGCCGCAGCGCTCAAAAAGCCGCGCCGGAATGCAGCAAGCGTCTTATCTGACGCGTCCGCAAAATCGTCCAGCAACTGCGCGGCCGCGCGCGCCAACATGTCACGCCTGAGTGTCTCGTAGCTTGCCTCGTCCGCGAGGATTGCCTTGACCGCGTCGAGCGTGGCAGGCAATGCTATCTGGCGTGCCTCCCGGCCGAGCAATGCCGACGCCGCGAGGTCGACGTTGTATTCGTACTCCACCAGCAGATCGGCCGCGGCCTCCCAGATGCGCTCTTCGTTTCCCGCCCTGAAGTAGCTCCGGAGGACGAGCAGGAGGTCCGATGCATCCGTATTCTTTCGCGTGCGACGATCGTGCCAGGCGAGGACTTTCAGTAACGTGAGCGCCGGCAGCGTCACTATGGGTACCGCGAGGTCTTCCCCGAGGTCGATCTCGATCGCATGATCGACGGCCTCGCGGAAACCGAGCACGTTCATCACAAAGTCGCCTTTCGGCGGCCATGCGATCGATCCGGCTGGCGCTTCGAGATCACCGAAGGGAACCAGGTCTAACGGAAGGGCCCAGCCGCCGGCCGGATCTCTGAACACCAATGTCTGCTGCGTTTTTCTATCAGCCTTGAAGAGACCGGTCGCCTCGAGCTCCCCGACGAGGCCGCCGTGAGCTTCCCAGCTGATCGCACAAACCGCGACGTCGATGTCCCGGGTTGCGCGCTCCGCGCGAACACCGTGTACGTGCCAGAGCACGATGTCGCGGGCGGTCGCACCCGCCACCACGAAATCAATGCCGCGCCGATCCGCTGCGTCCCGAACGTGACGCAGCAATGCGATGGTGGCCGGATGAACGGGCCGTTCCTCGCTGACCTTGGCGTTAGGGTTGGGAGAGGTACTGCTCATAGATCCATTGCGCAGCAGAGAGGTTGCGATCATCGCCCGACGCGACAAGATCGGCGTAAATAAGGAGCGGGTGCACGAGTGGTGGATCGCCGGCCTGCCAGCCGGACGCTGGCGTCCCGGGCCAGAATGCGTCGAGGATTTCGACGTCGCCCCGCGAATCCGGGCGAAGCCGGGCCTTCAGCATGAACTGACTGTCGAGCGCCGTCTGACTGTAGATTGTGACGCTGGCCGCCTTCAGATCGTGCGTCAGGACATCGGCGGCCGCTTCGCTGCCGAGCAGGCCCTTGAATTCAGCGAAGTCAAAGGTTCGCCACCAGTCTGGTTTTGCGCTCGCGAATCGTCTGGCGCCAAGCTTTGGGCGCAGGCGGGAAGGGTAGAGGCTTATCCATTCTTGAACCAGCTTTGGCCAGTCCGTGAAAATGCGCTCGCCGTTGCTCCTGAGCGCGACGAGTCCCCGCGACTGCAGGTCGTCGACGACCTGATTCACCGTGCTCAACGCTACGCCCGATGCTTGAGCAATGGCTCGATAGGGCTGTGACACGAGCCCTGGTTGCGTTGCGATGGCGAACATCACCTGCAGACCTTTGCGCGTGGTGGCGCGCGCTGTCGGAGCGCTGTGCAGAAGCTGCGGTTTGGCGCGGCCGATGACCATGACCGTGCCCTCGGGTTCGCTGATAAACGCGTTGCCGGCAGCATCCAGAAACGGGACTTTCCCGTCAATGAGACGGGCGGCAAGTTCGGAACCGATGTACGGCGCGACCAGCATGAGCTGGCGCCGATGCTCACCCGGTTGAGCGGCATACAGGCGATGTTGCGCGAGAAGGATGCCCGAGGCATCAGCCCGGGTCTTGATGAAAACGGGCATCTCGAACTTCTTTCCGGCGAGTTCGAACCGGATCGTGCCGTCGGTCAGGCCGTCCGATGCGCGCCGCGCGCGACCGGGTATGGCTTTGAAGATGCGCGTCGAGCGCCCGAAAGCCGCGCATGCGTCTTCGAGAAGCTGCTGCTCGTTGAAAGAGAGAGTACGTGGCATCTGACTACTCGTGTACGATTTATGGGTAGTGTATGAAAAAATCGTACATCAGTCAAAAATCGTACAAACATATAGCCATTTCTAGTCGCGTCAAGAAACATTCGAACAGCAGGGTGCTCGTTGTCTGATTTTTTGAGGTGTTCGTTTTTCCCGGCCTCGTCTCACCAAACGCAAAAGCCTCTTCTCTGCAGCAAGGAGGCGACGTGATCCTGTACCCGATGCAAGTTCCCCGCGCCTGACCGCCGTCTCGAAATCAGCCTTGAACCCAGCATGACTACTGTATATATTAACAGTACTGTTCATGCGTACAGTTCTGGAGGCGATATGGAGCATATGGTTCGTGTTCTTAACGACCGGGACCGCCGGACGCTGGCCTGGCTGCGGCAGCAGGTCAGCGACGCGTCACTGTCTGCGGCCGCCAGGCGGTGCAGCGGACCGACAAAGCCCTACGTGTCGCAAGTTTGCCGGTGCCTCGGGCTGCGCCCGCCGGAGTTCAGGACGTCTCGCCCGCACATACCGACGGCGACCGCCGAACAGTCGCTCGCGTCAATCCGCGAAATTCTGGCTGCAATGCCCGCAGGGCGTACTCCCGGCCAATGCAGCGGGGGCAGGAGCGTGTGAATCGTCTGCGGCCAGAGCAAGTACGGCTTCGGCGGACATGGGCTTACCGAACAGATAGCCTTGCATCTTGCTGCAACCCAGTTCATGCAGGATTTGCACCTGCTCTTCGGCTTCCGCGCCTTCCACCACGCAGTCGAGATCGAGATTGCGGCACAGGTCGATGATGGACTTGACGACCTTTTGCCCGGTTACATTGTCCACAATATCCCTGACGAAGCTGCGATCGATCTTGATCTTGTCGAGCGGCAAACGGTGCACGTACGTAAGGCTCGAGAATCCAGTGCCGAAATCGTCCAGCGCAATGCGAACGCCGAGTTGCTTGAGCAAGCGAAGCGATTCGCTCGCCACCCCGAAATCGCTCACGAGCGCAGTTTCGGTGATTTCCATTTCGATCCGGTGTGGCGGCATTCCACTCGCAAGGACGATCCGGATAATGCGCTGGATCGCATCGGGTGATCCGATGTCGCGAGCCGACAGATTGAACGACACGCACGTGGCGTTTCGCCACTGTTTGGCGTGCCTGAGCGTTTTCCACAGCAGAATTTCGCTCATCGGCAGGATCCGGTTCGACCGCTCTGCGCACCTGATGAATTCCGCCGGCGAAACGATGCCGAGCTTGTCATGTGTCCAGCGTGCAAGCGCCTCGAATCCCAGAATGCGTTGGTCAGGTAACTCGACAATCGGTTGAAACACTACAAAGAGTTCGCGTTCGAGGTTGGCATGGGCGAGCGCCTGCTCGACCAGCGCCGTGCGGCGCCTTTCGCTTTCGTGCGCGTGCGAAAAGATGACGGGTTCTCCCCGGGCGTTTTGCTTTGCATGGTATAGCGCGTGATCCGCACGCTCAAACGGGAGTTCGAAGCTGACAGTATCGGCATCCGATACGGCGAACCCGATCGACGCGGATAATCTGAGTGTGAGATCCGCCACTTCATACGGTTGCCGAAGCAAACGGCAAATTGCCCCGCCGCAAAGCATCAGTTCGTCAGCGGAGAGATCACCGCGAATCAGCATGCCGAACTCGTCTCCGCCGAGGCGCGCAAAGAAGATCTCAGATTCCCTGAACTCGCCGAGACGGCGCCCCGCTTCGGCGAGCACTCGATCCCCTGTCGCATGACCGTAAGCATCGTTGACGAGCTTGAAGTCGTCGAGGTCGATGAGCCCGATTGCCACACGGCCTGCATCTGCCGGCGTCGAAGCGGCGATGCAGGAGAGGAACGCGCGCCGGTTCGGCAGCCCGGTCAGCGAGTCGAGATTCGCCAGCTGGAAATTTTCGTCGCTCAGACGCTGCGTCTCCAGTTGCTTCATCTTCAGGTCGGCCGATGACTCGATCAATCGCGCAAAATGCCGGTAGTGAACGAACAGCACAACAGTCATCGCGATGGACACGAGCAAAAGGTTCACCGCAATCAGCACAAGCACCAGCTTGCCGGTCAACGAAAAGAAGATCGAGAACGGCACGATCACGACGACGGCCAGCGATAACGCTGCGGCGCGCAGGTGCATCAGGCAGAAGATGCAGCCGATCACCGTGATCGACATATAGAACGCGACGTGGACCTTTGCGTAGGCATCGCCGTATCGGTACAGACTCAGGGCCCACGCCGTAAACACCACGCCGAGCAGCGGCACGAGCCGCGCGGTGATCCGCAGCCGCCTCGCAAGGGTGGCGGCATCGACGTCGGCGTGGCGGGTCCGCCGCCACCAGACGAGACGGCCGAGGCAAACGGCGGACAGCAGGGCCGGTACGACAGCGCTTAGAAAGAGTGGAGCGGAAGCGAGATGCGTGAGGGCTAATGCAATGCTGTTCGTAACGAGGATGAAGTACAGCAGCGGGATCTGCGTCGACAGTGCGACCGACTGCGATCGGTTCAGCTCCTCGTTTTCTACCGATACCGCGAATAGCGTGATGCCGGATCGGAAGAATTGTTTACAGTGAATGAACCACGGGCGATAAAGTTGACGACTTGTCATGATGCCTGGCTGGCTAATTCCGGTATGCGCGTGAATGTGGCGACGTGGACAATCGCCCGCACAGTTTTGATAGCAGCGTGGGACATCTGGTCTCGCGTGGCGGCTGTTGCGCAAGATCGAGTTGCGTTGCTCCGCGCAGTCATTATGCGTATACGGCAGTCCTGGTCATTACTGAAGGACGAAATCCGCGATTCATAAAAGAATCTGTAGTCGCTGCTACTCGACGAGGACTCGCTCTGGCATAACCTGGCTATCGTGAGCGGCAATTCGTTGGGAGGATTGCGGGCGTGGACGTGTCTCGATCGTCCTTGTCAGTATTTGCTGATTTTTCTTGTAGGGATATGCCTATAAAGCATCCTCATCAAGACAGGCCTCCCTATCGGCGGTCGCGAAGACCAGATGCGACGGCTAGGGCGCGGTGTGCATGAGCAGGTTGTCGGCGCGATAAATCAATTCGCCCAGCAGTCTGGTTTGCTCAGGTGTGAGAGCGTCCGCGTGATACTTCAGCAATTCGGCGAGTGTGCTGCTCAGCAGACTGATCCGCCCATACTTCTGGTCCAGCAGGGGCCAGCATTGCATCAGATAGATGAGAGGAATGATGCTGCGCGTGGCGCACCAGTCGTCGAACAGAATCAGGCAAATCGTATCGATGTGATCTGCGTCGCTTACGCCTTCAGAGGGAACTGCACACATGACGGCACAACACTCGGGAGGACAGTAAGATTACGATGGTAGGGGAACAATCGTGTTACTCCTGTCAGGAGCGGTGGAAATTACAGGTCGAATGACCTGATCTGTCTGTCAGGAAATCCTGCACAAGTTTAATTTGACGGCGGGAACTTCCTCGTCGAATGACGAGTCCGCAGCGTCACCACGTTTGCAGCACCCTCATCCATGTTGACGTGAGCCGGACAACGCGGATAGGCCACGCCGATCGTCGCCGGGGCATCGGCAGGAATTTTGGCATGCGAGCATCCGCCTATCCATTTTTACTCTTTCATTGAGCCAGCGGACATGCGTAGCGTGGTGGTGCGAAGGTCCCCGGTGCACGGCAAAGGCGTATTTGCGCTGCGGACGATCAAGGCCGGCGAACGGATCCTCGAATACAAGGGTGAAGTCACTATGTGGGATCGAGCGGTCAAACGCTACCAGCGTGACGGTCGCGCTGACGGGCATACCTTCTTCTTTGGTTTGTCCGACGGGCGTGTCATCGATGGCGAACGCGGCGGCAATAGCGCGCGCTGGCTGAACCATGCCTGCGTGCCCAACTGCGAAACGGTCGAAGAGGGGCAGAGGGTTTTTGTGATCGCTGCCGCCGATATAAGCATGGGCGACGAGTTGTTCATCGACTATCAACTGAGTGTCGAAGGGCGCCGGACTGAGGCAGTGCGGGCGCGCTACCGCTGTCTGTGCGGCGCGGCCGGCTGCCGTGGCTCGATGCTAGGCCGCTCCATGAAAACAGATCGCAGCAAGCGTCGGCCCGCGCGCAGCGCCCCACAGCGGTAACCGAGTGAATCGTCTTATGAATCGCAGAAAAGCATTGCTCGCCTGCGCGCATGCCGGCCTGCTGTGCATGACGCGCCCCACTTTTGCATCCAGGCCGTCGCCTCGTGTGGTATTCCTCAACCCGGGCGAGGCCGTCGAACGTGGCACCGGCCAGCATTGGCAACTGACCGCCCAATTCATGGCCGTCGCAGCGAAGACCTTCGATATGCAACTGGAGGTCCTTTACGCGGAGCGTGATCACCTGTTGATGCTGCGTCAAGCCGAGGAGGTCGCGCGACGTCCGGATGCGCCGGACTATGTCGTGATCGTCAACGAAAAGATGGCCGCGCAGCAGATGCTGAAGACGTTGGCGCGTTCACCGGCGAAGGTGCTGCTCCTCCATAACGATCTGACGCCAGGGCAGCGGCATGAGATCGGCAATGAACGGCAGCAGATCCGGAACTGGATCGGAACGGTGACGGCAAACGCCGCGCTCGGTGCCTACCGGTTGATGGAATATCTGTACCAATGCCTTGGCCAGGGTGGGGCGCAGGTGATCGGCATTACAGGAGACCCCAAAACGCCAGTCTCGCAGGAGCGTGCCGCCGGTGTCGAGACGTTCCTTGCCCAGACTCCGAATGCGCGCACCAGCCAACTGGTTTTCAGCGACTGGAGCTACGCCGACAGCAATCAAAAGGCCCGCGTGCTGCTTGCCCGGTATCCGGACGCCAATGTGATCTGGGCCGCGAACGACTCGATGGCGCTCGGGGCGTTGAACGCGGTCAAGGCGCGCAGCGCTCGCGTTCTCGTCGGAGGAGTGGGGGCCCTGCAAGAGGCGCTGGCCAACGTAGCTGACGGCGGTCTGGCGGCCATGGTGGCAGGGGACTATTTCATCGGCGCCTGGGCCATGGTTCTGCTGCACGACTATCATCACGGCAAGGACTTCGCCGCGTCCGGAGGCGTTCGCCAAAAGCTCGACTACCTGAGCGTCATCCACCATGACAACGTCGCTCGGTACAATGAGGCCGTTTTTGGGCACGGCCATACGCTTGACTTCGGCCTGTACTCCAAATACCTGTATCCACGTGCCGGCCCATACGACTTCAGCCTGGAACGGCTCCTGAACACCGCACCGAAGGATTCCTGATGCGTCTGTCTCCACGGCTTGCGCGCTCGCTCAGTCTGCACACCAAGCTGATGCTCGCCCTCGTCGTGCTCGTCGCGCTGGTGGTCGGCACCTCCGTGTACAGTCTGGTCGAACACGAGCGGGAGCGACGGCTCGTCGAGCTGGAGGAGCGAGCCACACGGATCGCCGATCTGTTCAGCCATTCGCTGGCGCAACCTTTGTGGAACGTCGATCGTGGCGCAATCGACAGCCAGCTTGCCGCGCTTGCGCCCAATCCCGAGGTCGCGGAATTCACGGTGACGGCGGCGAATTACGGCACGGTGTCCTCCGTCAAGGGCGCACATCATCCTGACCCGGGCGACAGCGTGGTGCGCATCAGGGCGATCGAATATGATCCGCCCGGCGCGGCGCCGCGGGAAAAGATCGGCGAGATCCGCGTCGTCCTGACGAAGGCGGCCGCCGAACAGGCGATCGGGCGCGCCCGCAGGACCATTCTCGCGACGATGGCGATGGTTGTCGCCGCACTCTATGCCGCGACTTTCATCCTGCTCAAGCGGATGGTGCGCAGCCCGATCAATCGCCTGGAAGAGATGGTCGACCGGATCGCCGGCGGCGATCTTGACGCGCGCTGCGTAGTGGAATCCGGAGATGAACTGGGGCGGCTTGCTACACGCGTGAATGTCATGGCGGACCGGCTCCGCGAATCGACGGCGTGCCTGCGCGAGAGCGAAAGAAAGTACCGCAGTATCGTGGAGAATTCGCTCGAAGGCATCTTCCTGCTGGATCGCAGCGGGCGGCTCAACGAGGCCAACGCGGCGACGGCGCAACTGCTCGGGTACGACACGGCGACCGAGCTGATCGAAGCATCGACCAACGATCCGGACCGGAGGCCGTTTTCGCCGGCACAAACCGAGCACCTGTTCGACATCCTGAACGCGCGCGGCGAAATTGCCGGCCTCGAACTGCAGTTGCACCGGCTGGACGGCAAGCCGATCTGGGCTCAGTTGAACGCACGTGGCGTCGCTGACAGCGATGGCGCCCCGCAGTCTATCGAGGGCCTGCTGACCGATGTGACCGTCCGCAAGCGCGCGGAGGAGAACTTGCGCCGCCATCGTGACCAGCTCGAACTGGAAGTCGGCGAGCGCAAGCGGACCGAGCTCGAACTGTTGGCGTCGCGCGAGCAAATGCGCGAGTTGTCCGCACATCTGGAGGCGGTCCGCGAGGAGGAGAGAAAACGCATCGCGATGGAAATCCACGATGAACTCGGCCAGTTGCTGACCGCGCTGAAAATGGACGTGTCGTTGCTGAAGATGCATCTCGCCGGCGATTCCGTTGCAATGCGAAAAGCCGTTGAGATGCGGGAACTGGTCGAGAAAACCATCCAGATCGTGCGCCACGTGTCGAGCCACCTTCGGCCGGCTGCGCTGAACTTCGGTCTTGCGTCGGCGCTGGAATGGCTCGCCGAGGACTTCAGCCGCCATGCGCAGATTCCCTGCTACTTTCATATGGAGGGTGCCGAACCCAATTTCGCCGATCCGCGTGCGACGGCGATATTCCGCATCGTGCAGGAGTCGCTGACCAATGTGGCCCGCCATGCTGAAGCGTCGCGCGTTGACGTGACGCTGGTCAGCACCGAAACGGGCATCGAGTTGAGCATCTGCGATGACGGAAGAGGTTTCGATACCGTGGCTGCGCGCGCTGGCTACTCGTACGGCTTGCAGGGGATGGCCGAACGCGCCCGGTTGATCGATGCCAGCCTGCATATCCAGAGCGAGCCGGACTCCGGATCGGTCGTGCGCCTTTGGGTCCAGGACGATTTCGTTACCTCCCGGTAACCGGTGGGGAGCACCCCAAGCTCTGCCGCGGGGCCACGCGGGGCCTGTTCACGCGGGGCCTGTTGTATACCGCGAATTCCTTTTCCGGCAACACATCAAGCACCGCCTCTTCTGTCCCCGCCACAACGCCGGATCGGCCCAGCATGCCGCCAGAGTAGGGCGGCTCCCGGCATGACAGCTAATGTAAGGATATCCTGACACGCGAATCAATGATTCCCCACCGCGCGATCCGCCGCTCCCGACGGAAAGAAGTATTTCGAAGCCCTAGCATGGTTTCGTACGGGATCACACGGAGGCGGATATGACAACGGCGGAGAAGTCCTTGCGCGTGCTGGTTGACAAGTGGTTTGGCGCGACTGGCGTACGTCTTGTGCGTGTTCAGCTTCGCCGTCTCCCGGGGCCCGCCGCCGCACGCTGTATTTGCGTCGAGGCCCAGCGGCCGGCCGGTACGCTTACGGTGTTTTTCTTCCGTCACAACGATGGCAACTGGCAAGTGTTTCCGCCGGAGACGATCCGACCTGCTATGAGCCTCGACCGGCTTGCCGCCTGACGGCAGACGCATGTAGTCGAATGCGTTGGCCATCGCACCGGATCTTTCGCCTGTTCTCGACGTGCTTCGGGTCATGACATTGCCTTCGAAGTCTTCGAGCGCCTATCGCGCGCCGGGATCGACGCGCTGTAACACGCGCCGAACGAGTTGGATTTCCGAGCGGCCGGATTCGGACCGCGGTCCGCCGCACCGTGCGTACCGACATACTGTGCAACCGAGGACATCACCCGGATCGGGAGTCATGAATCCGTGACTGTCCAGAGGCGTGGACCGGTCCAGTCTGCGTGGAGAAAGACATGTTTTTCGAAGAGCTAAGTGATGACGAATGGAACACGGTTGCCGATCTGGTACCCGATGAGCCGCTTGTTCGTCTGAACCGCCGCGGCAGGCCCCGAATCGAGCCGCGCGTCATCGCAAATGCAGTCCTGTGGATTCTGACAACCGGCGAATCATGGTCGAGGCTGCCGGGCCGTTATCCGTCCAGCCCCACATGCCGACGCCGCTTCGAGGAATGGCAACTGAGCGGTACGCTTGCCGAGATGATTCGACTGCTGTCGCAAACCGGAAGAGAATTTTCCTTCGTTTCAGAACATTCTTCGGCTGCCGCGAGACCCGCACCTGGACCTGTTTCGCGGAGGCACACCGGCGATGATCAGGGTGGCGTGGTCTGGAGGAGTGCAGGGTCATGGCAGACGTCGAAGGGCGCAACGAACGGTTCGACGGCGGTCGATCCATTCGCTGAAATCAGCCGGCAGCTTCTGGGGCGAAGGGTCGATGCGCCCCTCAATGTCGAGTCGCGAGCGACGGCTGTGGCGCGGCCCTTGCCGCAAGCGTACCGCACGCGTAGCTTGCGGAAGGGGCTGTCGTCTTACAGCTCGCAGATTGCCGACCGGCGCGGCTACGTCATCTACGCGGCGGCAGAGCCGGGGCCGGGCGCAATGTTCCGCGCATGGGCGGAGATTGTGAAGGATGGCAAGCGCGTCGAACGTTCAGGACTCGTTGGCCCGCGTTTCGCAGACGTCGAAAGTGCGCAGCAGCACGCGCTTAACTGGGCACGCCGCTGGATCGACCGGCACGGTCTTCCAACCGCTACTGACTTGACGACACGGGAGCCTGACGCCGATGCCGCTCCATCGGAGCAGATCCTGAGCCTGGACCTGTCATAGCTTCGTCGTAGGGATTGCCGGGGATGCCGAACGCTCACCTGCGATCGTTTCGATGCAGCAGGCCGGCTATGTCAACGGCAATCCGAATTTCGCACCGGGCCAGTCCGCGAAGATCACCCTCAACCAGGTCGACAGCAATTCGCCAAGCCAGTTGCGCGGTCACATCGAGGTGGCGGGCAGCAAGGCGGAAGCGCCTTGACCATTGACAGATCAGTGGTCTGATGTCCTACGTCAAACTGGCCGAAACGCTTATTCTGCTGAAGGTCAAAACGCTCGCTTAGCTTATTCTGCTAAAGAGATCCCGCCATCTGCCGTTAAACCCGTCATCGTACAACACGGGATTGAGAAAGCGGCATGCGAAACGTATCGGTTCGAAATAGTCTCCTGGCTGTCTTCCTGATCTTTGCCGCGATGATTTTGCTGGGCGGGGTGATCGGTATCACCACGCTCAGCCGCGCGAACAGCAATCTCGCGCGCATCCATCAGATTGCGACGCAGGAAATTCTCGTCAACGACGGCTACAAGGATTCCACACGCACCCGCGCCGCGCTGACGCGAGCCTACTCGGCGCTGAAGGAGCGCAACGACGAGGCGATGCGAGACTCAGCGCTGAAAAGCGCCGAAACCACGCTGAACCGGGCGGCCGTGGAAACGGACTCGTTTCGGGGCGCGCCCGTATTTCGCGATCAGGACGACGAGTTGAAGCGGCAGCTGATCGAATCGTCGGTCAATCTCGCGGCGATCCTGAAGAAAGCCGCCGATGCCCTGCGTGCCGGCGATACGAACGCCTACGCCGCGATCAACGATCGCGACATTACGGCGGCGGGCGCAGCGTATTCGGTGAAGGTCGAGAAATTCCAGAGCATGGCGAACACGCTGTCGAGCGACGCCATCGCGCAGGCCGATCGCGAATACACGTGGGTTGTCAGCCTGGTCGTTTTTGGGGGGGCGGCGCGCTTGCGCTGATCGTCGCCACGCATTTCGCGCTGCGCCGCATCGTGACTGCGCCGCTAAAGGACGCCGCCGACCTGCTCGATCGAATCGCGGCGAACGATCTGACGGCGCGCATTCCCGAGGCGAGCGGCAATGAGATCGGTCAGCTATTTGCGGCGATGCAGCGGATGCAGCGTGGTTTGTCGCAGACCGTGGCGAACGTGCGCAATAGTTGCGAGGCGATTTACCGCGGGGCGCGGGAGATTGCCGCGGGCAATCTCGATCTGTCGAGCCGCACGGAGCAGCAGTCCGCGGCGCTGGAAGAAACCGCGGCCAGCATGGAACAACTGACGTCGACCGTCAAACAGAACGCGGACAACGCACAGCAGGCTAGCAGACAGGCTTCGAACGCGGCGGATGTCGCACAGGGTGGCGGCGAAGTCGTCGAGCGCGCCATCCAGACGATGAATGCGATCAGCCAGAGTTCTCGCAGGATCGCGGAGATCACGGGGATGATCGACAGTATCGCGTTTCAGACCAATATCCTCGCGTTGAACGCGGCGGTCGAGTCGGCTCGGGCGGGCGAGCAGGGACGCGGCTTCGCCGTGGTCGCAAGCGAGGTGCGCAGTCTCGCGTTGCGCAGCGCCGATGCCGCGCGCGAGATCAAGGCCTTGATCGGCGCATCGGCCGAGGATGTCGCGAACGGCAATAGTCTTGTCGGCCAGGCAGGGCAGTCGATGAAGGACATTGTCGGTGCAGTGCGCAGCGTGGCCACCATCATGAATGAAATCAAGGCGGCGACGATCGAGCAGAGCGCCGGCATCGAACAGGTTGGCCAGGCAGTGACCCAGATGGACCAGGTCACTCAGCAAAATGCAGCGCTCGTCGAACAAGCCGCCGCTGCCGCGAGCGCGCTCGAGCAGCAGGCGCAGTCAATGACGGATGCTGTATCGGCATTTCGTCTCAGCAGTCAATAGGTGCTACGAATCATCGAAACATAGCGCTGGTCGAGCCTTCGTTTCTCAAGCAAACCACTATCGTCGTTCGAGGCGCCAATCGCCTGCGCCTACGTCAGGCGATTTCAATCATTTTTAAACGGAGTGTGAGCATGAACATTAAAAGCGTCCTGGGTGCAGGCGCAATCATGTTGGCTGGCGTTGCTGTGTCTTGCGCCTCGCAGGCCGCAACCTACGCATACGTATCGAATGCAGATAGCCAGGATATCTCGGTCTTCAGCCTCGACAAGTCGAATGGCTCGCTTGCTGCAGTAGAGACGGTGGCTGTCGCCGGAACGGTGATGCCGATGGCGTTTTCGCCCGACCATCTCCGGCTCTACGCCGGACTGCGCTCGAAGCCGTATCGCGTGGTGAGCTTTGCGGTCAATCCGCTCGACGGCCGGCTGATCGAACTCGGCAGGGCGCCGCTCGCAGAGAGCATGCCGTATGTCTCGACGGACGCGACCGGCCGCTACCTCTTTTCCGCGTCATACGGCGGCAACCTTCTGGCGGTGAACCGGATCGCCGCAGATGGCGTGGTCGGCGAAGTGCTGCAGACTGTGAGCACCGGCCCGATGGCGCACGCGATCCGGAGCGCCCCCGACAACCGCTACGTGTTCGCGTCGGTACTCGGCTCGGATGCCTGGCTGCGTCTGAAGTTCGACGCGTCGAACGGGCAGTTGACCACCGACGCCGCGCCTGCGTATTCGTTACCGCCAAAATCGGGACCGCGCCACTTCGTGTTCTCGGCGGATCATCGTTTTACGTACCTGATCGATGAACTCGACGGCAAGCTTCACGTGCTCGCCTTCGATGGCTCCCGCGACACGGTCAAGCCGGTTCAGACGGTCTCCATCCTGCCGCCCAATTTCTCGGGCGACAAGCCTTGGGGAGCGGATCTCCACCTGACGCCGGACGGGCGTTTCCTGTATGCATCGGAGCGCACATCGAGCACGCTCGCGGCTTACAAGGTCAGCGCGGCCTCGGGTGAGTTGACGCGCATCGGTACGTACCAGACCGAAAAACAACCGCGCGGATTCAATATCGATCCGTCGGGCAAGTACCTGCTGGCGGTGGGCCAGTTGTCGACGAACCTGAGCGCTTACCGCATCGACAGCAAGACAGGCGCGTTGAGTGCGATTGGGCAATATCCGGTAGGTAAGGGGGCGAACTGGGTCGAAATCGTCGAGTTTGAGGGAACAAACGCCAATTGAGGTTTGGCTTTCAGATCAACGCCTCGGGAAGACTTACCTTGATCGCGGTGCCGGTTCCCGGCGAACTGACAATGTCGATCTTCCCGCCCAGCATCAGAACGCGCTCTTCCATTCCCGCCAGTCCGAACGATTTTTTTCGGGTCGCCAGAGCATCGAATCCTTGACCGTCGTCGCGGACTTCCAGCAGACAGGCATCGGGCGTTCGTTCCAGCGTGATGATCACCTGGTTGGCCGCGGCGTGACGGGCGACATTGGTCAGCGCCTCCTGGACGAGGCGAAACAGCACGATAGCGCGGTCCTCGCTCACGACGATATTCTCGTCCTGCAAGCGGAGGTGACACACCGTGCGGCCATTGCGGTTGAACTCGGCAGCGAGCCACTCGAGCGCTGCCGCAATACCCGTGTCTAATGCGGCAGGGCGGAGCGATGCGATGACGTCCCTTACAACCTGCATGGTTTCGTCCGCCAGGGCAATCAGTGCCCGAGTCTGTTCGACCAGTTCCGGGCGGTCATTGCCAAACTGCATGCGTAATGCCGACGCCCTCATGCGAAGCGCGGTGAGGTGTTGTCCGAGTTCGTCGTGCATTTCCCGCGCAATGTGTTTGCGCTCTTCCTCGCGTGCCGTCTCGCGACGGGAGGTGAGTTCCCGCAGCATCTCGTAGGACTCGCGCAAGCGGTGCTCGGCTTCCTTGCGCTCGGTCAGATCGACCACGAAAGCGACGCCTTCCTTCCCGCTGGCGTCGAAAGCGGCCCTGCCGACCATGACGGGCACACGGCTGCCGTCCTTCCTGATGTACTCCTTCTCGTCGGGCGGCGTACTCCCGGTCTGCCTGACCTGTGCCAAGGCGCGTTCGGTGCGTTCGCGCCATTCCGACGGCGTCAGATCCTTCCAGCGTACGCGACCTGAGACAAGATCGTCGCGCTCGTATCCCACCATGCGCAGAAATGCGTCATTGGCCTCAAGAATGTCGCCATCGGCATTCCACACGATGATTCCGATGATGTTGGCGTCGACGAGTCGCCGGATCCTTGCTTCACGTTCCGCGAGGTCGCGGTACAAACGGGTGTTATCGAGCGAGGTCGCCGCCTGGGAGGCGAGGAGCCGGAGCACCGCAATCCGGGCTGGCGCGAATGCGCGGGTGATCAGATTGTTTTCGAGGTAGAGCGCGCCGATGAGCTTGGCCTGATTCATCAAGGGCAAGCAGAGAATTGAACGGGTACGATGCTGACGGATGTAAGGATCCGCGGCAAACGTAGGCTCGCCCGCGGCATCGTCGAGAATGACGCTCTCCCTCGTGCGCAGGACATGATAGAGCACCGACTCGGGCAGCACCGCCGCGCTCGCCGGCACATCGCGCAAATGCACGCGAGGCGTGTCGCCGCCCATCGTGGCCTCCGCTGCGATCCGCTGTTCGCCGCCGTCCGGAAGAATCAACAAACCGCGTTCGGCGCCGGCCTGTTCTATCGCCGTGCGCATGACCATATCGATCAGCCTGTCCAGGACGATCTCACCCGAGACGGCCTGCGACACCTTTATCACGGTAGCGAGGTCGAGGTGTTCGACCGGCGCCCCGATCGTACTGGTCGGCCCGGGGGCTCGCTCCTCCTCCCGGAGATACGGATACATCTCGTCGAGTTGCCGCACCTTGCCGTCGGCGCCCCAACGTCGGTAGCCTTGTCGGGCGTCCTGCAAATACACCCGGGCAATCTTCTCAAAACCGCGCACCGCGTAGAAGCGGGACGCGAGTTCGTTGGCAAGCGCTTCGTTGTGCACAAAGCCGTTTGCGCGTGCCGACCGGATGGCCTCTTCGTAGAGGCGCATCGCGTCACTATCGCGGCCCGCGAGGCGAGCCATCTCGGCACCGACCAACGCCGCGCGGTTGCCGAAATTCTCCGGACAGTTCGTCGCCCAGACCTGCAGTTGCCGGTGATGCGCAGCCACAGCGTCCAGATGCTGCTGTCGCTCCTCGGCTGGTGCGCGGTCGCAATGGGCGGCTCGGGCCAGCGCGCCGTAGAAGTGATATTCGCATTCCTCAAAATGCGACGATGAGGTCCATAGCAGCCGCTGTGCCGTCGATGCAGCGTCCATGGCCGCCGCATAGTCGCCGGCGATATAGCGCCCCTGTAATTTCCGGATCCAGTACCAGCACGCAGCGGTCGCCAAGGCCGGGTTGCTGGACAAACGGTGCTCGATATGAAGCTCGTTGAATCCACCGGCGTCAAAGCAACCGAATTTCAGTGTCATGCCGCGGAGCATCCGGATCAGCGCGAGTTGCGTGGTGATGTTATCGATGACCAGGCCGAATCGCGCCTTCCCGGAAAACGCCAGGCCCTGTTCGGCTTCGCGTTCCACCTCGGTCAACGGCTCGCCGGCAAAGAGCAGGTTCGAACTGATGTGGCAGCATGTATAGGCTGCAGACGGGAGGTCGCCGATCCGGTTCGCCGCTTCGAATGCGCGGTCCAGCAGTTCGCGGCTCACGCGCACGTGTTTCATCCAGCGCACGACGTAAAGCGCGAAGCAAAGATACGTCACCGCCTCGAAGCGTTTGAGCCCGCGTTGTTCGACCAGTTCGTAGCCGAGCTGGCCGAACCGGAATCCGGCCTGATAGTCGCCAAAACGCGGTCCGGCGATCCTGGCAAACATGACATAGGCGAAACATGAAGCATCGCAGTTGCCACGCTCAAGGCTGAGACTGACCGCTTTGCATATCGTCAGGGAAGCCAGATTGGCATCGGTAAACCACGCCGGCCTCAAGAGCTTACTCAGAACATCGGCGGTCGCGAGGGACGCCGGGTCCTCCATCAGCGGCAAATCGATGAGATCCTCAATTGCCCGGCCTGCAAGCTGTGACCGGATGCGCTCGTATTCCCGTTGCACGTCCTCCTCGTTCGGATGGGCCGACCACTCAATACCGACGCGCCGGAGGTGGTCGAGACAAACACCGACCGCGTGCCCACTCTGGTCGAGGGTCAGGTAGACATCCATTTGCAGGCACGCGACGAGAGCTTGTTCGACCGTTGTCGTCGCGCGGTACGACAGCCTTGCCAATCGCTCCTCCGCGACCGATAACCGGCCGGTCAAAAATTCGCATTCGGCCCGATTCAACGCCAGCGTGAAGATCAGTTCATGCCTGCGCTCCCAGCAATCGTCTTTCAGGAGTTCCGCACCGGTGATCAAATAGGTGAGGGCCGACGCATAGGCTGTCGACGCTTTGGCGCGCTGGCCGGCGAGCAGATTGAACTCGGCCAGCTGCTCCTGTTCCTCTCGTGAGGTCACCAGCCCTGCGCCACGGTTGAGTTGATTGACGATCTCGAATATCGCCTCCTCCCGTTTTCCGGGGGACGCCTGCGCCGCGAGCAGCCGCCCGATACGCAGATGAGCCTCGGCGCGCGAGGATTCCGGGATCAGTGAATAGGCGGCCTCCTGCACCCGGTCGTGCACAAATTTATAGGAACCGTCGAGGTGCTCGACCAGTTCCTGGTGGACTGCCGGCCGCAGCAACACCCGGACCTGCTGCTTCGAGTTCCCCAAAACATTCGACAGCATCGCGATCGCGGCGGTGTTGCCGAGGCAGGCGAGCTGTTGCAACGCCCGCTGCGTTTCGATGGGCAGGCGGACCAGCTTCGCGACCATCAGGTCGGCCACGTTGTCGGTGTAACCCTTGCTATGAATGTGGGGCAGATCCCAGGACCAGCAGGCCGTGTCATGATCGAAGGTGAGTAAATTTTCGTCAGCGAGCGCGTGCAGAAACTGAATGACGAAGAACGGATTGCCCGCGGTTTTTTCATGCACGAGCTGCGCGAGCGGCGCGGCGCGTTTCGGCTCGCTGCGAAGCGTCTCTCCAATCAATTGCTCCACGTGCTCACGGGCGAGAGGCGCCAGGGCGATTTCATCGAGCCTGGCGCCCGCGTTCCTGACGGCCTGAAGCTTGCGCATCAGCGGATGTGCAGCATCGACCTCGTTGTTGCGATAGGCGCCGATTAGCATCAGGTGTTGCAGATCGGAGCGGGTAAGGAGGTCCTCCAGCAGGTCGAGCGTCGCGGCGTCGAGCCATTGCAGATCGTCGAGAAACAGCGCCAGCGGATGTTCCGGTCGGGCAAAGACACCCATGAAGCGCCGGAAGACGAGCTGGAAACGGCGTTGTGCCTGATGCGGCTCAAGTTCCGGGACCGGCGGCTGATCCCCAATGATGAGCTTCAGCTCGGGGATCAGATCGGTCATGAGCCGTGCATTCGGCGCCAGTGTCTCCATCAATGCGTCGCGCCAGATCGCCAGCTCCATGTCGCGCTTGCCGAGAAGCGGCCGCACCAGGCCTTGAAAAGCCTGCACCAGTGTCGAATAGGGTATGTCGCGTTTGTACTGATCGAACTTGCCCGAGGCGAAGAGTCCCCTCGGCGGCACCAGCACCTTGTGTAGTTCGTTGACGACCGCGGATTTGCCGATACCGGAATAGCCGGAAACCAGCACCAGTTCCGGCGTGCCGCTCCTGACGACGCGGTCGAATGCAGCGACCAAAGCCTCGACCTCGCGCTCCCGCCCGTAGAGCTTCTCGGGGATAAGCAGCCGGTCGGACGTGTCGTGTTCACCCAGCAGGAAGGCATCGATGCGGCGCTGACGCTGCCATTCGGCCAGGCAGTGCCGCAGATCCCGCTCGACGCCGGCCGCGGTCTGATAGCGCTCCTCGGGTGTCTTGGCGAGCAGCTTCATGACGAGTCCCGAGAGGGCAGGCGGGACCGTCTCGACCCGCGCGCTGGGCGGCATCGGCTTTCGGGCGACATGGCAGTGCACCCATTCCATGGGGTCGGCGGCCGTGAACGGCAGCGTACCGGTGAGCATCTGATAGAGCGCGACGCCGAATGCATAGAGGTCGCTGCGCGAATCGATCGAACGGTTCATCCGCCCGGTCTGCTCGGGCGCCATGTAGGCGAGCGTGCCGGCGATCGTTTCGGGCGGCTCGGGCGGCTGTCGTTCGCGCGGCAGCCGCGAGGCGATGCCGAAGCCGGTGAGCCGCACCTGGCCGTCCGCGCAGTTCACCAAAATATGAGCGGGCTTGAGGTCCTTATGGACGAGGCCACACTGGTGGAGCTGGCCCAGCGCCGCGGCGATGCCCACGGCGAGGCGCAACACACTGCCCACCTCCATGGGTGCGCCGATCAGCCGCTCGAGCGGCTCGCCGCCCGGATCCTCGAGCACCAGCACGGTCCGGCCGTCTGCGGCGTGCACCAGCTCCATAGGCCGCACCGCCCACGCGCCATTGAGGTGGGCCTTCAGAGCGAATTCGTGAGCGAGGCGATCGAGGCTGGTGGGTGAGGGATGTTCGACGCCGGCCCGCGCAAGCAGCACGCTGTCGCTGCCGCCCGGGGGCCACGCTCGACAGAAGACGCGCTCGCCATCTTCCCACAGGATCTGGAGGTTGCTAGCTGCGTCGGAACCGTGTGTAGCGTTCATCTGCCGTACTTCGCCATCAGGCTTCTGCCCGTCATTGGTTAAGAGGGGGCGCCCCCATTCATCTGCCTCGACTGCGCCGGGTGTGCATGAAATGCAAATGACAAGGCGGCATCTGCGCAGTCGGCAACGCGTACAGCAGCGGGCATCGTTGTCACGATACACCTCGACGACCGCGACGAAGTAGTGACCTCGTCGGAGCACCCGAGGTGAGCACCTGCACGCGCCAGTCTGACTGTGCCCTTCGCTCCGTGCTGCACCAGCGACACGGTACCGGCGAAAAGAGATTCGCGCAAAAAGTATGATGAAAGGCGGAGGATCGCGGACTGGCAACGCGCGTCCGGAGCCTCCTGCCGCGGCAACGAATGACCGTTGCACCGCTGGAAACATAGGACATGGCCGTTGCCTTCAGCCCAAATGTTGTAGCAGACGCCACCATCAACGTCAGCCCGGCGATATTGCTGAACACGTACCAGGTCTGCGCGCGCTGGTCGCGGACGCACGGTGAGCAGCGCGTGCCGTTTCGTCAAAGTGCCAGGCGGGGCGGCACATACGCTCCGTAATTGGGGCCGACGCCCGAAGACTGCGGGATGTCATAGCCGGTGAGGAAATGGCCCTTGATGTACTTGCTGCTGGCGCCCACGGCACTATCGATATAAAACGCTGCGAACGCGACGATAGGCTCATAGGCGCTGCTGTTGGGGATGGTGCTCACAATGGGAACGTAGACAACCGTGTTAATCGGAACGGAGCTGTAAATCGTGTTCTTGACGCCGGGCTGAATGTAGATGCTGTTGCCGATGCTGAGCGGTGCAGGGTTGCCGTTCGCGATCAGCCCGCGGATCGTCGTGACATCGTTCGCGACGCTCAAAAACGAGGTCCACTGGCCGGCCTCGCATGAGCCGCCGTAGGTCTGTCCGTTGCCTATATCGAATTCGTATGCCGTGCCGGTCGACGGATCGATTTTCGGCTGATTGGTGCTCGAATTCCAATACGTGTTGTACACGCATTGACCGAGCGCGACCGGGAAGAGGCCACCTGCGACGGTGCCGGGCGCCGCGGCGACGGCGATCGCGGTGGCAGTGCCGTTCGTGCTGGCCAGTCCGAGCAATGAGCCGAACGTCAGGCTGATCGCGCCGCCGTTCTGGTTCGCGCTGCGCGTCACCGTGACTTGCACCGCGGCGGCGTCGTAGGTACCGCGCGTAATCGTCGTTGCCTGCAAGGTCAACGGCGAGCCCGCCAGGTTCCAGTAACCCGTTGTCACGGTTGCGCTCGACAGTTTCGTATTGTCCGATGCGTTGAGCGTGATCGCGGAGGTCGCCGCCGTCGACCCCGCGGCCCAGCCGGGCGTGCCGGAGCCTTTTGCGACGAGCCCCGAGGCGCCGGCAAGCGCCGCAGCGTCCGCGGCATTCTGCAACTCGTTGCGCACCACGCTCACACGCGCAAGGTTGATCGCAAACGCGCCGAACATCAGCAGCGGGATCAGGAAAGCGACGAAGAACAGGACAACCGATCCTCGCTGCCGCGGGCGCGACGGCGATGCGTGTCGGCCTCGCGTGCGCGAGCGCCGGCCGACGGCGGCGACGGCGACGAGGGCAGCCGAGGCGGATGACGGGGATGACGCCGCTGCGGCGGCTGCGCAAGGGCTCGAGCGGGATACGCGTGCGCACATGGTCCGATCACTCGTAGTTCATCACGGTGACGGCCTTGATCGTGACAGGCCCCGTGAGTGCGCTGAATATCGTGCCGAGCACGAACCCTTGATACGTGTACGTGACCGTTACCGTCAAAGGCGAGCCCGACGTTTGACTGACCCAGGTCGCGGCCGCGGTCGCGGCGGTCGCCGTCCCGCCCGTCACCAGGTTGTTCTGCGTATAGTTCAGCGCGACGGCCTGGATCTGCGTGCTGGTCCACGGCGTGGCGCGCAGCACGACACCCGCGCGCGCCGCTTCCCGGCTCGCATTCGTGATTACGGCCTTGTCGCACAGGATCATGCTCACATCGATGATGCCGAACAGCACCATCATCAGGAAAGGAAGCATGAGCACGAACTCGAGCGCGGCAATGCCTCCTTCATCACGCAGCAATGAAGGGCAGGGCGCTTTCATTTCTGGCTCTCCGCGTCATGCGGCATTTCATCCGCGGGCAGCGCGCCAAGACGAGCCGCGCCAAGACGAGCCGCGGACGGATCGCCGCCCGAGGCGCCGAATCTTGCTCGAAGGATTTGATAGAACCGCAGGTTGTCTTCGACCGATGCGGGGGGCAGGTCGGCCTGCAAGATCTGTTTCGCCGCGTTCGTGTTGCCGAGCAGCGCATACGCGAGCGCGAGGTTCTGGCGCGCTTGCGGCGGGGCGTTGGCGAGGCCCGCGATGTCGAGCAGCACGTTTGCACCTTCCCGTGGCTTGTTGGCGAGGATCAGCGACAGGCCGAGGTTCGCCGTCAGGCCCTGCGCTTCGGGATGCACGCGCAGCGCGGCGCGGTAGACGGTTTGCGCTTCATCGTGATGGCCTTGCAGATCGAGCGCCGTGCCAAGGCCCTCGGCTGCGACCGGGTTGTCCGGATGTTCGGCGACGAGCGCACGGTAAAGCGCCGCGGCATCGTCGAGCCGACGCTGCCGCAATGCGACCCGAGCCAGGCCGAGTTTCGGCCCCGGATTGGCCGGTGCGGCGCTCGCCGCACGCGCATAGAGCACGCGTGCGCGTTCGAGGTCGCCCGCCTGGTACAGCGTGTCGGCCAATCCAAGCTGGGCTTCGAGCGAGTTCGGCTCGGCCTGCAAAGCCTTTTCATACAAGCTCGACGCGAGTTCGGTGCTGCCCGAGGCGAGCGCGCTAGCGGCAAGGCGCAGGTCGCTCACGGCACCGACGTTACGCTGCATCGAGACAGGCCGCGGATTGAAGCTGCCTTCGCTTGCACATCCTGCAAGAAGGGCGGCGGCGACCACTGACGCGATGGCGAGCAGGCACGAGGCAATAACGTTCTTCATTTGAACACCGCAAGGAGGCGAATGACGGCGGGGCCGGCCGAAATCAGGCCCACCGTCGGCAACACGAACAACATCATCGGCAAGGTCATCTTTGGGGCGAGCTTCGCGGCCTTTTCTTCGAGGGCGAATATTTGCGCGGAGCGTTCGGCGCGAGAGAGCATGCGCAGCGACTGCGTGATCGGCGTGCCGTATTGCTGCGATTGAATCAGCGTCGTCACGAGTCCGCGCACCGACGCCAGGCCGATGCGGCCCGCCATGTTGCGCAGCGCGGTGGCGCTGTCGCTGCCGATTTGCAACTCGTCGGCCGTCACCGAGAACTCGTCCGCGAGCGGCAGGCAGATCGGCTTCAGTTCGTGCGCGACACGCTTGATCGCGACGACGAGGCTATTGCCGGCATTCGTGCAGATGACGAGCAGGTCGAGCGCATCCGGCAGGCACGACGCGATGGCCCGTTGCCTGCGCCGGATCAGGAATCCGAGCACGTACTCCGGCGCGATCATGCCGACGATGAACGCCGCGGCCATCATCAGGACGCGAAACACGAAGTATTCGCCGAGGTGAGGCACGTGCGAGCCGAGCACGATCGCGACGAGCGCAAGCAGGGCGCCGACGACGATTTTCAGGCCCACCATGCCCGCCGCCGCGCGCCGGTCGCGAAAGCCGGCACTGGCGAGCTGCCGCGCGAGCGTCTCGCGCTGGAACGCATCGATGAGCGGCACGCGTTCGCCGATTAGCGCGACCCGCCGCGCCATCCGTTGCCGCATGTTCGCGAGCGCATGCTCGTCGGCGGCCGAGTCGGCGGCTCCGCGCGCGGTGGCTTGCCGCACGCGTTGCGCAATACGATGGCGCTTACCGCCCGTGCGAAGCAGAATCAATACGACGGCGCCGATCAGGACGATCAGCAACGCGAGATTGGTGACAGTACCGGCATCCAGTGTGTTCATCGCGAGGTATCCAGTTGCGACATCTTCCGCACCATCCACAGCCCGATCGTCAGCAGCACCGCGGCGAGCGTCATGACCTTGTGCCCGGCGCGCGTATTGAACAGCAGCTCGATGTACGGCCGGTTGACGATATACAACATGCCTGTGATCCCGAACGGCACGGCCGAAATGATGTTGGTCGCGAGCCGCCCTTCGGCGGTCAGCGCCTTCGTCTTCAAACGGATGTCGCGCCGGCTGCGAATAATCCCTGCGAGGTTCTCAAGCGTCTCGGCCAGATTGCCGCCGGTCTCGCGCTGCAGCAGCAAGCAGACGGCGAAGAATGAAAAGTCGGCGATCTGCAGCCGCTTCACGGCTTGATCCAGCACCTCGTCCAGATCGGCGCCGAGGCGCAGGGCGTCGCCCATCGTGCGAAACGTGGCGCGCACCGGCTCGTCGGCCTCGCGGCCTGCGGTGCTGATCGCCTGCACGACCGGAATGCCTGCCCGCACCGCGCGGATGATCAGATCGAGCGTGTCCGGAAAGACCGTCAGGAAGCGCGTGCGAAACCGTTCGATCAGGAAACCATAGGTGGCTCGCACGGCGAACAACGGCAGGCCGACGATCAGCAACGGACGCGTCCAGACGGGAGGCGAGCCTAGCCTGATGCCCACAAGCGCGGCGATGACGATGGCGATCGCGATCACCGCAATCAGACGGATACCGCCGGCGCCGCTGACCGAGCGCACGCGTTCGACGTGCTTTTGCCACCACGCGAGCAGCCCGCCGTCGCCCCGGGGGGCGCGCTGCCGGCTAAAGAGCTCCTCCTGCTCCGGTGTTTTAGGGCCGGTTTTGCGCTGGCGAGCCACGACGGTCGCCAGTTCATCGATCCGGCTGCGGATGCGTTGCGCCGGCCGGCGTCGCGCCATGTCGCGCAGCGACGCGACCATCATGCCCGCAATCAGGATCGCGAAAAACGCGCCGGCGGCGACGACATCGGCGGGCGTCATGGCCGCATCGCCTCGATCAGTTGCTCTTCCAGCCCGTAGTACGCGGCCCGTGCCGTGAACGCAGGGCGCAGCGACGACGACTCGTACACGCCGCGCACTTCGTCCTGGTACGCGCTCGTATCGAAGCGGAACGTGAAGAGGTCTTGAGTGATGACGACGTCGCCTTCCATGCCGGCGATCTCAGTGATGCGTGTCACGCGGCGCATGCCGTCGCGCATCCGCTCGATCTGCAGGATCAGGTGCACCGCGCTCGCGATTTGCCGGCGGATCGACAGCAGCGGCAAATTGCCGTTCGCCATCATCACCATGCTCTCGAGGCGGGTGATTGCGTCGCGCGGGGTATTGGCGTGGATCGTCGTCATCGAGCCGTCGTGCCCGGTGTTCATCGCCTGCAGGACGTCGAACGCCTCAGGCCCGCGGGTTTCGCCAAGGATGATGCGGTCGGGACGCATCCGCAGCGCATTGCGCACGAGGTCGCGCTGCGAGACGGCGCCGAGTCCTTCGGCATTTTCCGGGCGCGTCTCGAGGCTCACGACATGCGGTTGCTGCAATTGCAATTCGGCCGCGTCTTCGATGGTGACGATCCGCTCATGCTCGTCGATGTGATGCGACAGCGCGTTGAGCAACGTCGTCTTGCCGGACCCCGTGCCGCCGGAGATCACGACGTTGAGCCGGCACGCACCGGCGATCTTCAGCACGCGCATCATCGCGGGCGACAGATTGCCCTGCTGCGCCATGCGGGCCAGGGTGATGTTGCGCTTGGAAAACTTGCGGATCGAAATCGACGCGCCGCGAATCGCGATCGGCGGCAGTACGACGTTGACCCGGCTGCCGTCGGCCAGGCGCGCATCGACCATCGGGCTGCTTTCGTCGACGCGGCGCCCGATCGCCGCGGCGATGCGCTGCGCGACGTTGATCACGTGCGCGTTGTCGCGGAACTTGAGCGGTGTCAGTTCCAGCCGGCCGTGCCGTTCCGCATAGACCTGGTCCGGGCCGTTGACGAGGATGTCGGTCACCGCTTCGTCGGCGAGCAACGGCTCGATCGGGCCGACGCCGAACATGTCGTTCAGTATCTCGCCCACGATCAGCGTCTGCTCGGCCATCGTCACGTTGAGCCGGTCGCGCGCGACCACCTCGGTCGCGATCTGCTCGATGCCCGCGCGCACCTGATCGCGCGACATCATCAATGCGGCCGACATGTTCATCGAAGCGAATACGACGGTGCGGATCGTCTTGAAGGTGGCCGAGCGGATCAGCGCTTCATGCCGGTCGATCGGAACGGCCGCGCGCACAGGCGCCGCAGCGGGCGTCGGCGGGCCCGCGTCCGTTCTCGTGTCCGCTCTTGCGTCCATTCCGCTATCGGCAACAGGCGACATGACCGCTGTGTGTTTCCTTTTGCCGAACGTCGTCATGCCCGGCTCCTGTTCCCGACGAGGCGCGCATACCAGGGCTGCTTCGGCGGTGCGCTCTCCGATCGGCCGGTCAACGTGTTCGCCAGCTCGACGATGGCCGAGGCAAAAGGCGTCGGCTTGCCGGCCGCGATCGGTTCGCCGAGATTCTCGGCCGCCGCGAGCGTTTTCGGCTCGTAGGGCAGCTCGTGCATCGACGCACGGCCGAGCGCGCGCTGGAAATCGGCTGGATCGACGCGGCCCGCAACGGGTTCGTGCGGGTTGTTCAGCAGCAGCGAGATCGTCGGGTTGCTGTCGCGGTCTTCGATGAACCGGAGCAGCCGCGCTGTCTCGCGGGCGGCATGGACGGATCGGTCCGACGTGATATAGACGGATGAGGATGCGTCGAGTGCCTCTTCGGCGATATTGCCGGTGAGGCCGGACAGGTCGAGCATCACGTAATGGAATTGCCGTTTGAGCGTATTGATCAACTCGGAGAGCGCGCCGGGACGACGCGCGAAATCGTCGCCGTAGGGCAGTTCGGACGAGAGTACTCGCAGGTGGTTACTCTTCTGGACAAGCATCCGGTTGATCAGCTGCGCATCGACGCGCTGTGCGTTTTGCAGCAGTTCGGTCAATCCGTTGTTGGTGGTGAGCCCCAGCATCGAATTGGCGGCCCCGCCGTGAACATTCAGGTCGACATATGCGATGTGCCGATGGGTCACGTCGGCCAGGTGGCGCGCGAGCGACACCGCGACGGTGGTTGTGCCGACGCCCCCGCGTGCGCCGACAAAACTGACGGCCCGGCCGGCGCGCACGGCGGCGCCCGGGTCGCGTGCCGCCAGCGCGCGCTGCAGGAGTCCGACCGACAACGGCTTGAAAAGATAGTCCTGGACACCGGCGCCGAGCAGGCTGCGATACAGGTCCACGTCATTGCGGTCTCCGACCACCACTACGGCGACCGATGGCTCGCAGACGTCGGAAAGGCGCGCGAGATCGCTGAGCGGCATCGCGGACCCCGACAGATCAACGATCAGTTGCCTGGGTGAACGATCGAGCTTTCGCAGCAGTTCGATCGCGTCGTCGATCGTTCCCCTCTGCACGCATGCGTTTGCGATCGACTGATCGACAATCAGGTTCTTCACCGCGGTTTCGCTGTCGCGATCGGATACGACGGCCAGCAGATCCTCGGCGTTGATTGCGCTGCTGCTCTTGAGCTGACGGAGTAATTCGAGGGTGCTCATTGAAATGCTCCGCGATCAATGCATCACGTTGGTGGTCGTCGAGTTCACATTGAGCGGCGTCGCGCGCCCCTCGTCGTAACGGCGCACTGCGCTTGCGCCGAGCGCCGCGTCGGCGCCTGCGTAAGGAATCGGCTGGACGAGGTCGGCGGGGCGCGCGAGCATGATCGCCAGATTGGTGTACGTGGCGCAGCCGAACGCGACACCGGGACGCCCAAAGCCCGCGTCGACCAGATGCGACGGCTGCTCGAGTTTCGCGCAATCGGGCGGCACCGCGCGCGTGCCGTCGAACCCGACCACCGACGCGTCAGGCATGCCGAGCGGCGGAGGCGCCGACATGCAGCCCGAGAGCGCAGCAAGCAGGGTGAGCAGGGTGAGGGAGGATAGGCGCGCAAACATGGCATGACTCCATCGGTTCAGTAGACGAAGCCCGCCGCGCCGACAAGGCGCGGGGCGTCGCTGGACAGCGGATCGATCCCGAGCGAACGCTGCAGCACGTATTCGACGTCGCTGCTTGCATGCGTGACGCTGTCGAGCGGCTGCCGCAGTTGTCCGGGATCGGCGGGCTGCACGATATAAGGCGTGACGATGACGACGACTTCCGTCTTGTTGTTCTGGTAGTTCTTCGACGAGAACAGCTTGCCGAGTATCGGCAGTCTGCCGAGGCCGGGAAACTGCGCGAGGATGTCGGTCGTCTTGCTTTGGAGCAGACCGCCGATCGCAAAGCTTTGCCCGCTCGACAACTCGACGGTGGTCTCCACGCGGCGCACGGTCAGCGCGGGAATCTTGATGCTGTTGAGCGTCACCGAGTTGGTCAAGTCGATCTCGCTGACTTCCGGACGCACCTTGAGGCTGATCCGGTTGTCGGCCAGCACGGTGGGCGTGAAGTCGAGCGACACGCCGTAAGGCTTGAACGCGACCGTGATGGCGCCCGTCGTGTCTTGCGCGACAGGGACCGGGAACTCGCCGCCGGCGAGGAAGCTCGCGGTCTGGCCGGACATCGCAGTCAGATTCGGCTCGGAGAGTGTCGTGATGAGACCCTCCTGATCGAGCGCATCGAGCACCGCCTCGACGTTGACGTGTGCTGTATGAAAACCCGCGACCGTCGAGAACGCGCCGGTCGACGACAGGAGGAAGCGATTCGTCACCGTGTCGAACAACTGGCGGCCGGTGAAGAGCCCGCCGAAAAAGTTGCCGACCGAGCCGAGCGAACCCCAGTTGATGCCGAGCTCCTGCGTGATGTTTCGATCGACTTCGGTAATCCGCACGTGCAGACTGACCTGAATCGGATGATTCAAGGTGAGCCGGTTGACGAGCGTTTCCTTGTCGCGCAGGTAAGGTGTGAGCGATTGCGCGACCGCATCGGCATCCGCCGCGCCCGGCACGCGGCCGGCAATCATCATCGAGCCGGGTGCGCTGGTGAGCGTCAGGTGCAGTTGCGGGAAGCGCGCGTCGAGCATGTGCTGCACCGACTGCGTATCGACGCTGACTGCAATGGTTTCGCGCAGGATCGTCCGATTGTTCGCGCCGAGCGCAAAGAGCGTCGTCGTTCCCGCTTTCTTGCCGAGCACGAATACGGTTTGAGGCGTCGGCACATGCACGTCGGCGACTTCCGGGTCCGCCACGAATACCGCGACGGCCGGCTCCGAAAGCTTCACCATCTCGCCTTTACCCGCCGGCACGACCAGCGTCGGACCCGGGTCCGCAGCGGATGCGCGGTTCACGTTTGCGACGAAGCCGCACGCGATTGCTGCGCACGCGACGACCGTCGATGCAAATCGACGCCGCGAGCGAAGGACTGAGCAAACAAAATACGACATGGACGTTCCTGTGTGAAACCTGGTCACGTACCGATGCAGGCGATGCACCGTGGCACGCGTACTGCTTCTTTCGACCGTTGCGACACCGTTGCGCCCGTCCCGCTACCGTGCGAGCGGCTGCTGGCCGGTCCCGGTTTGCGCGGCTTCGAGCGGCTGCGCGGGCACAGGCGTGGACGCTTGCGACGGCTGTCCGCCGGGCGGCAGAGGCGGCAGTCCCGGCATACCCGTTGCGCCGCCGACCGACGCGGCGCCTGACGCCTCGCTCGACTGCGATCCGCGATAGACGATCACGGAAGGGGCGGCCGAACGCCCATTTGCGGTGCCGCGCTTCGCATTCATGTCCGCCGCACGCAATGCGCGCGACACGTCGCCGCCCCATACCGGAGGCGTTTGCGGCTCCGTGGTGGCGGCGGCGGGCGGCTCGCGACGGTCCTGGGTCGCGAAGCTGCGCAACGCGAGCGATAGCGTGCCGAGGTGTGTCGCAACCGCGATCACCTGGGCGGTGCGCGGCGTCACCTCGAACGTGACCGTGCGTGCACGCGTATCGGCTTGCGCGGCATTGTCCTTCGGGCGCTGAAACGCGGAGCCGACCGCGAGCACGCGCACTCGATTGACCACCGTCTCCGATTCGACTCCCCGGCCGGCCTCGGGCGTGTCTTTCGCCGAATCGCCGAGGGTTTGCGTGAGCAGCACGTCGACATAGTCGCCGGGCTGAATCAGCCCCGCATTGCCTGATACTTCGTCGATCGCAACCGAGATCGCGCGCATGTCGGGCTTGAGTGCGGCAGCGAGAAAGCCCGGCGCGTTGGGCGAGATGACATCGGCGGGACCGAGCGGCGTGCCGGCGCGTACCGCGTGGCGCAGCAGGTCGCCCTTGAGGTCGTTGTCCGCGCCGTCGCCGGCCGCTTGCCCTTCGACGAGCACGCCAGCCGGAGCTTGTCCACGCGGCACGTTTTTCCATGCGAGGTCGCTGTCGCGAAGCAGCAGACCGTCGGGCAGATCCGCGGCAGCGACGCGAATGCGGTCCATCCCGTGCGAACTGGTCGCAGCCGGATGCGACGCCGCGACGAAGAGGGTGCGCAGAATGAGTGCGCCAATGATGGCGACGACGATCAGGCCGGCGAATTTGATGATTCTGGGCATGGCGACGAGCTGCCTTAGATAGGCGCGCTATGCGCGAGCGGCGCCCACACGGCTGCGCCACCACCCAGCGCGAGCACGATGCCGTAAGGCACGCCGCGCGCACGCGACAGACATGACAGCCAGCGCAGGGCGCCGCTGCGGCGGTGCAGCGGGTCCGCCGCGATGACCGCAAGGCCCAATATCAGGCCGCAAACGGAGACGATGAAGAAGACGGGCGCCGCGAGCGACGGACCCGCCCACAGAAAGACCGCTGCGGCGAGCTTCGCATCACCACCGGCGATCCATCCGAAATGGAACAGCAACGCGGACACGGCGAGCGCTGCCGCCGCCAGGCCGACGTGGCCGAGAAACGTAGCGGCGCTGATCGGCACGAGCGCTGCTGCGACGCAATAGAGACCGGCGACGACGACCACCGCGCGGGTGGGCAGGCGCCGGAAGAGCAGATCGGAGACCGCCAGTGACGTCAACACGAGGCAGGTCGCCAGCTTCACTGAATACAGCATCTTGGTTTGCCTGGGGCCGAGTCATGCGTTTTCGGGCGATGGACGTGACGAGAATGTTTGATGAACATGTATTCCCGCCATGTCGATCGCGAAGACGTTTAGGCAGCGGCCGTTATCTTGGCGATCAGATTGGTGAATACGCCCACGAGCGCCGGGCTGAAGTACGCGCCTACGGCCACGACCGCAACGACGACGATACCCGCGAGCACTGCGTACTCGAGTGCGCTGACGCCGCGTTCATCACGCGACAGGGACTTGATGAATTGCAGCATAAGTAGCTCCTGGTTATAGGCTGTTCGGTCACGGAAACGAGTTGACGGAAAATCCGGGGGGAATCTTCCAAGCGGGTTATCGGCAGAATCCGAGCGGATCTTTAGGATCTCAAAACAGATTTGCCGTTGCGCGCAGAAACACTCGTGAACTAGATGGTAGCGACGGGCTCAGTGAATTGATGCCGCGATATGAGGCCAAAGAGTGGCGCTATTCGGCTGATGCTTGAGTTGACATAATATAAATTATCAACATCAGTGGTGTTACGGCAAAGCTGTAATGTCCGCTTCCAGCCAAGTTCAAATCTGCTTCGCGAGGGCACAGTGACAGGGCCGCGCGCGGACGCGCTCCGTCCAATTTTGCCTCCTGCTTCGTGCAAACCCTTATTCCCGCCACACCCTGTCGGGTGATTAAATAAATCCACTTGATTTAATTAATCACCCGGGATGGTACCCGGTCTGGAGGAGATTCGTGAGGCACCCCCATGTCGGCCGCGGCAGCAATTCGGCTAACGTCCGTCGTTACAACGAGCGACTGCTGCTGCAGGCGCTGCGGCGCACGCAGCCGGCATCGAAGGCCGATCTGGCTCGCCAGGCGAACCTGACCGGCACAGCGGTAGGCACCATCGTCGCCACGCTGGACAACGCCGGGCTGATCGAATTTACCGGCCGCCGCATCGAAGGCAAGCGCGGCCAGCCCGCTTCCCTGATCCGCCTGGCTCCAGGCGGCGCCTTTGGCATCGGCGTGCGGCTCGACCGGACCAGCATCGAAACGGTGCTGGTGAATTTTGGCGGCGAGGTGCTGGCCCGCAGCGGTCACGATAGGGTCCTGCCCCACCCTCGCAAGGTGCTGGAGATTGTGACGAGCGACATCGACGCCATGCTGCAACGCCTCTCTTCACATGAGCGCGCACGGCTGGCCGGCGTCGGCGTCGCGCAACCGTTCAATCTCGGGAGCTGGCTGCGCGAACTTGGGCTGCCGTTGCAGACGTTCTGCGCCTGGGACGAATTCGACTTCGCCAGCGAACTTGGGTGTGCCTTGGCCCTGCCTGTATTCAGCGAAAACGACGGCAATGCGGCTGCTATTGCCGAGCTGTTCTACGGCTGCGGGCGCCAATCGGACGATTTCATCTATCTGTTTCTCGGGCCTGCGATCGGCGGCGGTATCGCCGTCGACGGCGACTGCCTGCGCGGCGTGAGCGGTAATGCGGGCGATATCGGCGTCATGCCGGTTCCGCCCAGCCGTTTGCCATCGGCCCCCCAGCCGGCCGGACCATCGGACATCCTGCTCGCGCGTGCGTCCCTCAACGCGCTCGCACGGCATCTGCGCTATTGCGGCGAGTCGGTCGAGACACGCGCCGATCTCGAAGCCTGCATTGCCCGCCGTCCGCCGGCCGTCGACGAATGGCTGGACGATTGCGTCGAGGCGCTCGCCCCCGCCCTGCGCGCGATGCTGTGTGTGCTCGACGTTCCGATGGTCGTCCTCGACGCCGACGTGGACGCCGGGCTGATCGACGCGCTGATGAAACGCCTGAGCACGGCTCTCGCGCTGGGCGCACCGGAAGCCCGCGGCACGCCGGAACTCATGCGCGGCACGTTCGGGTCGGATGCCGGCGCGATCGGCGCCGCGACGTTGCCTATGTTTTTCAATTTCTCGCCGCGCACAGGAATTCTCAAGGGTGCCGGCGCCGAATTGCAGGAGGTGAATCATGCCCCGTTCTGAAGCCACTCCCGCGTTGCTGGAAATGCGCGGCATCAGCAAGACCTTTCCGGGTGTCCGCGCACTCGACAACGTGCGTCTATCGGTGCAGGCCGGCGAAGTGCATGCGCTGATGGGCGAAAACGGCGCCGGAAAGTCCACGCTGATGAAGATCCTTTCCGGCGCCTACCAGGCCGATCCCGGCGGAGAAATCCTCGTCGACGGCAAGGCCGCGGTCATCGACGGACCGCTTGCAGCGAGAGAACTTGGGATAGCGGTGATCTACCAGGAGTTGAGTCTTGCGCCCAACCTGACAGTCGCCGAAAACATCCATGCCGGGCGCGAACTGCGCAAAGGCGGCCGCCGCTGGGGCCTCGTCGATCGCGCGGCGATGGAACGCGACTGCGAAGAGGTGCTCACCCGTCTGGGCGCGAGCTTCCGGCCGCAAACGCGCGTGGGCGAGCTGTCGATCGCCGAGCAGCAACTCGTGGAAATTGCACGGGCCGTCCACACGCGTGCACGTATTCTCGTGATGGACGAGCCCACCACGCCGTTGTCGTCGCGTGAGACGGAACGCCTCTTCCACCTGATTCGCCAGTTGCGCGCAGAAGGCCTGGCGATCATCTATATCAGCCATCGCATGGCCGAAATCTACGAACTCTCCGATCGCGTCTCGGTGCTGCGCGACGGTTCGTACGTCGGCACGCTCGGGCGCGAGGCGCTCTCCGCAGAGAGCCTCGTGAAAATGATGGTCGGCCGCGACATTTCCGGCTTCTACAGAAAGCAGCATGCGCCCTACGATCCAGGCAAGTCCGTGCTGTCGGTGCGCGATATCGCCGACGATCGCCGCGTGCGCGGCTGCAGCTTCGAGCTTCACGCCGGGGAGGTCCTCGGCATCGCGGGGCTCGTGGGGGCCGGCCGCACCGAGATGGCGCGATTGATCTTCGGTGCCGAGCCGCGCGTGCGCGGCGAAGTGGCCATCGACGGGCACACGCTCGCACTGCGCACGCCGCGCAATGCGATCGACGCAGGCCTCGTTTATCTGACGGAAGATCGCAAGCGGCAAGGCCTCTTTCTCGACATGAGCGTGCGGGACAACATCAATGTGTCCGTATGCGGACGCGATGCGCGGCTGGGTGTCCTTAACCTCACGCGGGGCGCGGAGCGGGCGCGGGACGCCATTCGCTCACTGTCGATCCGGGTCGCGCATCCGAAGATCAACGTCGGCGCCCTTTCGGGCGGCAACCAGCAGAAGGTGCTGCTGTCGCGGCTGCTTGAGACCCGTCCGCGCGTTCTCATCCTCGACGAACCGACCCGCGGCGTCGATATCGGTGCGAAATCGGAGATCTACCGCATCATCAACGAACTGGCTAAATCCGGTGTCGGCATCATTGTCATATCGAGCGAATTGCCCGAGATCATCGGTGTAGCCGACCGCGTGCTGGTAATGCGCGAAGGCGAGATTGCGGGCGAGCTTGGCGGACATACCGACAGGCCAATCAGTCAGGAAGCCATCATCGAACTGGCCACGGGCTCGCGGCCCGCACTGGACGAGGCGGCGTAGTGAGTCAGCCGGAAGCACGGCGCGCCGAAAAACAGCTTGACATGTATTCAGGAGAGAACGATATGCCTAATTCAACCACGCAACAAGGCGTTGCCACGCCGCTCGATCCGGCGCATAAGCCGGTGCCGCAACCACCCCTTGGCGGTCGCCGGGAACGGATGCAGTCGCTGATGCGTACCGCGGGCATGCTGCCGGTTCTGCTGCTGCTCTGCATCGGCTTCGGCGTGATGACAGACAGCTTTTTCAGCCTGCAGAACCTGTCGATCGTCACGCAGCAGGCGTCGATCAATATCGTGCTCGCCGCCGGCATGACCTTCGTCATTCTGACCGGCGGCATCGACCTGTCAGTGGGGTCGGTGCTGGCCGCTGCGGCGGTAGCTGCGATGCTCGCGTCGAACATCCCCCACTGGGGCTGGCTCGGCGTCCCGGTCGCGTTGCTCGTCGGGCTCGGTTTCGGCGCCATCAACGGCGGACTGATTGCTCTTTTGCGGCTGCCGCCGTTCATCGTCACGCTCGGCGCGCTGACTGCAGTGCGTGGCGTCGCGCGGCTTCTGGGCAGCGACACGACCGTCTTCAATCCACAACTGCCGTTTGCTTTCATCGGCAATGGCTCGGTTTTCGGCATCCCGTGGCTGGTGGTCATCGCCGTCGCCGTGGTCGCCATCTCCTGGTTCATCCTGCGCCGCACCGTCCTCGGGCTGCGAATCTATTCGGTCGGCGGCAATCCTGAGGCCGCGCGCCTGTCGGGCATCAAGGTCTGGGGTATCGAGATGTTCGTCTACGCGATGTCCGGTTTGCTGGCCGGACTGGGCGCGGTGATGTCGGCTGCCCGCCTGTATGCCGCCAATGGCCTGCAGATGGGGCAGTCCTACGAACTGGATGCCATCGCCGCAGTGATTCTCGGTGGCACCAGCTTTGTCGGCGGCGTCGGATCGATCGTCGGCACCTTGATCGGCGCGCTGATCATTGCGGTACTGACCAACGGCCTCGTGCTGCTCGGCGTGTCGGATATCTGGCAATACATCATCAAGGGGCTGGTGATCATCGGTGCCGTGGCGCTCGACCGCTATCGCCAGCGCGGATCCGCCCGTACCTGAAGGCGCAGCTGGCCGCACCTGCCCTATCCCCGCAAGCACGCATTCCCCTCGCCTTGACGGCGTACAGGCGCAAGCTGGTCCGCTTGCGCCCGACAACACCACGGACCAACCTGGAGACAACGAAAATGTTCAAGCAGAAAGCTGTACTGGCCAGCATCGCCCTGGGGCTCGGTTTCGCCATGACGGCGGCACAGGCTGCCGACAAGCCGCTCAAGTCGATCGGGATTACTGTCGGCTCGCTCGGCAATCCGTATTTCGTCACGATCGTCAAGGGCGCAGAAGCGAAGGCGAAGCAGATCAACCCCAATGCCAAAGTCACAGCAGTGTCTGCCGACTATGACCTGAACAAGCAGTTCACGCAGATCGACAACTTCATCTCCGCTCACGTCGACATGATCCTGCTGAACGCAGCGGACCCGAAAGCGATCGAGCCCGCGGTGAAGAAGGCCGAGGCAGCCGGCATCGTCGTGGTCGCAGTCGACGTGGCCGCTGCTGGCGCGAACGCCACGGTGCAGACCAACAATGTCCAGGCCGGCGAAATTTCATGCGGTTATATCGCGAAGAAGCTCAACGGGCGCGGCAACGTCATCATCGAGAACGGGCCGCCGGTGTCGGCCGTCGTGGATCGCGTGAAGGGTTGCAAGTCCGTGCTCGCCAAGGAGGCCGGCATCAAGATTCTGTCGGACGACCAGGACGCGAAGGGCTCGCGTGAAGGCGGCATGAACGCGATGCAGGGCTACCTGACGCGGTTCCCGAAAGTCGACGCAGTCTTCGCGATCAACGACCCGCAGGCCGTGGGCAGCGATCTTGCAGCCAAACAGCTGCAACGCAAGAACATCGTGATCACGTCGGTCGACGGCGCGCCGGACATCGAGACGGCCCTCAAGAGCGATACCCTGGTGCAGGCTTCCGCCAGCCAGGATCCGTGGGCGATGGCGCAAACGGCAGTGGACATCGGCTACGGGCTCATGAATGGCAAACAGCTTGCCAATCCGATGACGCTCTTGCCGTCGACGCTCGTCACGCGTGACAGCGTGGGCAGCTACAAGGGCTGGTCCGCACCCCGCTAACGCACCCTCGCCACCACTCGCTCAGCCAACATGTCAAACCTCACTCAGTCACCCGCCTGGCGGGCGCTCGCCGCGCATCGCGACAGTCTCGCAAGCACGTCGATACGCGAGTTGTTCGCGCAGGATCCCGAACGTGTCGAGCGGTTCTCACGGGAAGCCGCCGGCGTGTACGTCGACTACTCGAAGAACCTGATCAACGACGACACGATCACCCTGCTCGCCGCGCTCGCGCGTCAGGCCGGCGTGGAGGAGCGGCGGCGCGCCATGTTTGCGGGCGAGCGGATCAACGTCACCGAGGATCGCCCCGTACTGCACGTTGCATTGCGCGAGCGCAGCGGTACGGCGATCCTGGTTGACGGCGAGAACGTCATCCCCAACGTGTCCGGCGTCCTTGCAAAAATCCGGCGCTTTACCGATGCCGTGCGCGAGGGCGCCTGGCGTGGACATACGGGGCGCGCGATCACCGACGTGGTCAACGTCGGCATCGGCGGCTCGGACCTGGGCCCGCACATGGTCTGCGAAGCCTTGAAACCGTATGGCCGCCGTGCGCTGACGATGCACTTCGTGTCCAATGTCGATGGCGCGGACATGGCCGAGGTGCTGCAAGCCGTCGATCCTGAAACGACGTTATTCGTCATCGCGTCGAAGACCTTCACCACGCGAGAAACGCTGCTCAACGCCCACACCGCGCGCGCCTGGTTTCTGCGCAGCGGCGCAGCCGAAGCGGCCATCGCGAAGCACTTCGTGGCCGTGTCGACCAACGAGGAGGCGGTCGCCGCGTTCGGCATCGATCCGGGGAACATGTTCGAATTCTGGGACTGGGTCGGCGGCCGATACTCACTGTGGTCCGCCATTGGGCTTCCGATTGCGCTGTATGTCGGCATGGATGCGTTCGAAGCGCTATTGGCCGGCGCGCATGCGATGGACCGGCATTTTGCCGAGGCCCCGCTCGAACAGAACTTGCCTGTGCTGCTCGCGCTGATCGGGATCTGGCACACGAACTTCTTCGGTGCGGCAAGTCACCTGATCGCTCCATACGACCGGTATCTGCACCGCCTGCCAGCCTATCTGCAGCAGCTCGACATGGAAAGCAACGGCAAGTCGGTCACGCTTTCCGGCGAACGCGTCGACTATGCGACCGGACCGGTGATCTGGGGCGAACCCGGAACCAACGGCCAGCACGCGTTCTTCCAGTTGCTGCATCAGGGCAGCGCACTGATTCCGGCTGACTTCATCGTATGCATGCAGCCGCATCATGTGCTGGACGCTCACCACGAAGTCCTGCTCGCCAACTGCTTTGCGCAGACCGAAGCGCTGATGAACGGCTCGCATGCCAAAGACGCACCCCACCGGAGCTTCGAGGGCAACCGTCCGACCAACACGATCTGCCTCGATAAGCTCGACCCCACGTCGCTGGGTGCACTGCTCGCTCTGTACGAGCACAAGGTGTTCGTACAAGGCGTGATCTGGAACATCAACTCGTTCGACCAGTGGGGCGTGGAGCTCGGTAAGCGGCTCGCGGTGGCCATCGAGGGTGAAATCACCCAGCCGGACACGACAGGTGCGCATGACAGATCCACCAACGGCCTGATCGACCGTTTCAAGGCGCGGCGCAACGCGCGTGCCGAATCGACAAACTGAGCGACAAACTGAGCCAATCCATCTCATGATGAAAAACTCCACCAGCCCCGTGAACGCTGGCGGATTCGCCTTCGTGCTGTTTGGCGGAACCGGCGACCTCGCGATGCGCAAGATCCTGCCCGCACTCTATGCCGCGCACCGCGACGGCATGCTCGCGCCGGACGGCAGGATTGTCTCGGTCGCGCAGACGGCGCTGGATGGCAGCGGCTATCTGCAATGGGTCGACGAGCACGTCAAGCCGCACATACCGGGAGCGCCAACGGACGATGCAGCATGGCGCAGCTTTCTCGATCGCATTGGCTATGTCTCGCTCGACGCCAGCCAGCCCGAAGCGTTCTCATCGTTGCGCGATACGCTTGGCGCGCAGCGCAGCCAGCGCATCTTCTATCTGGCGACCGGCCCGTCGCTTTTCGTACCGATCTGCCGTGCTCTCGCCTCCGTCGGACTTGCCGAGGGCGCGCGCATTGTTCTGGAGAAGCCGCTTGGTTACGATCTGGCGTCGTCCAACGCGATCAACAACGCGGTGGGCGAGATCTTCGCCGAGGACCAGATTTACCGGATCGACCACTATCTCGGCAAGGAAGCGGTACAGAACCTGTTCGCGCTGCGCTTCGGCAACTCGCTGTTCGAGCCGCTATGGCGCCGCGAATGGGTCGACAGCATCCAGATTACGGTAGCCGAGGAACTCGGCGTCGAGGGCCGCGGCAACTTCTACGACCAGACAGGCGCGCTGCGGGATATGGTGCAGAACCACCTCTTGCAGCTGCTGTCGATCGTTGCCATGGAGCCCCCGCAATCGATGGATGCCGATGCGGTGCGCGGCGAGAAGCTACGCGTGTTGCGCGCGCTCAAACCGCTGCAGGCGCACGAGATCAGGGAGAACGTGGTGCGTGGGCAATACCACGCCGGTGCGATCAAGGGGACGCCGGTGTCCGCCTATCATGCCGAGCCGGGTGTGAAGCCGGATAGCACTACCGAGACCTTCGTCGCGTTGAAAGCAGAGGTCGAGAACTGGCGATGGGCAGGCGTACCGTTTTTTCTGCGCACCGGTAAGCGTCTCGCGGGCCGCGTGGCTGAAATCGTCGTCAATTTCCGGACAGTGCCGCATTCGGCATTGGGCGCGGTGGCTTTGCGCCCGGGCTCCAACCGGTTGACGATCCGCCTGCAGCCGGACGAATCGATCCGGCTCAGCGCCCTCGCGAAGCAGCCTGGCATGGGGATGAACCTGCGTGGCGTCTACCTTGATCTTGCGTTCGACCAGTTCTTCAAGGCGGACCGGATGGAGGCGTATCAGCGTCTGCTCCTCGACGTGATCGCGGGACGGCTTGCCCTCTTCGTGCGGCGCGACGAACAGGAAGCGGCGTGGCGCTGGGTCGCACCGATCATCGACGCATGGGCCAAACCCGACTCCGCCGCCAAGCCCTACGCTTCCGGCACCTGGGGGCCAGCCGCTGCCAGTGCGCTGCTTGCGCGCAATAACACCTGCTGGTTGGAAGAACAGAACTGAGTGCGGATTGCGTGCCTTGGGGCGCACCGCTCTAATATTCCCTGTCAAGACAAAATATGAATACAAGCTGGCGCCTGGAATGGGCTCATGGTTCTCTCGCCGTCTACGCCCTGGGCGGGATGCTCGGGGATGTCACGCTAAAGCGTGGTGACAGGCAAATCCGGCCGTTCTACGAAGCGCCATGGCTCGGCGACGACAGCCCCGGGCAGGCGGGACTGATCGGCCACATGAGAAGCGAATTCCCATGTGTTCCGTTTGGCGTGCCCTATGCGCCGGAAGCTGTCGAGGAAAGTTGGCGGCAAAGCCTCGACACACCGGTGGCCGACTATGACCCTGCGCTGGACGCGAGCGATGATCTGCTTCACGGCTACGGCTGCGTGGGCGAATGGATGCTCGTGCGACAAACCGCGCATGAAATCGTGATCGCGCTCGACTATCCGGTCAGTTCCTCAATCGCCCGTGTGGTCAGAATGATCCGCGCCGACCCCAACGGTCCCGCGATCGACTTCACCTTGACGGTCCACTCGCGCAGGCAGACGCGCCGTCCGATCGGCCTGCACCCGAACCTGGCGTTGCCGTCGATCGCCGGTGCGCTGAGGGTCGACCCGGGTTCGTTCGATTTCGGCATCGTCCACCCGGCGGGACCCGAACCCGGTGTCTCCCGTGCCGCCCCGGGCGCGATCTTCGTCGAACTGGACAAGGTACCCCTGCGGGCCGGCGGCACGGCGGCCTTTGATCGCCTGCCATTCGCGCATGACACCGAAGAAATCATCCAGCTTTGCGGCGTCGACGGATCTGTTGTTCTGGCCGATGACGAATCACGTGTCGCGTACCGGCTCAACTGGGACGCATCCGTACTCCCATCGCTTCTGCTATGGATCAGCAATCGCGGCCGTACCTACAGTCCCTGGAATGGGCGCAATCTCTGCGTCGGCATCGAGCCAATCGCAGGCGCTTTTGAACTTGGCTGTCGCGCGGGACTCGCCGCCAATCCGATCAACGAGCGGGGAATTTCCACCGCGGTCCCGATTGACCCGGAGCAGCCCCTCGAAATCGCATATCGATTCGAGGTTCTGACCGATTGAAAACCGTAGATGCTCTGAAAGCGGATATTTCCGCAATCTTTCAATAGAACTATAAATTCGTATCGCTAATTTAGAGGAAATTGATCTGGCTCGATTGAGCCGATCCCTATTTGCCGGGGTGCGTAGTGCCGGACTATCGGGGCACCCGGCATCTGGCGAGAGACCGGCCACGGAGACAGCCGGCTGGCTCGCCGCGCCCATGAAATCGGTGAATACCGGTTAATTAAATGTAGTTAAAGATAAAATTATTTGGAGAAAGTCAATGAAAAAGCTGGTAACGGCATTGTCGCTTATTGCCACTGCGACAGCGGTTCACGCTCAGAGCAGCGTGACTCTGTATGGACGACTCGACGCCGGAATCGAGTACATGTCCGGCATTCCATCCAGCAGTGGCGGCAGTACATCCCGTGTGCGCGCCGAGAGCGGCGACTGGGGCACGAGCCTCTGGGGCCTGAAGGGTGCCGAAGATCTCGGTGGCGGCACCAAGGCCGTGTTCCAGCTGGAAGGGTCCTTCAACACGATGAACGGACAACTCGGCACCACGAATTCGATCTGGAACCGCTGGGCGACCGTCGGTTTTGCGAACGACACGTATGGCACGTTGCTGTTCGGCCGTGAACTCTTCATCTCGAACGGGTTGTGGGATTTCGATCCGTTCGGCCAGACGTCGTGGTCGTCGGGATCGCTGGTCCGGGGCCGCAACTGGCCGCAGTCGAGCAACAACATTTCGTACCAGTCGCCAAAGTTTGGGGGATTCGACTTGTACGGCCAATACGCGTTGTCGAACGCGACCAACTGGAACGGCAACGGCACGACTGGGCAGGGGCGCGAAGCCGGCGTCCAGTTGACCTATTCGGCTGCACTCTTCCAGTTGCGCGGAATTTATGACGAAATCCGCAATCCGGCCAACGGCGGCCTGAATGACGTTTTCCAGTATTCGCGCGAATACTTCGCCGGCGCCAACGTGTTCCTCGGTCCGGTCAAGTTGCAGGCCGCCTATCAGGCGTCGCACGCGTCCGGCGTGACAGCGGGCACACCTTCGACGACACAGCTGGAATGGGGTGGCGCGACCTGGCAGGCCACGCCGGCAGCCGCGCTGATCGGCGCGGTGTATCACGTGAACGCGAATCATGGCGCCGGCAACGCGACGATCTATACGGTCGGCGGCAGCTACAACCTGTCGAAGCGTACCTTGCTCGATGTCCAGGTGGCGCACGTGCGTAACAGCAAGACTGGCACGTTCAGCCTCGAAGCGAATCTACCCGGTAACGCTGACAACCCGCTGGCCGGTCACTCGCAGTCCGGAGTCTATGCCGGTATTCAACACTCGTTCTGATGCGTTTGGGTGACGCCTGAGCGGCATGGCTCCTACTTCGATCGAGGTATCTGTTCGAACGCAGAGCATCGTGAGAACGGGGGGGCCGATCGTCCTGACGCCTGGGCGTAACCGATGAACAGACCTCACGCCTTGCGCGTGGGGTCCCGCAAGCCGGCTAGTCGGACAGGCTCGGCAATCGCCTTGTCACAGTCACGATCGGGTGGCGCCGGCCGCAATATCGATGACCAAGGCGAGCAATTTCTCCGCCCGGCGCGATGGGAATCGCAACGTGCGACTCCAACAGGCCTTTCCGTCATACCAGCCGTAGGGAATACCTTACGAAAAATTCAGTTGATATCGGCGGCACTATCCGGCTTTCCCGACCGATACAACGGTTCGGCACACGTAAGATCATCGTCGATGCCACCGATTCAGAAAGTTGGCGGGCGTGTCCAGAACTGCTTCCGCAGACGTCCCGTGGAGCCGCGAACAATGGCCAACCGATTAACGCGAAGGACGCTTCTTCGGTCTTTCGATTTGCATGACTTTTCGAGGCCCCGAATGTTGTATGAGTTGCATGAATGGCAGAGAGCAGCGTGGGCTCCGTTCATTCCCTGGCTTCAAGTCACAGCAAACACCCTCACCCGCGCCGGCAACCCGTTTCACTCGACACCGTCCCGACAGATTGCCGCCGGCTGTGACTTGTTGGCGAGACTGTACAAGCGCTATACAAAACCGCAGTTCGGGCTGACCGAGACCGTCATTGATGGCGAGCGGGTGCCGGTGATCGAGGCCGTGGCGATGGAAAAAGCGCACTGCCGACTGGTTCACTTCGAGCGCGCGTCCACCTGCAAGCATCCTGTCGTTCTACTCGTCGCTCCGCTGTCGGGTCATCACGCGTCGCTCCTGCGTGACACCGTACGGGCCATGTTGCCGGATTTCGATGTCTATATCACTGACTGGCTCGATGCGCGCCAGGTCCCTGTCTCCGACGGAACGTTCCATCTTGATGATTACGTCGCCTATGTGCGTGAGTTCATCGACTTCCTCGGCCCGGATGTTCATGTAGTGGCGGTGTGCCAGTCCACGGTCCCCGTCCTCGCCGCCGTGGCCCTTGCAGCGGCACGAGGCGAGCCTACACCCGTGAGCGTGACCCTGATGGGCGGACCGGTCGACGCGCGCCGCAGTCCTACCGTGGTCAACAAGCTGGCCACCAGCAAACCACTCGACTGGTTCGCGCGCACATTGATCAATACAGTACCGGGTACACACGCCGGCGCCGGTCGGCGTGTGTACCCGGGATTCCGCCAGCATATGGCCTTCATGGCGATGAATCCCGATCGCCACCTGAAAGCACACGTCGATTACTACTTCGATGTGTCGGCGGGCAACGCGGAGGCGAGCGTCAAACATCGCCGCTTCTATGACGAGTACAACGCCGTCCTCGACATGACAGCCGACTACTATCTGGAAACGGTCCGGGTGGTTTTTCAGGAATTTTGCCTGGCTCGCGGTACCTGGCGGGTGGATGGCGAGCATGTGCGCCCGGACACTATCCGCGGCTCCGCTCTGATCACGGTCGAGGGTGAACGGGATGATATCTGCGGAGCGGGTCAAACTCACGCTGCGCACGATCTCTGCACGGCAATCGACGCAGCGCGCAAGCACTGCATCACGGTGGCGGAATGCGGTCACTACGGCATCTTTTCAGGGAGTAGCTGGCGCACGCAGATATATCCGCAGATACGCGACCTGATTTATCAGTACCACCTGGGGTAAACAAGCTACCTCCTGCCGATGCTTCCGATCATCGGCTGCCGACCCAGTGGTTCATGCTGGGAGTCAGCGTGAGCAACCTGCTGCCCCCCTTCAATGGCATCAGCGATCAGCTACGCATCCTGCGTCGAACAGACGACTTCACCAAGCTGCGCTTGCGGCATTGTCACGTTGACGTGTTGATGACGCAATAGCCGATAGTTCGGCCGACGTCGGGTCCGGCACGACGCGAGAACGGCGTTCAAGCAAGCTGGTCGCCAACTGACCTCCGACGCCGTCAATCCAGGGATAACGATGCTTCCGCGTCTAAGCGGCGATTCTCTATGGGATCGCCGCGCTGCCCTGTTTGCCCAGATGCAAGGCTGTCTTGAGCGCAGCAACCCACCTATGCGCTGGCACGCGGGGCGGAACTGACGACGGTTCGGGATAACCTGCGCCGCGCCTCGATCGCGACCACCTCGATCTACCTGCAAAGTGACGAGGTCAAGCGGGCACGCCAGATGACTCAGGCCTTCGTCGCGCGATAACGCGAAGCCCGAGCCAGACGGGCGTTGCCCGCTTAACGTGCATTATTTTCCGTTTTCTGAAGCGCCCCCAAGAAGCTTTATCCAGTCTGTTTTTTCGGTCAGTCGAGCGCCCGAGTCGGCGCATGGTACCTGCGGGGTTTCGCTGAAAGGTTTGCCCGCAACATGCAACGCCTGTCCGGTCGGAATGGCAGGCAAATCGAGCAGCCTACGGGCCGCTGTTGGTCGCCTGTTGACGAGACGCGTTCTTGTCGCCGCCAAACTGTTTCGGATCAGCCCGTCCCCGAGCCCTTCAGCCGTCATCAGTAACTTCTCAATAACCTGGGGCGGACGGCGGCATTCTCGCTATTCGGGTACAGGAGCAATACGATGGCAGACAAGCGCGAACGCAGGCGGTGTTTGACGGCACATTGACACGTCAAGGTTGGCCAGAAGACAGCGTCAATTGCCTGCAATGGACACGGAAGGGCACTGGCGTGTCTCTGACGCTTTACTGCGCCGTATCGTCGACGTATAACCTGCCCCATTCGGGTGTCCCCGAACATGCCCAAGCCCAGAATTGACAGAAAGCGCGAACATCGGATCACAATGGAGATCGTCGTCGATGCCTACAACGAAGAAGAGCGGGCGATGGCGTGGTACTACTATCTCGAAGAGCAACTCACGTTTCCATTCGAAGCTCGTATCCGCCAAGCCATGGCTGCTTCGCCGCTGCGGCTCGGTGAAACTGTTTCGGTCACCGGGCTTGCTCATGAAGACCTGTGTCGGGTCGGCATTTTCGTGTGGGTAGGTGCGACCAACGTGATCTGGTGGTGCCCTTGGCTCAGCTCGTCCCGGTGAGACCAGATGAGCCGACACGAGTGGCAGTCGCCGACTGGCACTACTGGCATGATCAAGGCTATGCGTTCTGACGTCTGAAACGTCATCGCCCCCGTAGCTTAAACTTCTTCTGTAATCACATCGATCTGCCTCGCTGCTGCTTGTCTTCTGTGCAACACATCGCTCAACTTTAATGGCGCCGGCTTCATTAACAAGACAAGTGACCTGGCAAAGTATGCCAGGGAAACCGGTCTGGATGGTTTTGTCGTAAACGACAAACTGTATTTGAAGAATCAGGATGCGAGACCTGCATAACATGCGAACAATCCAGTCTTTATTTAAGGTTCGGGGCTATCCCTCATTCTTTGCTTCTCGCATCTTCAACTCCATTGCGATTTGGGTAGACTTCACGCTGATCTTCTCATTGCTATCATTCAGCTACAACGCCGCACCCCGAACCCTTGGAATTGCGGCTGCACTCTACGGCTTGCCAGGCCTTCTGCTTGGCCCGTTCATCGGAGTCGTGGCGGATCGAAATTCGCCAGCTCTCGTCATGCTCGCCAGTTCAACCGGAAGGCTAATTACGTCGCTCCTGCTCGCCATTGCACCCAATGAGGGGGTCTTCATTGCTGTGGTGCTTCTAAAGGGCGTCAGCAACCTTGGCGCCGTACCCGCCGAACAGATTCTCGTCCGACGGTTGCTATCAGACGAACAGATCGTGTCGACTACGACACTGACATCGGTCATCGATCAATGTACGAAAATCGCATCGCCGCTTCTTGGTGCGGCCCTGGCGGTTTTCTCTCATTCCCGAGGGGGATTTCTCTTCACTGCCATACTAGCTTGTGCTTCGGCGGGTTGTACGGTTCGAATTGGCAGGGTCATTGGGTGGAGGTCCGCCAATCATGAGCCCAGGAATCGGCTTCCGAATTTTGGACTGCTTTGGCGAACTATTTCGGGCAAACCACGATTTGCCGTCGCCCTCACCTTGATGCTTGCTCTTTCGCTTACGCTTGGATTGTATGACTCGATACTGGTTCTCCTGCTTCGGGAACATGGCCTTCCGGCCAGCGCTTTTGGAACGATCGTCAGTTGCACCGCGGCTGGCGCGATCGCTTGCGCACTTGTCCTGAAACGGGCTCTGGTCCGCACGAGCGAGTTCCAGCTCATGCTAGTGTCCCTGTGCGGATTCAGCGTCACAGTCATCGCAGCAGGAATTCTTGGGCTCATGTATGAGCGACTCAGTTTGCCGGTCCTTTGTGCGTTGTGGCTAATAAATGGTTTCTGCTATGCCGGTGGCGTTATGGCCTATTCAATCTCGCTGCAAACGGAATCGCCACGAGAAATGCTCGGCGTGCTTTCTGCGACGGGGCGAAGCCTGCAACTTTGCGCACTGGTCGGCGGACCGGTGATTGGGTCGTGGATCGCCCAGCACTTCGGCACTCCCTGGACCTTCATCGGCGCGGGCGCAGTTGGACTATGCATCGCCTTTGCGGGTGCTGGTGTGCTGCCCTCGCAGATTCCACAGCCAGAGTAAACAGTTTCATGCCGGGCTTCTGCGCGAACACCGATACCGGCGCTGTGAACTTAGCGGCCGTTGTCACGGATCTCCGTTTAGGAGCCAATCGACGATCGGCGCATAGGCGCCAGCGCAGGATCGGCGTAATGGAGCCAGTAGATGATCGCCGTAATGGCGCCACCGGATGATCGGCGTATAGGCGCCACCTGCATCGTGTAGCAGAACGCAGTTCGATCTTTCCCAGCTGGGTACGCTTCGCGCATTGTTGAGCGGAGCGCCCGTGACCAATCGGAGGTTCGAATTGTTTGAGTACCGCCAAGTCCTTGTCCGCATGCGGCAAGGCGATTTCGACCGCGACATCGCCCGTGCCGGGCTCATGGGCTGCAAGAAGCTCACCGCCGTAAGGCGCACTGCGCAGGAACTCGGCTGGTCCGATCCGGCGGGTATTGTCAATTTGTTGACCGGCGTGCAGCCGAATGCGCAGTACATGAGGATAGCCAATCTAATCGATAACGTACTCCGGCATCGGAGCGCACGTCACGCTTTCCCATGCGTCGAAGGCCTGGGTGCGTAGCGCCCGCTTTTGCTTTGCGTCGGTGTGGTAACGGCAATGCATGAAGAGATTGGCTACCTGATCGTGGATCGACGAGAAGCGTCGCAGCTGACGCGCTGATTTGAAGCGACGCATCACCTTCTCGCGCCCCCGGGGACTACATCTGGCACGCACAAAAGCGCGTCGCCAAGGGGCGCTTCCGGCCACTGCGGGCGGTCAAATCGAACACCCGAAGGTCTAAGCGTACGTAAAAATCCGTTGACCCCCAACGCCGTCAATCCAGGGATAACGATGCTTCCGCGTCTACGCGGCGATTCTCTATGGGATCGCCGCACTGCCCTGTTTGCCCAGATGCAAGGTTGTCTTGAGCGCAGCAACCCGGCGAATCCTCCCAAGCGTTGTTGGATCTGCGTTTCGACGACGCGTGCGCCACAACCAGGTAAGCCGATCGGCTGCAAGTAAGAACCCGTCTTCGCCAGATGCCATACCGCCAGATGCGAAATAACTATCGTGAATAGGCAATATGCGCTGGCCTCCCGTAGACGGCGGGAAGACCGCCCGATTACTTTGGAGGCTAGAGATAAAAATCACATTCTGGAGACATGCAATGAAGACCTCTTCGCCGGTCATCGACGTCCGCGCCTGGCTGGACGCGCAACCTTTCTCGCCGTTTCAATGGCGGATCTTGTTCCTTTGTTTCTGCATCGTCGCTGTCGACGGTTTCGACACTGCCTGCGTCGGCTTTATCGCACCCGCATTGATGCACGATTGGCATATCGGCCCTTCCGTGCTGGGTTCGCTGTTCGGCGCTGGATTGGCCGGCCTGATGATCGGTGCGTTGGCGTTCGGTCCACTTGCCGATCGAATTGGGCGCAAGAAGACACTGATCGCCACGGTGACGTTCTTCGGCGTCGCAAGCCTCGCAGCGGCGTACGCGCCAAGCGTCGAGTTCCTTATCGCTCTGCGTTTCGTCACCGGCCTCGGTCTCGGAGGCGCGATGCCGAACGCCATTGCGCTGACCTCGGAGTATTGCCCCGAACGCCGGAAGTCTTTTCTCACGACGGTCATGTTCTGCGGATTCACGATGGGATCCGGCTTGGGCGGCGTCGTCGCAGCTCAACTGTTGCCTGACCACGGATGGCGAAGTGTGCTCATTTTTGGAGGCGTGCTTCCTTTGGCGCTGGTGCCGCTCCTCGCGGCGCTGCTCCCTGAATCGGTACGGTTCATGGTATCGCGCGGATTTGAATCGACCCGGATTGGACCGCTTCTGTCGCGCATCGCCCCCGTTCAGTACGACGACAATACTCATTTTTCCCTGCGGGAAGCTAAAGCCGAAGGCTCGCCGGTCCGACAGCTTTTTGCTGCCGGCTTTCGGCGCGGCACCTTGCTGCTCTGGAGTGTTTTCTTCATGAGCCTGTTCATTGTTTATCTCATGACGAATTGGCTGCCGACGCTCATCCATAGCTCTGGCTTGCCCCTCGCCGCCGCGGCAAGGATCGCAATTCTGTATCAGGTAGGCGGCACCGTCGGCGCGCTCGTCATTGGTTTTTTGATGGACCGCTTCCCGCCGACCATCGTGCTCGGTTCCGCGTATGCGGCCGGCACGCTCTTCCTCATGGCGACGGGCTGTGCACAGGGCCCACTGCTGGGCGCTGCGGTCACAGGCGTCGGCTTCTGCATTAGCGGCTCACAAGTGGGCGCCAATGCATTCGCGGCTCGCTACTATCCCACGACGAGCCGGGTCACTGGTGTCAGTTGGGCACTCGGAGTCGGTCGCTTCGGGTCGGTCTGCGGCGCACTCGTCGGCGGAGTACTTCTTGCGGCGAACATCAGCTTCGCCCTCCTCTTCCTCATCGTTGCCGTTCCAGCAGCGATCGCCTCGGTTGCGATCTATGCATGCGGCCTCCAGCCAGGCAGCCGCAGCGCCCAATCCGCTGTCGTCTAAGGTCGTCTGACGCCGGTTAGATCTGCATTGCATCGACAACGCAGTAACCCGTGTGCCTCCTCGAGGCACACATTCCTTCCCTATAAAAATCGGAGACTTCCATGAAGAGGTATTCTGCTGCCTGCCTTATTGCCGTTACGGCGGGAACCGCTCATGCCCAAAGCAGCGTCACGCTGTACGGTTTGATCGATGTCGGCGTGACTTATACAAACAACGCGCAAACCGGCAAAGCAAATGGCCGCAATGCCGGCGCCAGTCAGGTTGCGCTGACGGATGCGCACACCACGGGTCTGTCGGGGAGCCGCTGGGGTCTTCGTGGCACAGAAGATCTGGGGGGCGGCCTAAAGGCTATCTTCGTACTGGAAAATGGGTTCATGGTGAACAGCGGCGCCTTCGCACAAGGCGGGGCGGAATTCGGGCGGCAGGCCTATGTGGGACTATTGTCGGCAAACTACGGCACCATGACGGCGGGCCGTCAGTACGACCCGCTTGTTGAGTCTGTCCAGCAGTTTTCGGCGTCAGGGTATTGGGGTGGCTACATGTCCTCGCACCTGAACGACATCGACAACCTGAGCAACACGAACCGTATCAATAACTCGATCAAATACACTACGCCGACTTTCCACGGTATCCGCGCGGGTGGCCTGTATAGCTTCGGAGGCGTCGCAGGTAGCAAGACGCAGAATCAGATCTGGTCTCTGGGCATGAACTATAACGGCGGCTCTCTCTCGTTAGGAGCGGGATACCTGAATGCCCGCGATCCAAATGTCTCCTTCTATGGCAACACGCCAAACAAGGGACTCGCCACTGCCAACAATATCGGCTCTTTCGGCTCTACTACCGCACCGGAGGCTTCTCCGGGTTCAGCGGGATACGCTTCAGCCAGGACACTCGAGATCATCGGCGGCGGTGCGGCTTACAAGATCAGCCAAACCACCATCAGTGCGGTGGTGACGAACACGCGCTTCGGATCGCTCGGCTCGTCGTCCGGTCCGAACCCACTTCACTACTCGGGCAATGCCATTTTTACCAGCGCAGAGCTTGGCGTTCGAACCATGATCACACCAGCGCTGCTCACAGGTATCGCTTTCGATTACACGCAGCGCAACTCAGTCAACGGGGACGGAGGCGCGACATATCTGCAGCTTGATCTGGGAGCCGACTATAACCTCTCGAAGAGGACCGATGTCTATGCCCTTGCAGTACTTCAAAAGGCAAACGGTCGCGACTCATTGGGCCAGTCTGCTGTAGCTAACATTAGCGGATTCACGCCGTCGGCAACCGATAAACAGATCGGCCTACGTCTGGGTCTTCGACATAAATTCTGAATACCTCGACCATCGCCCGCGCCTTCGTCAACCAGTCCGCACGTAGGCATTTCGCTTGCGAACGCGGGCGACTGGCGGGCGATAAATTTTATCCAGTAAGTGAAGTCGCTGGCGATGAGCCGGAAGAGTTTGTGGGACGTCACCTTCCATCTGCGTTCGTGTTTGCAAACGGAAGGCTGCCTATCTTTTTGCTCTGCATGGCTTTATCAAGCCGACACGTAATCTGGCTGGTTCTGCGGCTTCGCACGCTCGAATGCGGGATGTTCATTCGCGTGCTGATAGATCCTGAGGCTCCTCGTATAAGCGCTCATATCGCACCCCATTCTCTGCGCGTTGGCAAATTGCGGCACGAGGCACACATCGGCTAGCGTAGGCTTCGCGCCGAAGCACCACGGACCAGCGGCGCCACGGGCAGCAGTTTCAGCATCGGCGCGCGCGAGAAGACGCTCAACGCTCGTCATACCCTCTGCGATCCAGTGCCGATACCACGCATCCTTCTGCTCGGGCGTCACCTTCAGCTCATCCTGCAGATACCGCAGCACGCGCAGATTGTTGACCGGATGAATATCGCACGCGATCAGGTTTGACAACTCAAGCACTCGCGCCCGCTCGTGCGCATCGTCGGGAATCAGGCGTGGTTCCGGGTAGCGGGCATCGAGATAGTCGATAATCGCGAGCGACTGCCCGAGGTGAAACTCTCCATCGCTCAGCGCGGGCGCCACTGCGGAAGGATTGATCTCGGCGACGTACTGAACATTGCGATGCGCACCGGTGCGGATATTCAAAGGTACGTACGAAAAATCGAGACCCTTCAGCGCAAGCGCGATGCGCACGCGGTACGACGTCGAACTATTGAAAAAGCTGTAGAGCTCCACGGCAACACCCTCCTGAGCACGGTCAAACAACACGCACGGTCAGCTCGCCGAGCCGCTCAACACCGACTTTTATCGTGTCGCCGGTTTTGACCGCGCCGACGCCTTCCGGAGTGCCCGTGAAGATCACATCGCCGGGTTCAAGGCGGAAGAACTGCGACAGGTAAACAATCGTTTCCGCAACCGACCAGATCAGGTGCGACACGTCACTCTTCTGCTTCGTTTCACCATTCACCGTGAGCCACAAGCCTGCGTTCTCGAAGTGACCAACGCTCGTAACCGGGTGAATCGGACCCAGCGGCGCGGAGCGGTCAAATGCTTTGCCCAGCTCCCACGGTCTGCCCATTTCACGCATTTTCATCTGCAAGTCACGGCGCGTCATATCCAGACCGACCGCATAGCCCCAGACGTAGTCGAGTGCTTTTTCGACGGGAATGTCTGAGCCGCCATTGCCGATCACCGCGACGAGTTCCGCTTCGTAGTGATAGTTCGACGTTTGCGACGGGTATTCGAGATCGAGCGTTTCGCCGTACGCAACCGGTACCACCGCGTCAGCCGGCTTGCAGAAGAAGAACGGCGGCTCGCGGTCCGGATCGAAACCCATCTCGCGAGCGTGTGCCGCATAGTTACGGCCGACGCAATAGACGCGGCGCACAGCGAACTTGTCGTCCCCGCCGGCGACAGGAACAGCGACGGGCGCCTCTGGAGTGAAAACGAATGCCATAGTGTTCAACCTGAAAAATAGTTAAAAGTGACTTCAAACGCGCTCTTCGCGTAGCAAATTCAGTGCAGCCAGGACCGGACGATCCGAGTAGCTGAACAGCACCGCGTCGCTGTTCGCGTCGAGACGCACCTGTGCCCACGAAGGCGCGACGAAAACGTCGTGCGGCTCGAACGTGAAAGTCTGTTCGCCGATATGTACCGCGCCGCGCCCTTCCACAACGCAGTAAACGGTTGCATCGGTACTGCGATAAGTCCGCCCGCGAAATCCGCCCGGCAGGAACTGCATGAAGGTAGCAATGGTCGGCATCGGATAGCCGCCCGTCGCAGGATTCACATAACGCAGCTTTACACCGTCCCACTCGTCGTGCTCGCCGTTGCGGTACAGGCGATCGAGCGCCTCGCGGCTGCGTGCGTACGGGTAGCTGAAAATCGGCGACGTGGGATCCTCTACCTTGTGCCGAACCGGCAGCATGTTGTGGCCATAGCGAGCAAAGCTGTCACCCTCGGGCCGAGTAACAGGCTGCGTCGCTTCGGGAAAATTCTCTGCGAAACCCGCGTCCAGATGCGCGACAAGCGGGATATCGAGCCCATCGAGCCAGACCACCGGTACACCGCCCTCCTCAACCGTCAAATTGCCGTGGTCGTGCCAGGTCCACGACGGCGTAATAATGAAGTCGCCCGGGCGCATCACCGTGCGCTCGCCATTGACGGCGGTCCATGCGCTCTCACCTTCTACAATGAAGCGCAAAGCTGACTGGGTATGACGATGGCTCGGCGCAATCTCGCCGGGTAGGATTAGCTGGAGGCCCGCATAAAGATTTGGCGTCATGCTCGACTTGCCGGGCAGGCCGGGATTCTCGAGGATCAGCACGCGGCGCACCGCTTCTTCCGCGCTGATCAGCGCCCCGGACTGCAAGACGAGGTGACGTATCTGCGCGTATTTCCAGATCGCGGCAACGGCCTGCGGCTTGGGCTGCTTCGGAACGAGGTTGTGCAGCGATTCCCACAACGGGGCCAATTTTTGCTGGGCGATCTGTCCGTAATAAGCCGCGCGTTGTTCGAGTTGCGTATTTGCGGTCATACACGTCTCCTGTGACTGGATCGGCGACGCCCCTTGTAGTGCAAATTGTTCCGACATTGCGGCTAGCGGGACGTCAGGGATTTAACTTCGAGACACTTCCAAGGCTCGGCACAATCTAGATCTGGACGAAGACGCTGCCATCCTCGATCGTCACGGGATATGCCTTGATGTCCGCGGTCAGCGGTTCACACATCGCCTTCCCGTTGCGGATATCGAAACGTCCCTGATGCAGCGGACACTCGATTTCGTGCCCTTCCAGAAAACCGTCACACAATCGCGCGTGGCCATGCGTGCAGATGTTGTCCGTGGCGAATACGTCTCCGTCTACGCCGTAGATCGCGAGCTCCTTCCCGCTAGCTTGTATCGCGACGACGTCGTCATTCGGGACTGCAACCAGCTCGATGACCTTGGTCCATTGTTGTGTCATAGCAAACCTCAAATCGGATAAATCAGCGAGTTGGCGATCATTTCGCTATCGAAAACGCACACGCGCGATTCAAATTTCAGGCCGTCGTCCGTGCGGCGAATCGTGTCGATGTAGCGACCGACGTTGAAAACGGTGGAAATCTCATCGGGCTTGGTACGAAAGACGGCATAGTTCGCCTCGGAACGGATACGCTCCTGGTCTACGTGCAGGATGCGTGGGGTACCCACAACATGCCTCTGGTAGTACGGATCGTGAAAGATCGTCTCCGTCATGCCGTAGACCCGATCTTTCAACATGCCGCGGCTTTCGAATGCCAAGGTCGCGAGCGGGTAGCCCCGGTCGAAGTTCTCACGAGGCTGTACCTTGTACTCGCACTCTTCCGTAAAGAACTCTGGCCACTTATCCCATTCGTTGTTATCGATGGCAGATGCGTAGTCCGAGTAAAGCGCTAGCAGTTGTTGGTATGTAGTGAAATCGAGCATCTCAAACCTCCATGACACGGCGCCAGTAGTCATACATCCCGCGAATCAGCGTTTCGGTCACCATGTGATCGGCGTCGGCCACGTCGCGGCCGCCCAGTTCGGCAATCGTTCGATGGAACGGCTTCTGCTCAAAACCCTCCTGCGAGAACTCGATGACTTCTCCGTCGTCGGCTGAAACAAAGCCAGCCGGGCCGAACAGGTTGGCCTGACGAAGTCGACGCCGCGTCATCTCTTCGCTGTCGTCTTCGAAGCCGAAATGCGTCCACACGAAATCGAATGATCCGTGGCCGTTAGGCTGAATGTGTCGCGTCGACACGGAGTTGACCTGCTGCTGGATGATCACGCTTGGAAACAGCGTCATCATGACGGCCGTCGGTTCGCCCCACCAATCTTCCTTGACGATATCGAGAATTCGAGCGTCATTCAGGTGCATCTGTTCCTTGAAGCTCGAGACGCCAGACGTCACTTCGCTTTTGCCTGCGGCACCGCGTGTCGAGATCATGGCTGCGTGACGGAAGTGCTCATCCATCTTCAGTTCCGACTTATTGTCGGCTCGCCATAGCCCGAACGTGACGAACCACGTGTGCAGCAGTCCGGGGTGGTAGGGATCCTTGATATTCTCCTGCATCAACTTCCAGTTGCCCGGAATGCGCTGCCGGTTGTAGCCGAGAATAGTCAGCTTGCGTCCGTCGAAGACGCGATCGAAGTAGCGCAGGATCGTCGGACCCAGATACTCCTCCAGCGGCAGAACGTCGTGATCGAAAGAGGCAAACACGACGCCGTTACGCGCTGCGACCTTCAGCCTGGTGAGGCCGTGCGCTTTCGGATCGAAATCGGCGGGCATACCGCCGTTGACCTTGCCATCGAGCTTCACGCCGCGACGGAACGGAACGCCAACCAGATTGCCCTTCAGGTCGTAGTTCCACTGGTGATAGGGGCAGGTGAAGTCTTTTCGGTTGCCCGACTTCTCACGGCAAAATTGAACGCCCCGATGTGCGCAAACATTCTCCACCGCATAGATTTCGCCATCGGCTGCCCGGCTGACGATAACGGACCGCTCGCCGATAACCGTTCGCTTGAAATCGCCTGGGTTCGGGATCTCTGCTTCGAGAGCGACGTAGCACCAGTGACCCGAGTAAAAGAAACGCTCGAGCTCGCGGCGATAGACGTCTTCGTCTGTGTATGCCCAGAATGGAATGCGGCTCGAGCCTTCCCCCTTCCAATCCGATTTCTTGAATACAACGAGAGCCTCGTTCATACCTGTCTCCTATGATTGAATTTCTTTGACGCTGCGGGTCCGTCAGACGCCACTTGGATAAAAAGCATCGGCGTAGATGCGTTCAGGCTCGACACCCTTCTGCCTGAGCAGTATCGATGCCGCGTCGACCATGACCGGAGCGCCGGCGACGTACGCGCTCCAGCCGCGCATGTCACTCCAGTCGTCACCCACGGCTTGCGTTACAACACCGCTGCGGAAACCGTCCACTTTCTCACCGGACGCGACGACGACGTGAAACTTCAAGTGGGGAAGCCGGCTTTGCAACTCCCTCAACCAGGGTTCGCCGTATACGTCGATATTCGAGCGAACCCCGAAATACACGTGGACACGGTTATTCATTCCTGCGTCAGCCATGCCCCTGAGGATCGAGAGAATTGGCGCGAGTCCAGTACCGCCAGCGATACAAACGATGGGAGCAGCGTTTTTTCGGCGCAGGTATGCAGTCCCAAGCGGACCACTGATCCGCACCGGGTCACCGACTTTCAGTTCGCGGGCAATGTAAGAAGTAACGCGGCCATCCGGTACAAGCCGGATATGAAACTCGATCTCTTCAGGGTTCTGCGTCACCGCCATCGAATAGGGGCGAATATGCTGTGGCGTGAACTGGAGATTCGCGTACTGACCTGGTGAAAATTCGAGCGGCCTGGACAGCCCGAGGCGCAGACGCTTGATATCGTGCGTCAGGTCTTCGATGCCGAGCACGATCGCTTTCAGGATCTTCGCCGGATGAACGACCACTTCGTCCACCTCCGGAATCTCGATCGAGCAGTTTTCAACGAGGGTCGTCTGACATGCGAGCACGGACTCGCCCCGACTCGTCGGTGCATTCGAGTCCCCGCTACCCGTCACCAGCACGCGGCCGGATGCGACCCGGCAGCGGCATGTGCCACAGCGGCCAGCCATGCAACTGTATGAGATGGGAATCTGGTTGGCACGCAGCACTTCGAGCAGGTTTTCGCCGGCGCGCACGTCGAGCATGCGCTGAAGCGGCAGAATAGATACTTCCATGGCGCCAGTGTCTCCGAGCTGGTCAGTGGGTGCATTCATGATGCCGCCGACAACCCTATTGATAAATAGAAACTGCTTGATAGTTGATATCACCGGTCGTGATAATGGTGATCAAAAGGAGGAGACCACGGATGGAACTTCAAGATATCGACCTCAACCTGCTGGTCGTATTCAATGAGCTGCTTCGGCAACGCCGTGTATCGGCAGTCGCGAACACACTAGGGATTTCCCAGCCTGCCATTAGCAACGCGCTCAATCGGCTGCGAAAACTGCTGGGGGACGAACTATTCCTCAGAACGTCGAAAGGAATGATCCCGACACCCCTGGCTGAGACGCTTGCGGAGCCCATCGGCTATGCGCTCGGTGCGATATACAACACGCTGAATGCGACATCGAACTTCGACCCAGCGTCCAGCACTCGTGCGTTCACACTGGCGATGACCGATATCGGAGAAATCTACTTTCTCCCCGCCCTCATGAAGCGGCTCGCTCAGGTTGCGCCGGGCATTTCTATCAGCACGGTGCGCAATCATGCCGACACGCTTAGCGAGGATATGGAGACGGGACGTGTCGACCTCGCAATCGGATTCCTACCCGACCTCAAGACAGGTTTCTTTCAGCGGCGTCTTTTCAGGCAGCGATACGTTTGCATCTTTCGCAAAGACCATCCACTGGCCAGGACCGGCATGACTCCGGAAGCATTCTGGCAAGCGGAGCATGTCTCGATTGTGGCGGAGGGTACAGGCCATGGCATGGTCGATACGGCCATCCAGCGCGCCGGTGTAACGCGTCACATGCGTCTGCGCGTACCGCATTTCGTGGCTGTGGGACACATCCTTCAGACAACGGATCTGATCGCCGTTGTTCCAGAGGCTTATGCGACGAGAACACTCGCTCCGTTTGGTCTCGAGTCGGCTCCATGCCCAATCAAGATTCCAGATATCTCGATTAACGTTCTCTGGCATGCGCGCAATCATCGCGAACCCAGCAATCAGTGGCTTCGGCAACTCATATTTGATGAGTTTTCGCTTTGAACCGGGTTAGCGTAGCTGCGCGCCCTTTCAACCCTCGGCTGAAGGAAGCACACTCTGATTCGTTACACCCTCACTCCAATTTCATTCACCGATAACGGCCACTGCCCAAACGGGCTACAGCGCGTGGCAGGCGTAGCCTGTCCGCATGTCTTATGAAGGAGTCTCCGTCATGTTGAACTACCCCGCCGCCTATCAGTCGACCAAGGGATCCGCGCTCGACCCCGACAAATCGTTTTATCAGCGCATCGCCTCTGAGCACGATACCCGCACGCTGGTCGAATCGATCGTCGTGCCGATCCGTTCGGGTCAGGCGTGGACCGTGCCGGCCGGTCATGTGTTCCGGATTGTGACGATCGAAGGCCCGCAAGTCGCCGACCTGAACATGTGGAACCAGCACAACCCGCGCGAGCGCATGTGGGCCTCGCGCACCCGCCAGCTGCAACAGGCGCACGTCAGCACCTACGACCGTCTTTGGTCGACCCTGCCGTTCCTGCGTCCGATGGTGACCATCACGGACGACAGCCTGGCCGACTACGGCGTTGACGAGCACGGCGGTCGCGTCCACGACCTGCTCGGCACGCGTTGCGATCCGTACGTGAACCGCATGCTGACCGGCGAGGATTTCCATTTCCACTGCCACTCGAACCTGACGCGCGCAATCGCTCCATATGGCTTGACCGAATACGACGTGCACGACGTGCTGAACGTGTTCCAGTGCACCGGGCTGAATCTCGAAGACAAGTACTTCATGAAGGCATGCCCCGCGAAGAAGGGTGATTACCTCGAGTTCTTCGCGGAAATCGACCTGCTGTGCGCGCTGTCGACCTGCCCGGGCGGCGATCTGTCGTTGCCGATGTGGGGGCCGGACGCGCGCGATCCGCTGGAGGTATGCCGTCCGCTCGGCATCGAGATCTACCGGCTCGCTCCGCAGATGCTGGAGGGATGGACCTCGCCTGCGGTCGCCGCGTACAAGGGGCAGCACGGGATGACGTTGCAGCAGCCGCAGTGGAAGTGTGGGTGTTGAGCACTAGTGGCCCCCCGATGTTGCCGGTCGAGCAATTTGCCTGGGCCGGCGGCGTTTTCGCACGCCAGCGAAGCGCATGCGGTTCGGGGGTGCAACGCGGAAGCGCTTGTTGGCTAAGACGGGAGTGTCCCTAAGAGGTCGGCGGATTCAACCGGTGGATGCACTAGTTCGTGTGCTTCGGCCACGCGCAAACCGTGTCCACGTAGGTGCCATCAGCAGGATGAAGCCCTCCCTTTTTTATGAGCGTCTTTTGCCTAAAGAAATTCCTTGCCGATGTCAACGCTCGATCGCTGGCCGATGTGGCGGTAGTTTTCCTCGAGCCATGCCCCGGCCTCGGTCCGTCCCTTGTCACGCAAAGAGCAGAGGAAGTCCCAGTCGGCGTTGTATTTGCTCGACACACCGAGTGCGGCCATTGTCTGGTCGGACCGAATCGAGTGGATCAACATTTCCTTCATTCCGCCGAGCTCGACCTTGCCTTGCTGGATCAGTTTGGTGACGAAGGCGATTGCGCGCATCTCACGCATCAGTGACGAATTGAAGCTCACTTCGTTGATGCGGTTGAGGATGTCGGCCACCGTGGTCGGTACGCCGGGGCGCACAATCGGATTGATGTGGACAATCACCACGTCTTGCGTTCTGCAGTTATAGATCAGAGGGAAAATTGCCGGGTTACCGACATAGCCGCCGTCCCAGTAGTGTTCGCCGCCGATCTCTACCGCCTGGAACAGTGTGGGCAGGCAGGCTGAAGCAAGCACCGCCTCTATACACATGTCCTGGCTAGAAAATATTCTTATTTTGCCGGTCTCGACATTAGTTGCGCATAGATATAGATGGATCGGGCAATGTCTGCGCAGCGCGGCGAAATCGACGTGTTGCTCCAGTATCTCGCGCAGCGGATTCATGTTGTGGGGATTGAACTGGTAAGGTGAGAGGATGCGAAGAACGATGTCCGCCAGCAGGTACATGGGCGAGTGGTCCAGTCCGAACGTGTGGGTTCCTTTCAACCAGGGAATCTTGCCGAAGGGATCGTAGCTCTCTGCCGATTGCGCAACGGCGCGCCAGAAGTCGTGCAGCGCCCGGCGCGCGTTTTCGGAATCACCCTTTTGTAGACCATAGGCCAGCACGGCCGCATTCATTGCACCTGCACTGGTCGCGCTGACGCCTTCAATTTCAAGCCGGCCGTCCTCCAGCAGGCAGTCAAGCACGCCCCAGGCGAACGCGCCGTGCATCCCGCCGCCTTGCAGTGCGAGTGCGATCGTCTTCTGCCCGCTCGGCCGTTTGCTGTTCTGTTCAGCCATCGAAAACCTCCTCAATGTCGGGTTCAGCCACACCCCGATTACCCCCCAACTGGAGGGTTGACCCACGCGCGTTTCAGCTTGGCTGCTGATAGACCTCGGCGCGGGTCTTGCCTTGAGCAAATGCACTCGTCGAGCGCTAGTACGACCAGAGAAAGAGGCGACCATTGAGAATTTGTTCACTTCAGACGTTCTGAACGTTTTGTGTGATGCGTAATGAGTAGACGCCGTTTCGCCGCCGGATATTCCCGCGCCCTCGAGAAAACATCTTGGTCCGACCGTCAAATCAGCTCACCAGCAGGGCGTGGAGATTTCTGCCACGCGTTCTGATCCGGGGAAATGACGCCCGACGTTGACAGGTAGGGCGCGCGGCGCCTTCGCGTGGGGCTGCTGCAGGGAGGACCCGATGGCGCACACATCGCACTGCGCGAGTTTTGACTCGATCCCGTGCGGCGGAGACGAGCATCCCGTTTCGCAAGCTGCCGTGGGAGAAGCGCCGAGTGCCGGGCAATATCTCGAAGTGTCAGGCCCGAGGCATCTGCACCGCCTTGGACAGCACGCGGACGGGCACTGGGTCATTGTGGCCTCGCAGACGTGCAGTAAGCTCCGGCAGGCCTGAGGCCGAAACGCCGGCATGCTGGAACACCTGTTCCGAGACAATAGCCTCGCAATCGATTTCTCTTGTCAATTGCTCAAGTCGCGAGGCCACGTTCAACGGGTCACCAATCGCCGTAAACGTCACATGCTCGCGAAAACCAATCTCACCCATGACAGCCCGGCCGCAATGCAATCCAATGCCGAACCGGATCGGCGTTTGCAGTTGCTGCTCCAGCGCAGCATTGAGTTCGTCGATATTGGCGGCCACCAGCGGCACCGCGCTGAGCGCCTGGCGACAAGCAGCGGCCGGCTCGCTGCGTAAGCCAAAGATCGCGAGCACAGCGTCCCCCAGGAACTGGTTTGGCAGGCCTCCCGCCTGGACCACTGCGGCGCAGACCGCACTCAGGAAGCGACTGACCACGAATATGCTGTCGAATGGTAATTGTGCCGCCGCAAGCTGTGTGGAATTCCGCATGTCCACGAACATGAACGCCGCGAATCGCTCTTGCGGCATGACGTCCCGCTGGCGCCGTTGCAGAAAGGCCGTGGATGCGCCCGGCGGCACCAGCGGCCATACAGAGAGATCATGGGTCGGCCGCAACTGGCAAGCGAGGCGCACTGTCTGTGAGTCAGCGCCCAGCCGCTCCAGAACACGCCGCTCCGCCTCGGCCGGCACCGGCAAAGGCACATTGCTGAGCACGCGCACCCGGCACAACGTACATCGGGCTCGGCCACCGCATGTGCTGGCATGGGGAACGCCGGCCATGCGGCTAGCCTCCAGCACCGAAAATCCGAGCGGCACGAATACCTTTCGCCCGTCTGGATACAGAATGCAGAGCCGCCCGGCACGACGCTCCCGCACCGTGCGCACCAGCCGCGCTGCGAGTACCAGCAGAAGCGCGCCACCATCGAAGAGCAAAAAATCGTTGCGCAGATTGGCGAGCCAGAGGTTTTGCCGTTCCGTCCCGATGATCGTCGGCCGAGTCGCCGCGGCGCGCCAGACAGGATCCTGCGCAAGCGCGATCACTTCCCGCCCGCCCTGAAGATAGCCTAGCAGCGCCAGCACCGGGAGCAGCACGGCGACGCTCAGCAGCACGCTGCGCCACGCCCCAAACCATGGTTTCAACCGCAACCAGAACCAGAGTCCGAAACATCCATGCAGCCACGCGACCACTAACAGCATCAGCTGCGCACGGCCGAAGAACGGCGAAGCGATCCAGAACGAATACAGCAACTGCGCGTAACCCTTGTTCAGGCCGAACTCGGCAAACGCCACGCGCGTATTCGCGAGATGGTTGGCTAGCAGGGGTGGTATGCATAGGCCGAGGACGAGCTGCGTCACCTCAGCCGGATTCCAATGCAAGGAACGCCGCTCATACAGGGCCCACAGACCCAGGAAGAAATGCGTCACCAGCGCGCTGTACAGCACGCTCGTTCCAAACCATCCTTGCCAGATGAACTTCTGCACAAGCAGATCACGCTCCAGCCACGCGAGCGAGATATTCCCCAGCGAGTGATTCAGGAGGTGCGAGCCTACGTAGGTGAACAGCACCAGTCCGGTGGTCAGCCGGACCGATCGCACTCCCGCCGGCCGCAAGCTTTGAAAGCTGGGAAAGCGCGACATGCTCTACTCTCCTCCGTCTCGATCAGAGGCATTTCGGTGAGAGACCGACTGGCGATCTCTCACCGAGGTCGTCATAGTGCGCGTTTGGTCATGCATCCACCAACTTGATGCCAAGGTCGAGAAGCATTTTCACACACTGCCAGTTCGCATTCATCCTGCTGGCGACGCCCACCCTCGCGGTCGGACATGTAAACGTCCCTGAGGCACAGCCCGACCTGGACAGCAGTGATCCGACCGGCCTCGACACCCTCGGAAAGCGCCTGCATGCTGCTTTCAGGTCGTTTCGCGTTCGACGATATGAAAACCCACATCGGTCACCCTGGTCTTGTCGTTGCCCGCCAGCCGGTCTAGCAGGCAACGCGCGGCCGTGCGTCCGATGCGCGTGCCGTCCACCCGCACCGTGGTCAATTGCGGCGTGGTTTCAGTGGCGAATTCGAGGTCGCCGAAGCCGCAGATCGACAACTGCGACGGCACGTCCAGCCCAAGACGCCTGGCCGCGCCGAGCACGCCGATCGCCAGCAGATCCGAGCCGCAGAACACGGCGTCCAGATGCGGCGCCCGTTCGATCAGCGTCGGCAACGCGGCCTTGCCGACGGCCACCGAACTCGGCGGCGACACGAGCACTTCGGCGATCTCGTGGATGCCGGCCTGAGCCAGCCGCTCGCGAAAACCGTCGCGGCGCGCGCGTGCGCGGTCGTCGTTAGCGGAGACCAGGCCGGGCGCGCGGACCTTGCGTTGCAAAAAATGCTCGGCCACCGCCACGCCGATCTGATAGTGCGAAAAGCCGACCAGCATGTCGATCGGAGTCTCGGTCATGTCCCACGTTTCGACGATCGGCAAGCCCACGTTGCGCAATCGCTCGCGCAAGGATTGGGTATGCGCGACACCGGTCAGCAACACGCCCTCGGGGCGCCGGCTCAGCACCGCGTCGAGCAGCGCCTCCTCACTCGAATCGCTGTAGCCGCTCAGGGCCAGCAGCACCTGATAGCCGGCGCGCGTCATCGTCTCGCTGAACACCTGGATCGTTTCCGAAAAGAGCGAGTGAGCGATAGTCGGCACGATGGCCGCGATCAGCCGCGAGCGCGATGACGACAAGCCGCCGGCCAGGCGATTGGGCACATAACCGAGCTTCTGCACTACCTGCCTCACCCGTTCGAGCGTTTCGGGCGCGACTGTCTCGGGGCTGTTGAATACACGCGACACCGTAATCGGCGCGACGCCGGCCAACGCGGCGACATCGGTGATGCGCAGACCCTTGGGGCCGCCGCGCCGGCGTTTGGCGGGCGTGACCGTCGGCTCCGGCACGTCAGGCGCGGCCGCGGCGCTCGGCTTGTGATTCGGCATGATTCAGTAGCGGGAGAAGACGCAGTGCGAGAATCGAGCCGACCGACGCAACGGCGCGCTCGCCGCGGCAGTCCTGCACCAGCACGCTGCCCGGCGGCGCCGTCTCGACGGCTTTACGCTGCGGATGGTCCGGATCCTGGAAGACGCCGACGTGATCGAGGTCTTCCCGTGCGGGAATGTTGCGTAGCGTGAACGCCGGACCGACCACGTTCGGCGTACCCGGCGCCGGTTTGACGAGCGGCGCGACGCCTTGCAGGAAAACATTGCGCAGGCCGCGCTTGAAGAGTTGGGTCGTCAACGTGGCCGTGCTGACGTCCCGGAGTTGTTCGAGCGTCGCTTCGCTGACGGGGATATCGGATGCGGTCATGACAGGCTCTGCATGAGTTAGTGGATTTCGGGCTCGGTGCGCTTCGTGGCTGACCCATCGTGGTCAGGCTGCCCGGTCAGAACGGCTGACGTTGGATGCGGCTGCGCGGCTGCTTTTACGGGCTCTTCAAGAAAGTCGAAGTCGCAGCCCTTGTTGGCCTGCGTCACGTGCAACTGATGCATGACGCCGAAGCCGCGCTCGAAAGGACGTTTCGGTGGCTGCCATGCGGCCTTGCGCGCGGCGAGTTCCGCATCGCTGACCTCGAGATGCAAGCGGCGCGCGTGCACGTCCATCTCGATCATGTCGCCGTCCTTAACGAGCGCGAGTGGTCCGCCGACAAACGATTCGGGCGCCACATGCAGCACGCACGCGCCGTAGCTCGTGCCGCTCATGCGCGCATCGGAAATGCGCAGCATGTCGCGCACGCCCTGCTTCAGCAACTTTTTCGGAATCGGCAACTGGCCCCACTCGGGCATGCCTGGCGCGCCGACCGGACCCGCGTGCTGCAGCACGATCACGGAATCGGCTGTGACCTCCAGCGCTTCCGAATCGATACGCGCGGCCATATCGGCGTAGTCCTTGAACACGACAGCGGGACCGCGGTGCTTCAGCAGATGCGCCTCCATCGCCGCCGGCTTGATCACGGCGCCGTCCGGCGCGAGATTGCCGGTCAGCACCGCAAGGCCGTCGCTCGCGACGAGCGGATTGCTGCGCCTGCGGATCACGTCGTCGTTGAAGATCTCCGCGCCCGCGATGTTTTCGCCGAGCGTCGAGCCGTTGACCGTCATCTGCGACCCGTCGATCAGCTCACCCAGTTCGACGAGCAGCGCGCGCAGACCGCCTGCATAGAAAAAGTCTTCCATCAGGTACTGGCCGGCCGGACGCAGATTGCCGATGACCGGCGTGATGCGCGCCAGTTCGTCGAAGCGGGCCGTGGTCAGATCGATGCCGGCGCGGCGCGCCACGGCCACCAGATGAACGATCGCGTTGGTCGAGCCCGACATCGCCAGCACGGTCGTGACGGCGTTGTCGAAGGACTTGGCGGTCAGGATGTCCGACGGTTTCTGATCGGTCCATACCATCTCCACGATCCGCTGGCCGGTGAGCGATGCGAATTGCGCGTGCCGCGAGTCGACTGCGGGGATCGACGAAAATCCGGACAAGGTCAGCCCGAGCGCTTCGGCGGCGCTCGTCATCGTGGACGCTGTGCCCATCGTCATGCAGTGACCGGGCGAGCGCGCGATGCCGCTCTCGATGCCCTTCCACTCCTCTTCCGTGATGTTGCCGGCCCGCAATTCAGCCCAGTATTTCCAGGTGTCCGAACCGCTGCCCAGCGTGCGGCCGTTCCAGTTGCCGCGCAGCATCGGGCCGGCCGGCAGAAAGATCGTCGGCAGATTCATGCTGATCGCGCCCATCAGCAAGCCGGGCGTGGTCTTGTCGCAGCCGCCCATCAGTACGCAACCGTCGAACTGATAAGACTTCAGCAACTCCTCCGTCTCCATCGCGAGGAAGTTGCGATAGAGCATGGTGGTCGGTTTCTGGAATGGTTCGGCGAGCGTCATCACCGGCATTTCGACTGGAAAGCCTCCGGCCTGCCAGACGCCCCGCTTCACTTCTTCCGCGCGCTGCTTGAAATGCGTATGGCAGGAGTTGATCTCGCTCCACGTGTTGACGACGGCGATCACCGGCTTGCCCATGTAATCCGACGCGTGATACCCCATTTGCGCCGTGCGGGAACGGTGGCCGAACGAGCGGAGGTCATTCACGCCGTACCAGCGATAGCTGCGAAGCTGCTCAGGTGTTTTGCGGTTCGATGACACTGATTTCTCCGTGGTAGCGCTACCATCGTGCCGTGCAGGCCGAACCCGCAACGGTCTGTTCAATGCCGCCGAGGGTAGCGATACCATCGGCGCGCGTCGTTAAGGGATTTCACCAGGGTGGAGGCAACAGCTTACGGCTACGGTTCGCAAACCCGCTGCATGAACGCTGCATGAACACGAGGACAACCCGCCGTTCTGATTGCTCCCGGGTCACGCGCCTGATCTACGATCAAAGCGCGAACAAGCTCCCCAGATGAGGCTCGCAATCCTCCACGCCTGCGAGGCGCAACGCGTGCCAGGCCATCGCGAAGTTGCTCGATATCACGGGCTTGCCGATTCTTGCCTCGAGTTCTGGAATGAGCCCGGCGATGCGCAAGCTCGTGCAAGACACGAAAACGGCGTCCACGTCGGCGTTCTGTGCAAGGTGCTCGACGGCGGCTCGCAGGGACGCCGCGTCAATCCGCGCAACTTCGTTGTCGTTCGCATGCTCGAATGACGCCATCCGCGTGACTCCGACACCCCGCGCCTCGATGTAGTCGCGCATGGTGTTATTGATTGCGCGCACATAGGGCGTCAGCAGTGCGGCTCGCTGCACGCCGAGCGCGCGCAACGCAGCGAGCGCAGCGGTGATGGGCGTGGTGCAGGCGACGCCGGGACGTGCTTCGCGGATGCGCGCGAACACGTTTTCCTCGCCGATCACCATCGATGCCGACGTGCAGCCAAACGCCACGACGTCGATCCGCTCGCCAGGGCGAATCAGCGCCACCGCCGCTGCAATGCGGGAGTCCATTTCCATCAGTCGTTCGGGCGTGATGTCTGCCGAGTTGTACACCCGGCTTTCGTAGAACGCCACGCCGTCCTGCGTCAGCAGCTTGCGCCATTCGTGTTCGATCGTATGATCGGTGGCGAGCACCACGAGGCCAATGGCGGCACGCCGGCAGATGCCGTCGTCCAGCACGAAATCGAGTCTTGCGTAGGCATCGCCCTGCAGTGCACCAGTGCTCATTTCAGTGTCATCCCTGTCATGTCGATCTCGGGTTGGCGACCGGTCATGATGTCGGCCAGCAGTTTCGCGGTGCCGCACGACATCGTCCACCCCATGTGTCCGTGACCGGTGTTCAGATACAGGTTCCTGTGACGCGTGCGGCCGATCAACGGCGTACCCTCCGGCGTCATCGGGCGCAGACCGGCCCAGTAGGACGGACTGTCATAGTCGGCGCCGCCGGGGAACAGCTCGCGTGCGGCCTGCAGCATGGTCGTGAAGTCGGCGGGTGTGTGGCGGGTGTCATAGCCGGCGAATTCCGCGGTTGCAGTAAAGCGCAGCCGCCGGCCAAAACGCGCCCACGCCACGAGGTGGTTCTCATCGACGCCGCCAAGATCCGGCGAACGGTGATCCGGCCCGATCGGGAAAGTGGCCGAGTAGCCCTTTACCGGATACACCGGTAGCCGATAACCCAGGCGACGCGCAAGAATTGGCGACCAGGAACCGAGCGCCAGGACGAACTCGTCACCTCGCACGAGTCCCGCCGGCGTATGCACGCCGACTATCTGGTCGCCTGACGCCTCGATTGCGCTGATCGGCGTGTCGAATTCGAAACGCACGCCAAGGCCTTCGCACGCCGTCTTCAAGGCGCGGGTGAAAAGGTGCGCATCGCCGCTTTCGTCGGTTGGGCAATAGATTGCTCCGGCAATCCTGTCGCGCGCAGCACCAAGCGCGGGTTCCTGTGCGACGACCTGTGCCGCATCGAGCGTTTTGAGCGGCAGGCCGTTGTCCTTGAGGATCGACATGTTCTGCGCGCCTCGCGCAAAAGATGCTTCGTCGCGATAGAGATATAACAGGCCGCGGCTGATGCGGTCGTATTGCAGGTTCTCGGCGGCCGTCAGCCGTTGCAGTTGCGTCTGCGCGTAGCGGCAGAGCGTGACCTTGCGCGTCGTGTTCACCCGGGAGCGCTCCGCCGTGCAGTTTCGCAGGAACTGGAGGCACCAGATCCACATGTGCGGGTCCGCGTTGAGCTTCAGGCGCAGCGCCTGCCCTTCGACGAAGAGCGACTTCAGCAGGATTTTCGGCGCACGCGGAGAGGCCCATGTATACGAATGTCCCGGCGCAACCAACCCAGCGTTGGCAAAACTGGTCTCGAGCGCGACGTCCGGCTGGCGGTCGATCACCGTGACCTCGCGGCCCTCTTTCGCGAGGTACCAGGCGGCCGTGACGCCTGCGATTCCGCCCCCCAGCACTACGCTTTTCATGCGTGACTCCCATGCAAAGCTGTCGGCTGGAGTTAGCGTGTCGACCAGAGTTGGCGCTTTAGCGCTTACTCTGGTCCCATAGCGCTTACTCCAGCCCCATAGCGCGTTACTCCGATCCCATGCAGAGCACTTACTCCAGCCCCATGCAGAGCTGTCGGCCGGAGTTAGCGCTTTAGCGCTTACTCCGGTCCCATGCAAAGCTGCTAGCCGTTCAAATATAGCGCTGCCGACACGCTGGATGGTGGTTTCTACGCGGATACCCTATCCCGTCCAATGTGCGTCGAGACCTATTATGAAAGGATCACTTTCGTCACGGCGCTGCGATGAGCCTGCCAGACAAGCCATTGATCCAGCACGCACGTTTTCGTCCGCTTTCTGATGTCACCGGTCTATCCGCGTGGCGGATCGCTTCGATCCCTTTCACAATAAGGAGTGACTAACATGATTGCTCAGAAGAATGGCATGCCCGATGCAGTTCGCGTTTTGCGGCGAACAACAATCGCGGCCATGGCCGCTCTGGCCGTGCTCGCCGGCACGATCCCCGGTTTGGCGCGAAGCCAGGGCGCCACGCTCAAGATCGGCGTGCCCGTGCCGCTGTCGGGCAGCAGCGCCAATGCCGGCCAGGACATCGTCAACGGCGCCAGGCTTGCCGCCGCAAAAATCAACGCGGCTGGCGGCGTGCTCGGCAAGCAGATCGAGCTAGTGCCGGAAGACGACGCCTGCGACGCGCAAACAGCGGTACAGGCGGCGCAGAAACTTGTCGATGCAGGCGTCGTTGCAGTGGCCGGCGGCTACTGCTCCAGCGCGGCGCTGCCGGAATTGACGACATTTCACCGCGTCGGCATTCCCTACGTGTTGGACGCATCGACCAATCCCAAGCTGACCGAGATGGGCTACGCGAACGTGTTCCGCACGATCGGCCGTGACGACGAGCAGGGTCCGTTTGCGGCCAGCTTCATCAAGAACTTCCTGCACGCGAAACGTGCGGCGGTCATCAACGACAACACGACCTATTCCAAGGGCCTCGCCGACAACACGGTGGAAGCCCTGAAGAAGAACGGCGTCGACGTCGTCTATGACGATGCGATCACGCCCGGCCAGATGGACTACTCGCCCACGCTGACCCATGTCGCCTCACTGAAGCCGGACGTCATTTATTACACCGGCTATTTCGCCGAAGCCGGCCTGATGGTGAAGGAGGCGCGACAACTGGGCCTGAAGATGACGCTGATGGGCGGCGACGCCACCAACGACCCCACACTGGTGAAAACAGCCGGCCCCGCGGCCGACGACATGGTCATCACCACAGCGCCGCTGGCGCAGTTCCTGAGCGCCGCGCACGGCTATGTCGATGACTATACGAAGGCCTACGGACAAGCGCCCGGCCCCTATTCCGTCTACGAATACGATGCCGTCGGGGTCACCGCAACAGCGATCGCGAACGCAAAATCGACGGCGCCCGCGGCGATCAGTGCTGCCCTGCACAAGATCTCGGGTTACCAGGGCGTGACCGGGACGATCGGCTTCAATCCGAAAGGTGACCGCAGCAACGCGGTGTATATCGTCATCATCGTGCGCAGCGGCAATTTCACGCCCTACCAGCGGCTCGATGCAGGCGGACACTGGGTGGCGATGAAGTAGGCTCTGTCGCGCACCGCACCCGGCCATGAGCACCTTCTTCCAGTTCGTCGTCGAGGGGCTGACCACCGGCTCTTTCTATGCCCTCGTCGCCCTCGGCTACACGATGGTCTACGGGATTATCCGGCTGATCAACTTCGCTCACGGCGACTTGTTCATGGTTGGTGCGTTCGTCGGTTGGACCGCTTTGACCGTGCTGGCCGCGGCGCACCTGCCGCTCGCCCTGGCGTTGCTGATTGCTCTCGTCGCCTCGATGGCGGTCACCGGCGCCCTTGGCCTCGCCATCGAGCGGCTGGCCTACCAGCCGCTGTTGCGCGCGCCGCGGCTGTCGATTCTGATCACGGCGCTCGGCGTTTCTCTCGCGCTGGAGAACGGCGTGCTGCTGCTCTACGGCGCCGGCTTCGACACCTATCCGCATGTGCTCAGCCAGACAGGATTCGATCTGCTCGGCGTGCGGGTCAGCTTCACACAGATAGGCATCATCGTGGCGAGCCTCGCGCTGATGCTGGCGCTGTATTTCTTCGTCCATCACACCTTCCTAGGCACGGCAATGCGCGCGCTGGCGATCGATCAGGACGCGGCACGTCTGATGGGCATCAATGTCGAGCGGCTGATCCAGCTGACCTTCCTGCTAGGTTCGGTGCTGGCCGCCGTGGCAGGTGTCATGGAGGGGCTCTACTACACGCAGATCAATTTCTTCATGGGCTTCGTGCTGGGTCTTCGTGCTTTCACCGCCGCCGTTCTCGGCGGCATCGGCAACATTCCTGGTGCGATGGCCGGCGGCATCCTGATCGGCCTGCTCGAGGCCTTCGGCGCCGGCTATGTCTCGTCGCAGTGGACCGATGTGCTGGTGTTCGGTGTGCTGATCGGTGTGCTCGTGATCAAGCCGACTGGCTTGTTCGGCGAACGCGTCGTCGAGAGAATGTAGACCATGGGCGCGCCGCAAGCTTCAGCGCGTTGGCGCCGCCCTGCGGCCGGCGCCGGTCTTCTGGTCGCCGCCGTGGCGCTGCCGGCTGTCGCCAGCAGCTATGTCGTCGATGTCGGCCTGACCATCGCCACCTATTCGATCCTCGGCCTCGGGCTGAATATCGTGGTCGGTTATGCAGGGCTCCTGGATCTGGGCTACGCAGCCTTCTTTGCAATCGGCGCCTACACCACGGCGCTGCTGGAAACACTGCTGCACTTCTCGTTCTGGGAAACGCTGCCGTTCAGCCTTGCGTTTGCCGGCGCTTCGGGCATCGTCATTGGCTACCCGACACTGCGGCTGCGCAGCGACTACCTGGCGATCGTCACGCTTGGATTCGGCGAGATCACGCGCATCATTGCCACCAACCTTCGGATTACAGGCGGCCCGAACGGCATCTACGGTATCGACAGCCCCAGCCTGTTCGGTTACGAGATCAGCTCGCCCCATGCGGTCTACGAACTGGGCATCGCGTTCCTCGTGCTGGTGCTCGTGTTCGCGATCCGGCTCGGCCAGTCGCGGCTCGGCCGCGCCTGGACCAGCATCCGCGAGGACGAGGCGGCTGCCGAGGCCGTCGGCGTGCCGACGCTGCGCGTCAAACTGCTTGCCTATGTGATGGGCGCATTGATCGGCGGTTTTGGCGGAAGCCTGTTCGCTGCGCGCTTCGGAACCATCGACCCGACCGGGTTCACCTATCTGCAGTCCGTCACGATCCTGATCATCGTCGTGCTTGGCGGTCGAGGGAGCATTCCTGGCGTGATACTCGGCGCCGTGATCGTTGCCGGCCTGCCCGAGATGCTGCGTTTTCTCAACCTTTGGCGCATCTTCGGGTTCGCGATCGGGCTGGTGATCCTGATGCTACTCCGGCCGCAAGGCCTGTGGCCGGCGCCACTGCGCCGCGTGGCGCCGCCACGCGAGGGCGCCGTCGCCGCAAAGCCCGTGCCCCGGGAGAGCGTCACCGATGCAATCCTGCTCGAGGTGCGCAACATGCAGCGCCGCTTTGGCGGGGTGCTGGCGGTCGGCGACGTCAGTTTCACGGTGCGCTGCGGTGAGATTCTCAGCCTGATCGGCCCGAACGGCGCCGGCAAGACCACGGTGTTCAATTGTCTGACCGGCGTGACCCGTCCGACCGGCGGTCAGGTTCTCTGGCGCGGCGCCTCGCTGGTTGGCGGAGCACCTCATCGCATCGTCCATCGCGGCATCGCGCGAACCTTCCAGGGCATCCGCCTGTTTGCCAACATGACTGCCTTCGAGAACGTGCTGATCGGCATGGATCATCGGCTCCGAGCTCAGTTGATCGCCGAGCTGCTCGCGCTATCCTCCGCTCGTTCCGAGGCGGAAAATCACGCGACAGAGGGCCTCGGCTGGCTCAGCTTCGTCGGCCTCGGCGCCCGGGCGGGCGAACGCGCGGCCGACCTGCCCTATGGCGACCAACGCCGGCTGGAGATCGCTCGTGCGCTCGCCAGCAACCCGCATCTCCTGTTGCTGGACGAGCCGGCAGCGGGAATGAATCCGACCGAGAAGCACGCGCTGATGGAATTGATCCGGCGTATTCGGGATCTTGGCGTGACGGTGCTGCTGATCGAACACGACATGATGCTGGTGATGGGCGTGTCGGACCGGATCATCGTCATGGACCATGGCGTCATCATCGCCGAGGGTTCGCCAATCGAGATCCAGGCCGACCCGCGTGTGATCGACGCCTATCTCGGTACAGCCGGGATAGACGAAGCGGCCGACGATGCCGCCGGGGAGAAATCGCTGTGGGACTCCTAGAAATCCGCGATCTGCATGTGAGCTATGGGAACGTAGAGGTTCTGCATGGCATATCGCTGGACGTCGCGGAAGGTGAGATCGTGGCATTGCTCGGCAGCAACGGGGCGGGCAAGACCACTACGCTACGCGCCATTTCCGGCCTGATTCGCCCACGTGCTGGACAGATCGTGATGGCCGGGCACACGCTCGCCGGACTGCGGGCTCACCAGATCGTGGCCCTGGGTCTCGGTCATGTGCCGGAAGGCCGTCGCATGTTCGGGGCGCTGACAGTCCAGGAAAATCTGCGGCTCGGCGGCTATCTGATCCGGGCCGACGGCGCCTTGCTGGAACAGCGGATGACCGAGGTCTATCAGACTTTCCCGCGGCTCGGAGAGCGACGCAGCCAGTTGGCGGGCACGCTCAGCGGTGGCGAACAGCAGATGCTGGCAATCGCGCGCGCCCTGATGCTGCGGCCACGTGTCGTCGTGCTGGACGAACCGTCCATGGGACTGGCGCCGAAGCTGGTCCGGGTGATCTTCGGCATGATTGCCGACATCTGCAACGAAGGCACCTCGATCCTTCTCGTCGAGCAGAACGCACGCCAGGCACTGCGCATCGCTCATCGTGCCTACGTGCTGGAAAGCGGCCGCATCGCGCTTGCCGGCCCTGCCAGGGATCTGGCGCAGGATAGCCGGGTTCGCGCAGCGTATCTGGGCGGCAGTGCCGGAGCGACAGAGTGACAAATCGCGTTGACACGCCCCATCCGGACAAGGTCGATGCCGATCTGTTTCTTCAATGAAGTGTTGGCGATTGCACAGAAAAAACTGGGTTCCCGGCGAACACTTCAGCGTGGACCACACCCTCATACAGCCTTGGTCTGGCCACACCATGCGCACATGCAACTGCGTGTGGCGGCCAACCTTCCTGAGTTCGGCATTCAAGCTGATCGAAGAGCCTGAGTGTCAGGCGACGGACCACCAATCGCAATCTTGCGATGTTCAATCTGCGCCTCGGCAACAAGCGACTTGGCCGTAGTGTAGTCAGCCTGGAAGTCGGGGATCACACATGAAGTAAGGGAATCGAAAAATGAAAAATTTCCCCAAAGCCGGGTTTGCGGTTCTACTTGGCGTGTCAATCGGCTTCGCCATTCCAGCGACGGCTCAGCAGGATAGTCTGTCGGTTTCGTACACCGAAGGCATGCGTCCTCCCAAAGGCTATGCACGCCCGCCTTTTCACATAAAGCCAGGTGTCAGCACTGCCACGCCAATCGGTCTGGCACCCGCTACAGTGCGGCATGCTTATGGTTTTGACGAAATTTCCAATCAGGGTGAAGGCATGGTGATTGCCATCATCGATGCTTATGATCAGCCGAATATCGAATCCGACCTTGGCGTATTTAGCTCCACGTTCGGTCTGCCGTCATGCACGACTCCCAATGGCTGTTTCCGCAAGATATACGCGAGCGGCAGCAAACCGAGGACCGATGCCGGTTGGGCAATCGAAATGTCTCTTGATGTCGAGTGGGCACATGCGATTGCTCCCAAAGCAAAGATCTTGCTGGTTGAAGCAGCGACGAGTCGCTTCAGCGATCTGATGAAGGCAGTCGATGTGGCGATGCAGAATGGCGCATCGACGGTTTCCATGAGCTTCGGGGCGAGCGAATTCAGTTCGGAGACCACCTATGACAGTCATTTCAACAATAACAATCACCCTGGCGTGACCTTCCTGGCGTCGTCAGGGGATAGCGGTTACGGTTCTGAATACCCGGCTGCTTCGACATACGTCGTTGGTGTTGGCGGCACTTCCCTTAATGTCGATCCGTACGGCAATTACATCGGCGAAACCGCGTGGAGCGGGAGTGGCGGCGGTCTTAGCGCCTATGAGACAGAACCGGCTGGCCAGACTGCATGGCCGTTACCTTATGCTGGAAAGCGCGGCATTCCGGATGTCGCTTACAACGGCGATCCAAATACCGGATTCGCCGTCTATGACTCTGTCAGCTACCTCGGGCAATCAGGCTGGTTTAAAGTGGGCGGTACCAGCGCGGGAGCACCGCAATGGGCCGGACTATTTGCAATCGCCAATTCCATGCGCGTTGCCGCTGGAAAATTAAAACTTTCTGCCACCTATAACACACTCTATGGCATTGGCAGCAACGCCTACAATGATGTCACTACTGGCAGCAATGGCAGTTGTGGCGCCATTTGCAACGCTTCAGGTGGTTATGATTATGTTACTGGATTGGGATCACCGCGCGCTGCTGGCGCTGCTGGATTAGTGCAGAACCTGCTAAGCCAGCCTTGAACACCATGGTTCTTGTGGCGACGTCACGCGTGTGATTCGGTCGAGCGGGTGGTTCTCCGGCACCGTCCGCAAAGGGAGCCTCTGCCTGTCGGCGATCGGTGACAGGCGGCGGCAAGCGTCGCCTTCCCGCTGTTACCGTTGTCGGCGGTCCAACTTACCGTCATTGGGCCTCTGGATCTATTGCGAACAGGAGAATAAATCGGAGCTGAGCAGAAAGGAAAGTAATTTAAATTGTGTGCAAAAATCGAGACTTTTCCAACGAGGACGGACCGAAACCATGACTGCAAATCGCCGCACCAGTCTGGATATCCGAAGACTTTCCCCAGCGCAATGGGCGCAAGCATTTCCCATCATCGCTCAATTACGCCCTCTGGATCTGGACGAGTTTCTGCGGCGAGCACGCCGGCAATCGTTTTCCGGCTACGAGCTTGTTGGAGCGTTTCAGGACAGCAAGCTCATTGGCGTAATCGGAATGAGGCCGGTCCATACGTTGGCGCGCGGGGCGCACTTGCACGTCGATGACCTTGTGGTCGACGCTCAGGCGCGCGGAAGCGGCGCAGGTCACGCCCTGCTGGAATATGCGCAAGCCGATGCGCGTGCTCGCGACATGACGGCGGTGTTTCTCGACGCGCGGCAGGAGGCGATTGCTTTCTATGAGCACGAGAGCTATGTGTTCCACCCCTCTCCCTCGATGAAGAAAGTTCTCTGATCCCCCTGGCTGCAAAACCGCAAGCAGACCGTCAGGCATATCGAAACCGTTTTTTCAATCCGGCTCGCCCCGCGCTTCGCTAATGGACTTCGCTACTGGACCAGGTTCGCAATGTCCCGGCCAAGATCGGCGTAAATCGCGTCCCTGGCGGGTTGCGAAGCGTGCGATGCCATGAGGAATGCCGCAACGATAATCGTATGTCCATCTCGCCCCGTTACGATGCCGATATCGTTATATGCTGCCGTCATTCCAGAGACGCTTTCCGATGTCCCGCATTTATCGGCCAGTCGGATACCGTCGGGAATGCCGTTTCTCAAACGACGAGGGACCGTTTGCGCATACAGCAGCCCAAGCAGGTACCGCGTCGACTCGGCAGAAAGCAACTGGCCCTGCCAGAGTGAGCGGAGAAAACTAACCGCGGCCTGCGGCGTCGTTCGGTTGCGCGGGTCGGCCAGATAGGCCGAGTAGCCGTCTCTCAGCCTCCGGTCACGCGCGGCGGCAGTCTCGTGTGCCGGCGGCGTGACGGCGGCACCGAGGTTATTGAAGATACTCGACACCGTCCCCTCGTCCATGTCGATGCGCATACCGGTGATGCCGTGCCCGGTCAGAAAAGCAGTCGCTACCTGCGGGCCGCCGATGAGCTTTACTAACGCGTCAGCGGCCGTATTATCGCTATGGCTCACCGCGTCCTCCAGCAACTGCCTCACGGTGAAAGACATTCGCTCACCTTTGAAATTGTCGCGGATGGCGCTCGCGCCGTTGCGCAGGTCTGCACGTGTCAAAGTCACGGTTTGATCCAGCGAGAGCCGGCCACTCTCGATTTGATGGAGAACAGTCGCGCCAAGCGGCGCCTTGAAGACGCTCATCATCGGATACGCGCGGTCCGCGTTCACTTCCCAATGAGCGCCGCTCTGCAAGTCGACAACCGAAACACCCAGCACGCCAGGTTCCGCACGCTGGGCAAGCGCGTCGAGTCGACTCTGCATGCTCCTCGCCAGACTTGTTTCGACGCGCGGGTTCAGGGTCTGCGCGGCCTCGCCGACTGGCGACAAGCAGGTCAAAACAGCTGCGACAGCCACTGCTAGCTTGCTCAATCTTTTCACGTCATATCCTCGTTGCAGATTGCTTGTTCTGAAGACGCGCTATTGACGGCGCGAAATGTAACTATGCACCTTGCGCGCATCGTCAGGATAGACGGAGAAAGCTAATCTTCAGCTTAATAGGAGCCGGCTCGCTCGCAGCCACGCAAACCGCCAGTCGGTTCTTCTGCATTCGCGGATTTATCCATCCGGCATTGCGGCAGTAAACTAGCAAGATGGTTTTACCAAGGAGAACATCATGCGTCTCGTCGACTGGAACATCCAGTGGGGACGCGGTGTGGATGGCCGCGTCGACCTCGTTCGCATCGTGCGCGAGGCACGGGCGCTGTGCGATTTCGACATTCTGTGCCTGCAGGAAGTCACGCGCGGCTTTCATCGCGGACCGGCGCAAGGCGGATTGGCTGGCGGCCCTTCTGCCGATCAGTTCGCCGAGCTTGCCGCGTTGCTGCCGCACGCGACCGTGCTCGATGCGATCGGCTCCGATCTTCCGCCGCTCGGGGCCGCGCGAGATCGGCGCCAGTTCGGCAATGCGATCGTGAGCCGGCTGCCAGTCAGGCAAGTGCTGCGTCATTCGCTGCCATGGCCCGCCGATCCCGCCGAACCGTCGATGCTGCGTGTCGCGCTCGAGGCAGTAATCGACACCGATGTCGGTCCGTTGCGCATCATCACGACGCATCTCGAGTTCTACTCCGAAGCACAACGGCTGGCGCAAGTGGCGAGGCTGCACGAAGTGCACAAGGAAGCATGCGACCATGCCCACCGTCCGGCAAAAGCGGAAAGGCCGGACAGTCCGTTTGCCGATACCGCGCGCCCAATGAGCGCCATCATATGCGGCGATTTCAACAGCGCGTTCGCAGACTCCGCCTATTGCAGGATGCTCGAGCCGATTGCCGGTGCGCCCGCCTTCGCCGATGCGTGGACCTGTGCGCACCCAAACGCCCCGCGCGCCGCGACAGTCGGTCTATACGATCACGAGCAATGGCCCGACGGACCGTTCGCCTGCGATTTTGTTTTTGTCACCGAGGATCTGACGCCGCACATCGTTGCTTGCGACGTGGACCAGAATAGCCGCTCGTCCGATCACCAGCCGCTGTGGCTCGAGTTGCAGTGATCCGCGAAATTGCTACGCGATGTGTGCCGCGAAGCCGGTCCGATCCGGAGAAATATCGGCTCGCAACGTGAGTTCCGGAATCTCGTACGCGCCGGCATTCTGCGGGCGAAATGGGATTGGCTCGGTCTTCCGGAGATCATCGAGACGCTGGCCGAGCGCGTCGCAGATCCTTGCAAATTTGGCTGCGTCAACCCGGCCGGTCCGATAGGTCACGAACGGCGGCAAGACGTCGAAGCCGGGGTAATACAGGATCCCATGCTGGATGGGGAACAAAATGTCGTCTATGGGGCCGTTGATACCGCGCGGGCCGTAATGCGACTCCCATCCGCCCGCAGTGACGATCAGCATCGCCCGTTTTCCTGCCAGCGTGCCTTCCCCATAGCGGTCGCCCCAGCGTGCGTCGGAGTGCTCTCCTACGCCATACGCGAAGCCATACGCATAGACGCGTTCCACCCAGCCTTTGAGGATCGCCGGCATCGAGAACCACCACAGTGGAAACTGCAGAATGAGCGCATCCGCCCACCGCAGCTTGTCCTGTTCGAGTGCGATGTCCTCGCTCTGCAAACCGTTCTCGAACGCATGCATGGACTCGAGGGATGGATCAAAGCGCTCGTCGGTCCGCCGGTCCGTGCTGTCGTCCGCATCGAGCGAGGCTTTCCACTTCATTGCATACAAATCGGAAACCTGGACGACGTGTCCGGCATCCTCGAGGCGTTTGACCGAAAAGTCCTTGAGCGAGCCGTTCAATGACTTCGGTTCGGGATGGGCATAGACGAGAAGAACATTCATGGTTGAACCTCCATTGCCAGAAGAGCGCAGGATAGGTTTTTGTCCGGTATATTGGAAATGAATTTCTGATATTACAGGTATTAAGATGAATAATCTCAGGCGGCTGGACCTCAACCTGCTGGTAACGCTCGATGTTTTGCTCTCGGAACACAATGTGACCCGCGCAGCACAACGTCTGAACTTCTCTCAACCGTCGGTGAGCGTTCATCTCGCCAAGCTGAGGGATGTCCTCGGCGACCCGCTGCTGCTGCCCGGGCCGCGAGGAATGCGGCCCACCGCGAGGGCCGAGGCGTTGCGCGAACCTTTGCGGCAGGCACTGGATGCGCTCGAGCGCGCGGTATCGCCTGCCAGTCCTTTCGATCCGGCCGAGGCCGGTCATACGTGGCGTGTCGCCGCTGCCGACTACGGCGAATCGACAGTCCTGCTGCCGGCTTTGGCCGGCTTGCGCTCGGCGGCGCCGGGTACCCGGCTGGCGGTGCTGGAGATTGTTCCGTCACGCATCGCCAAACAGGCGGAACAGGGGGAGATCGATCTTGCCTTTCATACCAGCGAGGACGCGCCTGCCGGACTGCATCGGCGGGCGCTCTTCAAGGAGCGGTATGTTCTGGCAGGCCGCGCAGGTCACCCGCGCCTGAAGCGCCGGCCAACGCTTGCGCAATTCTGCGCACTCGATCACGTGGTCGTGTCGCAGGATGGCGGAGGGTTTCGCGGCATCACGGATCAAGTGCTCGCGGAGGCAGGCCTCGCGCGCCGCGTGGTGCTTTCCGTCCCGCACTTCCTGTTCATGCTGTCGGTCCTCGCGAGCACGGACCTCGTGGCGATGCTGCCTTCGCGCCTGGTTCGCGACAACAGTGCGCTGCGGGTAGTCGAGCCGCCTGTCGATATACCGGGCTACGAGATGGCTATGCTCTGGCATGAGCGCTCCCATCGCGACCCGGCGCATCAATGGCTGCGCGAGTACATCGCAAGCTCCGTGTGACGATTGCCTGCTGTGCCGATCGCTGCCGCCACGACCCATGCGGCAACTCGACATCGCGCCGCGCCGCGGCCAGCCCTTCGGCGAGGCCCGCGCGGTCCAGCGGAATGCAGTACACCGGCTTGGCGCGCTCGAAGCGCCAACTATCGGCGAGCGTGCCCGCATCGACAGGATCGAAACCGAACTCATCGAGCAGCGCGCTCACCACGCGCCTCGCCTCTTCGTCGTCGCCGGCGAACGGCAACGCGCGGCGCTTCGGCGTACCGGCCGGCTTGCCGTCCGTTTCCAGGTCCTTCGCGAGGATCGCGTTGAAGGCCTTGATCACTTTGGCGCCCGGCAACGCGGCGGCCATCATCTGACTGGTGGTGGTCGTGTGCTGGTCGAGCGCTTCGATGTGGCCGTCGTGCCCGGGGTAGTGGTTGCAGGTATCGATCACGATCTTGCCGTCGAGCGCCGCCGCCGGCAGCGCCTGAATATTCCTGAACGGCACGGCGACCACCACGACGTCGCCGAACTTCGCGGCGTCTTCAGCGGTGCCGAGCGCGCAGCCGAGCGCGGCGGCCGTACTGGTCAAGGTCAGCGGATCGCGGGAATTGCTGATCATCACCTCGTGACCGCGGTTCCTTGCCAGGGTCGCCAATGCGCGGCCGATGAAACCCGCGCCGAGAATGCCTATCTTCATTGCTCACACTCCATGAATGTCTGAGGGTCGCTCGGTCGAGCGCTTGCTCCTCGGTGAGCACACTATGATTCAAAACCTCAGCAAGATAAACGCGCATAATTTGCCGACTGTCGAAACCACGGGTGGGGAATGATGGATCGTTTGACCAGCATGGCTGTATTCGTAAAAACCGCCGACAGCGGTTCGTTCGCCGCGGCGGCGCTCGCGTTCGGCATCTCGTCGCAGATGGCGGGCAAGCATGTGAGCACGCTGGAAGAGCGCGTCGGCGCGCGCCTGCTGAACCGCACGACGCGGCGTCAGAGCCTCACCGAAATCGGCCAGATCTTCTACGAACGCTGCAAGGCGCTGCTCGCGGACGCGGAAGCTGCGGAATCGGTTGCGCAGGATCTGTCGTCGTCGCCGCGCGGCCGTTTGCGCATCACGGCGCCGGTCACATTCGGCGCCTGCTGTCTCGCACCGCTGATTACGCGCTATCTGCAAGCCAACCCCGAGGTGCGGGTCGAGTTGTCGCTGACCGACCGCTTCGTCGATCTGATCGACGAGGGGTATGAGGCGGCGATTCGTTTGGGTTCGCTGTCGGATTCGTCGCTGATCGCGCGGCCGCTGATGCCCTACCGGCTAGTGGTGTGTGCGGCGCCCCGCTATCTGGCCGAGCGCGGCGTGCCGCAAACGCCGCAGGAGCTGGCGGACCACGAGTGCCTGAGCTTCGTCTATACCGCACAACCGGTCGACACCGAATGGCGTTTCAGCGACACGCACGGCGAACAGGCCGTGCCGATCTCGGGCCGCTTTCAGGCCAACGACATGAAGGCGCTGCAAGCCGCCGCGCTCAACGGCGGCGGCGTGATTCTCGGGCCCGAAGTGGCCGTGAGAGACGACCTCGCCGCAGGCCGGCTGGTGCGTGTGCTAGCCGACTACGAAGCGCCTGCGCGGCCCATGCATCTGGTGTTTCCGGCGAGCCGCGCGACACCGAAATTGCGCGCGTTCATCGATCAGGTCGTGGCTGAATTCGGGCCGGATACGGTGTGAGGCGACGCAACGAGGCAAGGCAAGGCAAGGCCGACTGGCGCTCCTGCGCCACGCCTCCATCGCTGCGTCGGCGTCACCTGATTGGCGCTCACTCTCCACCTGATTGCCGGTCATTCACCGCGAGAATTTCCGGCTTTGCCCGCTTTCCGCGCCGCACAAGGCAAAATACGGGTTTGCGCGCCCCGGCGGCGCCGCAAAATTCTGAAGAATCAGATGTCGGCGGAACATGCCGTCGACCAAGACGCACGACGGCGCCCAAAGGCCCGTCGCGTGCGACGCGGCAAACAGGATGGCTCGTCCTTTAACAGAGCCCATCAGGAGCATTTATGACCGATTCGAACCCATCTTTCCTCGGCAGGATTTCACTTGCCGTCAGCACCTTTTTCAGCATCCTCGGCGATGGCGAGTTCGCCGCCGGGGTCCTGCGCCTGCGCGATGGCGGCAGCGCTGCGGCCACCGCAGCGCCTACCCCGGCACCCGCGCCTGCCGCGGCACCCGCCCCCGCTC
>NZ_JBYSWU010000024.1:80442-112093 GCF_058781505.1 Paraburkholderia sp. FW306-2-2C-D06C | reverse complement strand
CCTCAAGGATTCGCTACGCCGGGCTTACGCCCGTCCTTGACCCGCCAAACCTACCCACTCAAAATTCAAAAGAGGCTTTTTTGACCTGCTTTACGCAACCGAAGCATCAGGCATACAGTCGCCACCGAAGCCACACTTTCAACGAGACGTACTCACCGGTTCGAGGAGTTGCCCCATGTCGCTTCGTGCGCTCGCCGCGTTGCCGTTCATCGGCATTGTGCTCGGTATCGCGTTTGTCAATCGTGTCGAACCGCTCGTGCTCGGCATGCCGTTCGTGCTGGCCTGGATCGTCATCTGGGTGGTGCTGAGTTCGATCATCATGGCGATCGTGTACCGTCTGGACCCCGCCAATCGGCAGATTGCCGCTGAAGGCGAGGAGCTCCGATCATGAGCGCACTCGTCATCATTGCGGCCATCACGCTGTTTGCGCTGTACCTCGGCGTGCGCGCGCGGCGCGGCCACGACATGAGCCTCGAACAGTGGACCGTGGGCGGCCGCAGCTTCGGCACCGCCTTCGTGTTTCTGCTGATGGCCGGCGAAATCTACACGACCTTCACTTTTCTTGGCGGCAGCGGCTTTGCTTACGGCAAGGGTGCTCCGGTCTACTACATCCTCGCGTACGGCACGCTCGCGTACATCCTTTCGTACTGGATGCTGCCGCCGATCTGGCGTTACGCGAAACAGCACCATCTCGTCTCGCAGCCGCACTTCTTCGCGCGCAAATACGACAGCCCGGCGCTAGGCACGCTGGTGGCGCTGGTCGGCGTGGCTGCACTGATTCCGTATCTGGTGCTGCAACTGAAGGGGCTCGGCATCATAGTGGCGACCGCGTCGTACGGCGCGATTTCGTCGACGGCGGCCGTGTGGATCGGCGCCGCGGTGGTGACTTCGTATGTGATCGTCTCCGGCGTACGCGGCTCGGCGTGGAATTCGGTGGTGAAGGACCTGCTGATTCTCGCGATCGTGTTGTTCCTCGGCATTTATCTGCCGCTTCACTACTACGGCGGTTTAGGCAACATGTTCCGCGCGATCGATGCCGCCCGCCCCGGCTTCCTGACCTTCCCGGCCAAGGGTTCGAGCGTGACCTGGTTCCAGTCGACCGTGTTGCTGACCGCGCTGGGATTCTTCATGTGGCCGCACACGTTCGGTTCGGTATACACGGCAAAAGACGCGCGCATTTTCCGGCGCAACGCGATGGTGCTGCCGCTGTACCAGTTGATCCTGCTGTTCGTGTTCTTCGTCGGCTTTGCCGCGACGCTGAAGGTGCCGGGCCTGAAGGGCGGCGACATCGACCTGTCGCTGTTCCGCCTGTCGTTGCAGACCTTCGACCCGTGGTTCATCGGCGTGATCGGCGCCGCGGGCGTGCTGACCGCGCTGGTGCCTGGCTCGATGATCCTGACCTCGGCGTCGACACTGCTTGCCAACGATGTTTACCGCGGCATCGTGAACCGCGGCGCGTCGGACGCGACGGTGGCGAGTCTGGCGCGCATCCTCGTGCCTGTCGTTGCACTGGTGGCCGTAGGTTTCACGCTGCACGGCGGGGAGACGATCGTGGCCTTGCTGCTGATGGGTTACAGCTTCGTGACGCAGCTGTTCCCTGCGGTGATCTGCAGTTTGGCGCCGCGCAATCGGGCGACGAAACAGGGTGCGTTCTGCGGCATTCTCGCCGGCGTGACGGTGGTCGCGGTGACGACGACGATGCATCTCAGCGTTGCGCAGTTGATGCCGTTTTTGCCTGATGCGTTGAAGGACGTGAATGTGGGGTTTCTGGCTTTGGCCTTGAACGTGATCGTGTTTGCCGCAGTCAGTGCGATGACACAGCCGCGTTCGGCCGGGCGGGCGTCCGCGGCGGTGCAGTGAGCGGCTTCGCGCTTTGCCGTCGTTCGCCGAAGTGAATGCACGGGAGCAGCTCGTTGATTGGCAAAACGGACACAGCTGATGCGTTCGACGACAGACCTCCCGGCGGGGGAAATCCGGACCTCGCGCCTCGCGCTGCGGCTCGCGAGCGAGCGCCATGCCGGCGACCTGCAAAACTACTACCGCGAAAATCGGGCGCATCTTCAACCGTGGCTGAATCCGCAAGACGTCGAATAGACGCGTCACGCGACGGCGCCTCACCTCGCCTCGCCGGCGCCTCGTCTCGCCGCCGGCGATGCGAAGCCGGGATCGAAAATTGCGCGGGGATCGAATCCCGATCAGTTCGCGCGCACCGCGAACGCGTAGCCATTCTTGCCGTTGCGCTTGACCTGATACATCGTTTCGTCGGCCACGGCGACGAGGCGGCGGTAGTCCTCGATGGGATCGGGAAAACTGGCGATGCCGATGCTGGCACGAACCAGCCCGGTCCCCATCAGTTCGTCAGTCTGGCTCACGCAGCCAATGAGACGCTGGGCTATTTCGCCCAGTTCGGCATCCGTCGAAAAATCCCGAATCAGCACCGCGAACTCGTCGCCACCGATTCGGGCCACAACGTCAGCTTGACGAACCGAATCGCGAAAACGTCTGGAAACCGAAATCAGGAATTCATCGCCGAGTCGATGGCCGAGGGAATCGTTGACTCGCTTGAAACCGTCCAGGTCGATATAAAGGACCGCAATTCTATGGAGCGCCGAGTCGGCGGACGAGCTTGCCGCGGCTTCATCGAGCGTGGCAAAGAATTTCCGCCTGTTTGGCAGCCCGGTCATCGCGTCGTGCAGCGCCGCGTGTTCGAACTTGTGCGACCGGCCTGCGAGTTGGCGAGTACGCTTCGCATACATTGCCAGCGCAGTGAATAGCATGCCGAACAGCAACGCTCCCAAAGCGATCAACGTGTTTGCGACGTGGGAAATCCGCACCCGCACATCGGCGCCGACGATGTCTCGCTGGGCATGCCAATATGCCGATGCCGAGCCGAGCAATGCATCCGTACCGCTGAGATTTGCGTCAGGCGATAGCGCGGATGGCGGAACTTGCGGCGCCTCGGACGGACTCGCATCGACCAGCGCCGCGAGTGACGCGAGGCGTCCTGCGAGTTCTTGACGCGCATGCCGGTAGCCGTCCGATCGGGCGTCGCTACCTTCACGCAGGTGTTCCCAGACACCGACCATGTTGCGGGCACTTTCCGCACGTTCGACCGCTTCGAGGACGAACCCGATATATTCCTGGCGCAACTGGTCCGAAAAAATCGTCCTGATTTGCAGGGCAAGATACAGGACGCTAATCAGCAGACAAAGCAACGATGCGCCGGCAATCGGAGCCGGGCCCAGCCTGAAGCGCGAAGCGAGGGCGCGCCGCGAACGAAACCGCTCAGGGATGGGAATAGGTGTCTTGCCTGTTTCCTGTGCCATGCTGCCGGTAACTCACGCGACGAAAAAACAGACCCATACGGGCAAAGAGGCTCCTCTTGGCTTTCCGGTGCACCACTTGAGTACGGCGGTCCTGCGGAGCGGCTCGGGCTTCCCGGCCAGGGCGCGTGTCGGCCAGCTGCGGCGCAGCAGGATCTGGCGAAGCGGCTGCGCGGCGAGCGGATCGGTCGGACGACGCAGACGCGGCGGGGTCCACGGCGGCAACGGCAGTTTCCCGGGAAGGCAGCGACGAGGATCGTGTTACCTGACCGGCAAAGTAGGCATTTTCAGTTGGAGGGTCGTCTTCTGTTGCCGAAGCTGTCGATTCTGTCGATTCTGACGGTGCTGCCGGTTTCGCTGATGCCGCCGGGTTCGCTGATGCTTTCGCTGATGCCGCCGGTTCGGTCGATGCCGCCGGTTTTACCGATGCAGCCGATATCGCCGGTGCAGCCGGTTTCGTCGATGCTGCCACTTTCACCGCTGCCGTCGAAGCGGTAATGGCCAGCGCCTCGCGCGCGCCCGTCATTGCCTCGGCGTAGGTCTTCTGATCGTGGTTGAACCAGACGCCGTAAGCAACCGTACCCACTACGCCGAGAGCCAACGCACCTGCGGCCGCGACACAAAGCGCAAGACGTCCGAATCGCCCAGGCGGTGCGGCGGGCATCGACTCAAAGTCAGGATTGAAACCGGTATCCGGGCCGTCTACAGCTGATTCAGGCAAGTCGGTATGGTTGAACATCGCAACACTCTCCGGACTCGTACGTCTGCCGTTTCAGCAGACTTGTGTTCGCACGGCTTGCAATTGGCCAATGCAAAGCCGCTGGAAGAATGTACCCCGCTCGCCGGGCGGCGACAATATCCGCTGCCGCGCCGGAAGTCAGCTTGCGAATTGGATTTTTATTGATCAGAACAGGTAAAAATTCCACACGGTGTGTAGCGATGCGCGGGGCGGTGAAGCTGGACTGCCCGCCCCTTTCCCGCTGACGCGGAAGTGATGCGCCACGGCTATCCGACACGCAACAAATGGGCCCACTGAGAGTGGGCCGCTGGGAACTCGCAATCGGTTACATGTGTTACCAGGCGCTACGCGCCCACCGAGGCCCCCGAGGCCTCCGAGGCCCCTATTGCACGGTAATCGTCTCCCTCATATTCGGATGTATGCCGCAGAACACCTTATAGACCCCCGGCTTATCGAACTTGAACTGAAAAGTATCGTCCTGATCGAGTGCCGCGGAATGAAAAATACCGGCGTCGTTGACAACCGTATGCGGTTCGCCATCGAGATTCTTCCAGGTCACCGTCGAACCGGCTTTGATCGTGAGCGCCATCGGCGAGAACATAAAGTTCTTGATAACAACCGCGTTGGGATCCTCGGCTCGAGCGACAGAAAAAACGGCCGATGCCGCCATGATCCCTCCAATCCCGAGGAGCGAAAAAAAGACACGGCGAATATGAGTCGTTGGCATAACTTATCTCCTGCTGGTTCCTGCTGGTGAACGGTATCCGGAAGTCAAACGAGCGTGGTATCGGCCAGCGTCGCCTTGAGCGGATGGCGCACGATCTTGATGCTGGTCACCCCGAGCATCCTGGGAAGCTGATCGCTCGCCACCGTCAGCGGCACTGGGCCTGGCCCGTTGCCGGCCGTCGGCTGCGGATAGGCCGTCGAGCGCGCTGTATGGAAGGTGATATTGCCCTCGACCTTCGAGACGATCTGGTGAATATGGCCGTTCAGGACCGTCACCGAACCGAAGCGCTTCAGATAGCTCATTGCCTGGCCCGCATCGCCAGTGCCCCAGCCCCACGGCTCGTAGATCGTCCACATCGGCATGTGCGCGAAGACGACAATCGGTGTGCTGGATGAGCGGCTCTTCAGGTCGTTTTCGAGCCATGCAAGTTGTTCATCGCCCAGGCCTCCCAAACCGTTCGGCTTGAAATGCATGACATTGACGAGACCGACGAAGTGCACGCCGTTGTGGTCGAAGCTGTAATAGCCCTTATTGTCCGAGGCTTGACCGAACCGGCTGAAGTATTCGGCCCCTGGCCCATCCGTCACATCGTGTTCGCCCGGCACGGTGTGCAACTCCGTGATATTCAGCCCCGACAGCAATTGCGCCGCGAGATCGAACTCGGCCGGCTTGGATAGATGCGTGATGTCGCCCGTATGGATTGTCAGCGCCGGTTTGACCGGCATGGCATTGACGAAGTCGATCGTCTGCTTGAGCGTGCCCGCGACATCCGGATTGGCTTCCTTATTGAAACCGATATGCGTGTCGCTGATCTGCAGGAAAAGGGGAACATTGCCGGCCGTCGATGAATCCTTCGCGCCGGCGGCAAGGGCCAACTCCACCGGCGTGAGAACGCCTCCGGCCAGCATGAACACGGTGCCCACGCCGCCGAACGCGAGACATTTCAGCGCGCCGCGACGCGACGGATCGAATGAATGATCTGACGACATATTGACCTCAGGATAAAGATTCGGAGGCAGACCGCGGGATCATCCGGCGGGCCTCTCGACTCGGTTCATGAAGCGTGACTGCCGCGCCATCCGTTTTATTCCCGCCCAAACCGATCCACCGGATTTTTTTTCAATCCCGCCGCCCGGCTGGCCGACACGCCCGCAATCTGCGGGAACGTGGGAATAGCCGCACCGAACCGGCAGTCTTGCAGATCGGAGAACACGAAAGGAGTAGTCGACATGGACATCATCGACATGGCCCGCGCCTCGGGCATAACCGTCATCCTCGACGGCAGGATCGGCCGAGAGGAGTACCAGAGCGTATGCGGTTCGCTCTGCGCGTTGCAGCGATTCGCCGATGCGGTACGTCACTGCGAAGCGCCGTCCGATATTGACCGCCGAGGGCAAGCGGCGAGGAACAGTCGGACCCGCGCTGTTCATTCAAGCCCTGGGAATATTCAGGAATGAAGCGGCGTCTGCTCGTCGCACACCGTGCAACACTCATAGGAGTCTGAAATGAAAAAGCTCGTCATCGCCGCCATTTCGCTGGCCGTTTTCACATCGTCGGCTGCATTTGCCCAAGCCAAGACGCGCGCCGAGGTCTATCAGGAACTGATCGAAGCGCAGCAAAACGGCCTGAACTACGTTACCGACACCTCGTACCCGGACGTCAATCCGATTTTCGCCGCACAAGTGGAGCGCATGAAGCAAGCGCATCTCGCCCAACAGAATGCAGCCCGCGACGCGGCCGCAAGCGGGGCATCGGCTAAAGCGGCCAATTGAATGTTCCGCGCCGCCGGAACATGTGCCGAAAGCTACGCCAGGATTGCCGTGCGAGCGCAAAGGACCGCACGCCGTTCCTGGCCTTTCGGCCGCAGCGTTTTCGGTCGCAGTTTCAAACGGGCTTCAACGGGTTTCAAGCGGTTTCAAGCGACCTTCAAGCGGGCTTCAAACAAACCCGTTTGCATGGACAACATCAACGGAGGTTGAAGTGCGACCTGTTTTGCGCCGCTTGCAGCTAGCATCGGGCGTGGTGCTGCTGATCTATCTGTTTCTCCACCTGGTCAACCACGCACTCGGGATCTGGTCGCTCGATCTTGCGGGACACGGCCTCGCCTTGGCTCTGCGAGTCTGGCGCAGCGTGCCCGGAACGATCCTGCTGTACGGTGCGGCCCTCCTGCATTTTGCGCTGGCCTTGCGCACGATCTACGGGCGCAATCACTGGGCGCTGCCGCTCACCGAATGGATACGCCTTTGGGCAGGGCTCAGCCTGCCTCTTCTGCTCATCCGCCATGCGGTGGCAACGCGCCTCGCGGGCTCGCTCTACGGCTTCGAACCGAACTACGAGCGGATCGTGATATCGCTGATCACGAGCGGCACGCAAGGCCTGCAACTGGCGCTGCTCGCGCCGGGCTGGCTGCACGGCTGCCTCGGCTTGTGGCTCCGGTTGCGCCACTATGCGATCGTGCGCGACGCGAAGCCCGCGCTGCTTACCCTGCTCGTATTCCTGCCGCTGCTATCCGCAGCGGGCTTTGTCCGGATGAAGCGTGCCGTCGTGGCAATGCACGCGATCCTTCCCGCGCCCGACCCGAAACTGGTCGCGCATCAACCCGCACTCGATGCGTGGCGTCACGATCTCGTCACCGTGTACCTTGCGCTGGTCGTCAGCGCTTTTCTGGCGGGTCAATTGCGGAGCTGGCTGGAGCGTCGAAGGTCGCGCAAAGCGGCGCTAAATGTCTGATTCCGGCAACGCGGCAAACATCACAGCCTGGCCAAGGCAACAACAAACCAACAAACGACAACAAGCGACAAAGCAAGCGTGAGCGCTGCATGCGCCCGCGCGACAGGGCAACGCAAGGGTGAGCACGGCGACTGGTCCACTCGCTGCGAATACATGCAGAAACGTGGCTTTCATGGTTGTCTTTTTCCTGCCGCCATCAGACGTCGCTGAATCGCAAACCAAACTATTGCGTCCTTTGATCCGGGCAACCCGTCGACTTCAAGGCGTGGGCCTCGTCGGTGCTGCCGGGCTTGCACCGGTCAGCACATTCTTTTCCGCCGCATGTTTGGCGGCAACCCGTTGTTCCGCCGCCTGAAGATCAGCGGGATAGGCAGCGTCGTCGCCCTGCGACGGGTTATAGCCGGCCGCCTCCAACTCCTCGAGTTCATGCATGACTTCCGCGCGGGTGAGTTGATGCGCGCCTGGCTCCGGCGCCGTTTGTGCAAAGACAGTGGTCGACGTCGCCAATAGTGCTGCGCTCACGATGAGCGTACCCGGTGCGAACTGTATGACAAGCCGATTCAGCGAACTCAGTTTCATGATTTTCTCCACGAAGTGCGAGCGCACGATGTTCGACGTCGACCTGACGCTGCAGCATGACGCTCTGCATGGGTTAACCTTCGAACCGGCTTGCTTATTCCCTTTGGAGGTGGCGTCAACGACGAAACCTGAGCTCACGTGGTGCAGGAAACTCTGCGATTGTCTCGAACCGAGCATACGTCTTTCTCAAACGCGGAACGGCACTAGAGGCCGCTAAAATTATCGACGTGACGTGGCCCGCATCGCCAACGATGCGGGCCACGTCCCTGCCCTTTACTGCGTCTGCTGCTTCAGCTCGAATTTACCCTGATACCGGCTCGCTGCAACCCGATTGACCCGATCGCGTTTTAACTCTTCACGCCGCGCACCGCATAAGCAGACCGTGTCGCGAGGCGCTCGACGCTCAGCCACCGAGCGATCCGTTTCAGAGCGTGGCGCACGCGGCCGCGCCAATGCGCGACTCGCATGCGGCGCCAGAAACGGGCCGGCACGAATTCGCCAAAGCGCGCCTCTTTCTCCAGCAACGCCTTGCCGCCCGGCAAATGAACCAGCGAACAGCCGCGAAACCACATCCAGTCGCGATAATTATTGCCGGGCCAATGACGGCCGACCGCCTGATAAGCACCGACCTCGACAAGCGCCTGCCCCTCGTCGACCAAGGCGTTCAGCGTCGCGGAAATAAATGCCTCGTCGCCGTGATGGCGCATGCGGCCGATTTCGCCGAGATATCGCGCGTAACTGGCGCGCGCTCGCGGCACCAGCCGGCGCAATGCGTCGGGCGTCGCCAGCAGGAACTCGCCGCCGTACCAGCGCGGATTCCTGAGCCGCTGACCCGCGACGATTTCCAGATCCGCGACGACGCTTTCGCTCCCATACGCCGGGAATACCTGATCGGAGATATCGAACGCGCCCAAGCCGGCTTCGGCGCATCGTTCGATCAGTCGTCTGTCGAGCGGCTGCATCGCCACCATGTCCGCGTCGAGCAGCAACAGCATCGTGTCGGCGGGCAACGCGCAGGCGATCTGATCCATCAGATCCAGTTTGAAATGCGCCGCGTAGAACGGCGTGTTCTTCGGCAACTCGATTGTCGCGCTCAACGTCATGAGCGCCGGACGATGCCCCAGCGCCATACTGTCGAGCCGCTCCGCGACCTGCGCTGGCGCATTGGTCATGATGGTCAACGTGGGAATGCCGACGCGCCGCAAGCTGTTGTTCAGGCAGACAGCCTGACTCACGTACGAGAGCGGGTCGCGATTCGTCGCGTTGGGACCGGGGCTTGCATCGAGATCCACATAAACCAGAGTGCAAGGAAAAAGATTCACGTTGCTCCTCACTTAGCGTGAGAAACGGTTCGCTTTTTCCGGCGCTGCCGTTACCGTAGGGCCATTGATCCACGTGTCGTGGGGCACGCCGGATGTCCGCGCGATGTGCGCAGTCGTCGAACCGCGGCTCGAGCCATCTTGGCGGTCGCGCTCGTGTCGGGTGAGCTGATATGCGGCGAGGGAACCGGCAGGTCCGTGGCGCAGGTATCAGGCATTCACTATCGTTTCACGTCTAAATGTTGCCTTTCCGCCAAAACTCAGCAAGACGCAACACTACTGCCGTCAATCTGCGTTCGCACCGGTCGGACTTACCCGGTTCCTCGCGCTTCATTCAGCGCTACTGGTAGTAATTGCGACGTCTGAACGTCGATGCGATTTCACCCCTGATTTCAAGACCCATTTCAATCGTCAAAGTTGAATCGAGCCCACGCGCGAGGCCGGCTTGTTCCGTGTTATGGCTGGATGACGGTGACGCGGAACGGACCGCCATGTGCGGCGGCGTGCGCGACGGCCTCATTGGCCTGATCGAGGCCGAAGCTCGTCACTTCGAAATCGTCCAGCGACAGAAGGCCCGAACGGATCAATGCGACGAGACGCGCCGGCGCATTGCGAGGGTACATGTATTGACCGCGCACCGTGATGCAGTTGCGCATCAGATGGGCGTAAGGCAATTCCAGACCTACACGCAGGCCGCCCATCAGCACCACAGTGCCGTGCGGCCGGACCGTCATTGCCGCGGCGCGCGACGGTGCCGCGTCCGGCATAGGGGGCAGTAGATCGAGCACTTTGTCGATCGGCCCCGGCGCAGCCCGGCACATGCGCTGCCGATCATCGCCTTCGTCGCCCGTGAGCGCGACTGTCGTGACGCGAGGGCCGAATCGGCGCGCAAGATCGTCAAGGACTGCTGTATTGCGGCCGGGCGCGACGACGCAACCTGCGCCCATGGTCAGCGCGACCGCTATCGCCGCGCTGCCGAAATGGCCGGTTGCGCCGCTGACCAGGATCGTCTCTCCTGCTTGCAAGTCGGCCGCGAGCAATCCGCCATAGGAAACGAGCAGCGTATTCAGTGCGCACCAGCGCCGTGCAGCCGCCCGATCGAGCGCGCCGAGACGGACCGCGTTTTCCATCGGTATCAGCATCTTTTCGGCGAACGGGCCGTGGCGGAAATGCGCCTGCAAACGCTGCGCGCCTTCGCCCGGAGCAATCCAGCCTTGCAGCATGACGTCGGGCGAGATTACGTCATCGCGCGAGCGCACCGTAGGGTCGCAAAATACCCATTCTCCTGAAGTCAGGCGTGTCGCATCCGGCCCCACCGCGTGCACGCGGCCAACCGCGCCGACTCCGACGGCAAGCGGCAGCAGCAATGGATACTGCCGGGCTCCGCTGAACACCTCAGCGGCGTAAGACAGCACCGGCGCGGCGACAATTTCGATCACCACCTCGCCCGCGCCGGGATGAGGATCGGGCAAGCTTTCAATAACCAGCGGCGATCCGAATGCTTTCAGCAGAGCGGCTTTCATGGCTTCCCTCCTTCGTGCGGAGAAGCCATCATAGGTGCGCACAGCAGGCGTATTCAGGACTGGTACTATCCCAGGACCGAGCGATCCCTCCCGGACACTGTGATGAATGACGCGGTGGACTCCAGCAAGGCCGAACTAGGCCATTTTTTGCGCGCCCGCCGGGAGCGTCTGGACCCGGGCGCGCTCGGCATCGCGAACGAGCGGCGGCGGCGTACACCCGGCCTCAGACGCGAGGAAGTGGCCGAGCTCGCCGGCATCGGTGTCGACTGGTATGTCCGTCTCGAGCAGGGCCGCGATGTCAGCCCTTCTTCCACCACGGTCGACGCACTCGCCCGCGCGTTGCGCCTCGATGCGGCGGAACACGCGCACTTGCGAGCGCTGGCGCGCGTCGCGGAACGCCGCCCTTTCGTTCTCGAGACAGTCCCCGATACCGTACGCCGCGTCGTCGAAAATCTCGCTCAACCCGCCTACGTCACCGGCCGCCGATCCGACATCCTGGCGTGGAATACCGCAGCTGCCGAACTGTTCACGGATTTCGGCGCAATGCGAAAACGCGACCGCAATATCCTCGTCTACATGTTGACGACCGCTCATGCCCGGCAGCTGTTCGGCGCAGGCTGGGCCCGGGAGGCGAGGCGCATGGTTGCGCAGTTCCGCGCGAGCCACGATCTGTGGGCCGGCGATGCGGCCTTTCTCGAGTTGCAGGCCCGTCTTCGCGAAGGCTGTCCGGAGTTCGATGCCTGGTGGAAAACACACGATGTTCAGGGCACCCAAGCCGGCCGCAAGTTGCTTCATCACCCGACCATGGGCGAATTGCGGGTCGAATACGCAACGTTCCAGGCCAACGACGACCCTTCTCTAAAGCTCGCCATCTATAAGGTGGACGCCGCGTAGATCGATTCGGTGGACGCCGGGCCCGGATGCCGCGCGTTTGCCCGCCGTCAGTCGCGGGTTATCCCGCCTTGACGATTAAATAACAGATTGTTTACAGTTGCGCCTGTTCGCATATTGAATCAGAGTTCGATATACGAACATCATTCAAGCAAAAAAATATGACGACTGGGCTACCACCGGTCGTCACAGTCAGGTTCACGGGAGAATCGTTCACATGAAGCACACCATCGCATTGACCCGCGTCGCCTGCGCGGTCACGGCACTCGCCGGCACGCCGGCATTCGCGCAAAGCAGCGTCACACTGTACGGCGTCGTCGATGCGGGTCTCTCGTATCAAAGCAGCCAGACGTCGCGTGGTTCGACAACGGGTGGCCGGTCGAATCTCAGTATGGTGTCGGGTGTGTGGGCCGGCAGCCGCTTCGGCCTGAAAGGTGCGGAAGATCTCGGCGGCGGCACCAAGGCGATCTTTCAGCTGGAATCCGGTTTCTCCTCCACCAACGGCGCGCAGCAGTATACGAATGCGATGTTCGGCCGCCAGGCGCTGGTCGGCGTGACGAATCCGACTTACGGCACCTTCACCGCGGGCCGTCAATACACGGCGTACTACTCGTTGCTCTCGCCGTATAGCCCGACGACGTGGCTCACCGGTTTCTACGGCGCGCACGCGGGCGACGTCGACGCACTCGACACGATCTACCGCGCGAACAATTCGCTGGTCTATACATCGCCGAAGCTGTACGGCTTCACATTCAGCGGCTCGTATTCGCTCGGCGGCGTGCCCGGCAGCCTGAACCGCGGCTCCACGTGGAGCGGCGCGATCCAGTACATCAACGGCCCGGTCGGCGTGGCGGTCGGCTTCATGCGCCTGAACAATTCGACCGTGGGCGGCGGCACCTTCGGCGCGAATTCGACCGTGTCGAACAACGGCGCTCAAGCAGGCGTGTCGGCCGTGACCAACGGCTACCAGACGGCCCAGGCGCAGCAGCGCTTCGCGGTCACCGGCGGCTATAACTTCGGCAACGGCTGGGATGTGTCGGCTGCATACTCGAACGTACAGTACATTCCGGGGGTAGGATCGAGCTTCCACGATACGGCGGTCTTCAACACGGGCGGCGTCGTGCTGCACTGGAAGCCGTTGGTTGCATGGGACTTCGCAACCGGCTACAGCTACACGCGCGCCACGAAGGCGAACGGCATCACGAGCTCGGCGCAGTACCAGCAGGTCAATCTGTCGGAATACTATGCGTTGTCGAAGCGCACCGGTCTCTACGCGCTGCAGGCGTTCCAGCGGACGAACGGCAACACGCTCGGCACCGCGGGCTCGGGCCACATCATTACCGCCACCGCGACGATCGGCGACGGCTTCCAGAGCGCGCCGTCATCGTCGCGCAGCCAGTTCGCGGCAGGCGTCGGCATCGTGCACCGCTTCTAATCGGCGCACAGAGTAAGAAGGACGGCTCGGTACGACGGGCCTCCACGCAGTCAGGAGACAGATCATGAGCCGCACCGCCACCGTCAACGTTCAGACCTTCATCAACGAGCACCCCTTTTCGCCGTTTCAGTGGCTGATTTTTTTCATGTGTTTCATCGTCGTCCTGCTGGACGGCTTTGACACGGCAGCGATCGGCTTCATTGCACCGTCGCTGATCGCCGAATGGGGCATCACCAAACCGGCGCTCGCGCCCGTGCTCAGCGCGGCGCTGTTCGGCCTTGCATGCGGCGCGCTCGGCTCAGGGCCGCTGTCCGACCGGCTCGGGCGGCGCTCGATGCTGCTCGGCTCGGTCCTGCTGTTCGGCGTGGCGTGCCTCGGCTCGTCTTTCTCCACCAGCATCGGGCAATTGACGACGCTGCGCTTCATCACCGGCGTCGGTCTCGGCGCGGCCATGCCGAACGCCGTCACGATGATGGGCGAGTACTGTCCGGACCGCCGCCGCGCCACGCTGATCAATCTGATGTTCTGCGGCTTTCCGCTGGGCGCGGCGTTCGGAGGCTTTCTCGCCGCGTGGATGATTCCGCATTTCGGCTGGCGCAGCGTACTGCTGCTCGGCGGCGTTACGCCGCTGCTGTTGTTGGTCGTGCTGCTGCTGAAAATGCCGGAGTCCGTGCGCTACATGGTCGCGAACAATCAGCCGGTCGAGCGGATTCGCGCGGCACTGGCGCGGATTTCCGCCGAAGCATCGCAAGCCGGCACGTTCATGATGACCGAGAACGCTCCGCAAACGGGCGGCAAGGGCCTCGGCGTGGTGCTGTCGCGCTCGTACATCATCGGCTCCGTGATGCTTTGGGTCGCGTACTTCATGGGCCTCGTGATTTTCTATGCGTCGATCAACTGGATGCCGATCCTGCTGAAGGACGCCGGCCTCACGCCGCAGCGCGCGACGCTGATCTCGGCCCTGTTCCCGCTCGGCGGCGTGGGCGCCGTGCTGTGCGGCGTGCTGATGGACCGCTTCAACGCGAACCGCATCATCGCGGCCTGCTATGCGCTGACCGCGGTGAGCGTCTATTTCATCGGCCAGGCGGTCGGCAACGTGGGCGCGCTGGTGTTCGTCGTGTTCGTCGCGGGCGTGCTGATGAATACCGCGCAGTCGTCGATGCCGGCGCTGGCCGCTGCGTTCTATCCGACGCAAGGACGCGGCACGGGCGTGGCGTGGATGCTGGGGATCGGACGCTTCGGCGGCATCGCGGGATCGTTCCTCGTCGCCGAACTGACGCGGCGCCACTTCACGTTCGCCGGAATCTTCGCGACGGTAGCAGCCGCGGGTGTGATTGCTTGCGTGGCCTTGCTGCTGAAGCAGGTTGCACGGCCGCACGTGTCCTCGATTCCGGCCTCGAAGACCGAGTCGTTCGGGCACTGAAGCGCACGACGTGCCCCGCAGGTTAGCGAGCTTCGGGGCACGTTGCCGTTCACGTTGTTGTGCGCCGATCCAGGCGCCTCAGGCACCTATACCAGCGGCCCCTCAAGCTTTCGATCGATCAGGCGTGTGGCCCGCTCCAATCCATCGCGTACCGCTTCCTCCTGCGTCAACCATTCCGGCTGGACCGTTTCCGGGTGGAATTCCGCGACCGTCTCCGTAGACCGGCGTACGCTTACTTTTGCTTGCCATGCGCCGAATTCGTTTTGTTCCGGGTGGACGGTGATCTCGTAGCCTCGATGAGTGAAGGTATGCGGTTGCATGACGTGTCCCAGTGCCTGTTCGTTACGCATCGTCGATCTTTTTTGCCGACGGTTCGGAGGGCGGTTAGTGGTTCAAGTTTAGTGCGGATATCAGCTAACGCGCACTCGCCAGGAGCAGAAGCAAAAACGCAAGCCGCGCTCGATAAAATCAAAGCACGGCTTGCATTCATAACAAGACTCGGGTTGCTCAGATAGGCGAAGCCGGCAGCACAGAATTGAGCGGAACGAACGCGCTGCTGCAATCGACGGGCGTCGCATTGCCCGGCGAACCCGACACCGTCACATCATTCGACGTCGAAGTCACAATCTCATTCGAAAAGCTCACAGGACCCGGACCGAGCGTATAGTGCGTCGCGATGTCCTTGTCGAAAGTCGGCTGCTTGCTGTCGAACACGACATTGTCCAGCGTAATCACGAGCGGATTCTTTTGACTGTTCTTCTCGTATCCCTCGAACGTGACATGACCGCCACCGTATTTCGTGCTGCCCAGATAGTGCAAACCGCTGATCGTGATGCCGGTGAAGTTCGGATACAGTGTGCCCGTCGATGAACTGTAGAACGGATTGAATACCAGCGGCTGCGCAACATTGCGCATGCACACCTGGCTGTACGTGACGTTGCTCACCTTGCCGCCACGCGATGAATCCGACTTGATACGCAAGCCGTTTCCGTTCGAACTGTCGTTGCCGTCGATCGTTATGTCGGCGACAGCCACGTTGCTCACGCCGGCATTCGTCTCGCTCCCGATCGACATGCCGTGTCCGTAGTAGAGGTGGTTGTGCGCGAACGTCAGGTTGTTGCTGCCCGGTGATCCGCTTGCCTTGATCGCCACATGGTCGTCACCCGTGCTGATGTACGAGTAGGCGAGCAGCACATTGCTCGACTGGCCGGGATCGAAACCATCCGTATTCTTCGCGGTATCCGGCGTAAAACAGGTGGCGGGCGTGATCTTGTCTGGCGTAGTGCCGTTCGGACAGGCGTAACCGCTGACGCTATACGCGAGGCTCGGGGTAAGGATCTTGATGTTCCATGCCGTCACGCCAGCGACGCCATCGGTGACCACGTGAAAGTTCGGCGAATTCTGCAACGTAATGCGATAGAGCGTGAATGTGGAACCGCCCGTTATCTGCACGAGCCGCGGATTCTGCTGGTTGAGCCCCGCCGTCTTGTTCTGGTACGCGACATCCCACCAGGTACGCGCGCCCGCATTCGGACCGCTGGTGAGCAGGCTGCCGCCGCGGCCGTCGATGGTGCCGTCGCCTACGATCGAGCTGCCCGCCGTGCTCTTCGCGAGAATGAGCGGGTTGCACGATTTGGTGTTCGACGTCGTCGCGGTGCCGCACGTCCCCACGCCATTGTCAAAGTCAGCGGGGTTGCGCGACGCGAAAAGCGTCACGCCCTGATCGATCCACAACGACACCCCCGATTTGAGCTTAAGCGGACCGCTGAGAAAGGCCGATTCGCCCGAGGTGCCCTTCGTGAGTTTGACTGCCTGGCCGGACGGGCATGCGTCGATCGCGGCCTGGATGCGTGACGTATCCGGTTGGGACGATGACGCGTTCGCATCCAGCGAATCGATCGAGCCGTTGACGGGCGTAAGCGATGCGGCGAGCGGCTTGCAAACCGTCGTAGGCAATGACGGTTCGTTGACTGTACCCCATTGCGTCGTGACGGGCGTCGATGAATCCGTCGACGTACTCGCCGCTGAAACGGATTCAGCAGACAGCGCAGCCGACAGCACCAACGCGCAAATCGTGACGCGCAACACAGGCGTCATGCAATGCGATTCCCTGAGTGTTGATTCGAGATTTTTCAATTGTTTTTCCTCTTGTAGTTACAGCTACCCCAACGGCGATTGGCTGATGATGCGATTGCAATTCACAGCAGTAGAACGTCGTTAACTCCGCAATAGCCGATGTGCAGGTCCGTCATTCCTTCTTGTGCGCAAACGTTTGCTCAAGCCGGCGCGCTGAACACATCGCCTACGAGATATTACGGTGCAAATCTTTAAAAACTGCGGTCCGTTTCATTCAGGATTTCCTTATTTTCTTGTGAGGGAATGTCGGCACAACGCATCGCGGTAGCTGTCGAGGGCCCAGTTTCCGCAAAACGGTAAATTACTTTTCCGTTTCCGGTTCGACCTGTGATTCAGGCTTAGAGTCGCTAACAAGACTGTTCTATGGACCGCGACAGATAACTGCGCAAGCAAGTGCGAGCAACGCGACCTGAGTATCGAGAGCGCGCCCTCAAGAACCGGATTTTTTACGCTAAGGCAGCAAGTTTCCCGGTTCGTCGCTTAGCGGACGCAGGCCGCTATTTTCGAAGAGGTGACACCAGACAGCGAATATTGAAGGAGATTCAGGACTGGCCTGCCGGCTGAAGCATCGGATACGTCAACAGGAAAAAGTGCAGCACGTTCAGGCCAAAATGGGCCAGCACCGCGGCCTGAAGTCCGCCGAAGCGATAAGCCAGGCCATACCCAATTCCTGCGAGGCCTCCCAGCACCATCCATTGCCATCCACCTGCTATGTGCGCCAGCCCGAACAATGCCGCTGCTGCGCAAAGGGCAAGCGCGTCTGCGTAGGATCGCTGCTTGAGCAGGCGGCTTAGGCCACCCTGCAGATAGCCGCGGAACAAGGCCTCCTCGGTGACAGTCACGAGGAGCAGATTGTTCAGCAGCCACAGCCAGCTGACGGACGGCCATTTGGGCGCCCACGTGACGAGTCCGAGCAATACGGCCCCGGTCAGGCAAGTCACCGCCGTAATCAGTAATCCGCCGATACCTGCTGTCAACGACGTACGCAGCGCGTACTGAGGCCGAATCCAGGGCAAAACCAACAGCAGCCAGAAACCGATCAGAGGTTTGTCGAGGTTGAGATACATCGTGAACGGCACGGCATCCGGCGTAAAACGCTCCGGTCCGATGACCCGCGGGTTATGAAAGCCGGGTAACCAATGCATGCTTAATGCAATGGCGAGCGCAATGAACAGCGTGTGCCCGATGTATTGGACATGCGCCTTGCGGTTTTGCCGTACGGCATAGGCGGCAAGGAGAAGCAACGCGACGGGGATCGCCGCCCGGAATCCGAGCGGCCCATTCGCCAGCGCAGCGCCATAGCCCAGGATGAGTAGCCCCAGACTCAGCCATCGAATAGCGGACAACCACGTCGCCGGCACGGCAAGGAAAATTGCAACCCACGGTAATGCAAACATGTCGGCTCCCAAGCGTTGATCGCCCGGAAACCCAGGCGAATTGTCTGAACATAGATTCGTCAGGCTGAAGCGTACTGCTACCGTCGGCCGCCGCGCTCGAAAAATTGTGTGCATCCGTGGCAACTCGTGCCCAGCGCGAAGCGTACCGGCTGTTCCTGGAAGCGTTGCCGGACGAGCCACGTGCGGCGCTCGACCGGCTGCTGCGCGGTGCCCATGAAGGCGGGCAAACCGCCGTCTAGCAGATCGGGGATATGAAACCGACCGGCGTCACGCCGCGCTGGTCGCGATTCTGCTCGAGGGCATCACGCTCGCCGGCGCAAGTGTCCGCCGATACGTATCAGAACACGATGTTGGTCCGTACCCCCACCACCGCTTCGTTGCCGACCCGTTGCGACGGATTGTCGGGATTCGGAATGCCACCCGCAGGCCGGAACGCGTACTGGAAGTCCGCTTGCAACAGCCACCAGGGGGTGACCTGATACTGGTAGGTCGCCTCGACGATGGTTTCGGCACTGCGCGACGGATAGCCCGCCGGCGTCAGCGAGGCCGTATCGCCGGCGAGCCCTTGCGCGTGCGAACCGATCTTCGCGTAGCCTACGGCGAGGCCGACAACGTCATTGTCGCGTCCCTTGAAAGGCGCTTTTAGCGTGACGCCTGCGTTCACGCCAAGGTCGACCAGATTGCGGTCGCCCGGCGCACCCATGATCCGCGCGAAGACCCCCACCGATTGGGGGCTGTCCGCGCTCGGCCGCCAGACCATCTGGTCGGCCACGGCATAAAAGCTGTAGTTGCCCCGATGGCTCGCCGCCACGCCCGTGCTCGCCGGACTCGCCAGGGACTGCCCGGCGGTATCGAAGCGCGGGTCCGCAAAACGCTGCGTGTTGTACCAGAAGCCCAGCTTGTAGGTTCCCGGCAGTCCGGCCGGTTGCGCAGCCGATGCATCGGCCGGCGGCTGGTTGATCGCGTACTGCACCTCGCCGATAAAGAGCGCGCCGTTACGCAGATTGAAGTTCGTCCCGTGATGATTCAACTGCTGCGGATCGCCCACATCGCTGCCCGCCGGGTTGCCGTCGAACACGCCGGCCAGCACGGTCCATGCATCGGACGGTTTCGCGCGCACGCGCACACCCAGCGACGAAAGCGGATACGCCGGGCCGCCGGCAGGCATATCGGCCGACGGCAGGATCGGCCACCCGAATGTCAGGTTCACGAACGAGTTCGCGTACTGGCTCACCATGAATTCCTGGTCGAGGCTCTGCTGCCCCACCTTCACATCCATCTTGCCCGCCAGCACCGACTGCTGATACCAGAGCTCCCACAGCCGCGTCGTATCCTCGGCTTCGATACCGCTCGCGCTTTGCAGGGTCAGCAAGTTGCGTTGACTGATACTGCTGCCGTGAATCTGAAGCGCTGACACATTGAAGGTACCGCCCGGCAACCCGAATGCCTTTTGCGTATCCACGACTAACCCGAACTGGGTCAGGCCATCATAGGCGCCGCCGCGCTTCACGCCGCCGGACAGATTGTTCAGATACTCGCTGGTTTCCTGGAGATTGACGGTTACGCCGTAGTTGCCGAGCCACGGGCGCAGCCCACCCATATCGCCGAACAGATTCGAGCGATCCCAGAACCCGGTCGGCGCAGGTGGTGCCTGGTCCGCCTTCGCCGCGTTGTCAGTTCCCGCCGCCGATGACGGCGCAGCCTCATTCGCCGTTGCTGCCGGCGCAGGTTCGCCGCTCGTCTGAGCGAGGGCAGGCTGCACGACGCCGAATGACAGCAGCAGGGACAGGCTGAGGGGACCGCCGGAGGTCAGCAATGTGGTTTTGAGGTTCTTTTTCATGGCAAGTGGAAGCAAAGTTATCGTGCGGAATAGCCTTATTCCATGGATATGACACGCGGAATGTGGCGGGACCGTGAACCCGCCCTCCGCTCAGGAGAACCACCAGCTCAGTCGTAACGTACGGTTGAGTTCATTACCGACGGATGAGGTGGACAACATCGCGGCCAGCGCGACGGCAGCAACCGTCATTGCCAGAATTGCGTAGCCGCTGGGCGTTAGCGGGTCGCCGATATGGACCATGCGCGCCGCCCAGTTCGTGCGGATGTGCGAATGCAGCACCCTGCAGGCAAGACGCTGAAGGCGCGGCGAGTGCACCGCGCCACCGAAAAACGTAGCAAATGATTTGACGAACATAAGCTCACTCCCGTCCAGCCCGACCTGGCCGGGCGACGTGTAAAGACGTGATTGCGACGTGACTGCGCCTCGCAAGCAGGCTTGCGACAGGCGGCCAAACAGAGAGAGCGTGCTGCTGACAGACCGGCAGAAAGCCAGTCAGTGATGAAGCGCGCTAACCCGACCAAAGCGAGTTAGCGGCGAAGGAATGTTCCTGCGGTCGCTATCTCGCGGTTGCTTCGCCGGCACAGGCCGGCATCGGACTTCCACTACTGGAGCATGCGTCCACGGGGGACTCCTTTTGATAAGACGGGCGGATTGTATTCGGCACTCGTTCAGAACCGCAAGTAAAAAAAGCATAAAGGCATCGCACTCCGAAACTGTCGGCACTGCCCTCACATGCGAGGCCGTTTTCGGATTAACGGCGGCGCCAAATCTTTCATTTTCATTTCATACCGGTCATTTCAGAGGGCAGATTGGGGGGCGAAAAAGTTATATGTGGTCTGCTTAACGAATCGTGTTGACTTTGGATTCAAGCGACGCCTAAAATTCGCGCATCTTCACAAACGGGGCGAATGCCTTGGACACCTGCAGTAGTCGACCTTCGAACAGTTTCGCTGCCTGACCGGCAGGACGTCCGCGCTCTCTTCACCCAGCCGCCGTCTTGCCTCAAGGCAGACGGTGCGCGCCGTAGTTACCCTCTCCGTGCACCTTGATTAGCGCCACATGGCCGCAGCGATCACGCGCGTCCGTATGGCACCGCGTCGCGAGCGTCAAACTCGCGACAGCGTTCGTTCGCGCCCTTTCGATTCAGCGGCGCGGGCTGACGCGTGGACAAGCACGTGCCTAACAGGCGCGCGCAGCAGACGCCGATAAGGAGCCGCCATGCCGGACAGCGACAGTTACCCCATATGCCGCACACCTCTGTTTTTACTTTTGTCCGAGGAAAGCGAGTAGACCTGCGTCACCGCGCCTGATGCGCACGACCTCTCCGTCTGCCGGCTTTCCGCGAACCGCGTCAAACGACGCGTCAAACAGCGCGTTGAGCCACGCGTTAAGCCATACACGCACGGAGAAATATCATGATTTTCGGCCTCCTCCTGTCGAAACTGCCGCACGTCCAGGAATCGCGCGTCTTCTACGACGGCATGCTTGCCCTGCACGCGCCTGAACCTTCCAAATTCGTCGCCGTCTGGCAGCATTTCAAGATTCTTCTTTCGTAAGCTCGCGCCCTCTTCCGTCATACGCAAGCGACGCCGTCGGTGCACGACTCACGCCCTTGACCTATGCCCTTACGTATGCCGGAGATGCGCATTGTCATTTCAAAAATCAGCCTAAGAGAAGAAAGCAAAATGTCTACTCCAACTCAAGTCTCAACCACGCGGAGCGCCGTGCTCGATTCGGCGCACGTCGGCGACATCCGGGGTGCTCTGGGCACCATCGCTCACCACGACACGGCGCCGCGCAACAACTGGTGGGCGCGCTTCCGTACGCTGCTGGCCATCCTGGGGCCGGGCCTCATCGTGATGGTCGGCGACAACGATGCAGGCGCCTTCGGCACCTACACCCAGGCCGGGCAAAACTACGGCACCACGCTGCTGTGGACCATGCTGTTGCTGGTCCCCGTCCTCTTCGTCAATCAGGAAATGGTGCTGAGACTGGGCGCCGTGACCGGCGTCGGCCACGCGCGGCTCATCTTCGAGCGCTTCGGCAAATTCTGGGGCGCGTTCAGCGTCATTGACCTGTTCATTCTCAATGCGCTGACGATCGTGACCGAGTTCATCGGCATCACATTCGTGCTCGATTTCTTCGGCCTCTCCAAGATTGCCGGCGTTTGCATCGCTGTCGCGCTGACCATGGCCGCCGTCAGTACGGGAAGTTTCAGACGCTTCGAACGCTTCGCCATCGTGCTCTGCCTATTGAGCCTGTTGCTCGTGCCGGTGCTCGTATCGATTCACCCGCCGGTCGGCCAGATGACGCGCGATTTCTTCGTGCCGAGCTGGCCCGCCCATTCGAAGCTGAGCGATGTGATGCTGCTTGTCATCGGCATCGTCGGCACCACCGTCGCGCCGTGGCAACTCTTTTTCCAGCAAAGCTACATTGTCGACAAACGCATCACGCCGCGCTTCATGAAGTACGAGAAAGCGGACCTGTGGATCGGCATTGTGTTCGTGCTGATCGGCGCGGTGGCGATGGTTTCGTTCTGCGCCGCGCTGTACGCCGGCAAGCCGGAGTTCGGCAATTTCACGGACGCCGGCGGCGTCATCGGCGGCCTCGAAAAGTATGCCGGCAGGACCTCGGCCGTCCTCTTTGCGGTGGCCCTGCTCGACGCCTGCATCATCGGCGCTGCCGCGGTGTCGCTGTCGACCGCGTACGCCATCGGCGACGTGTTCAAGATTCGCCACTCGTTGCATCGCAGCGTGTCCGATGCCAAGGGTTTCTACCTCGTGTACTTCGGCATCGTTGCCGCCGCGGCGGCGCTGGTGCTGATTCCCGGCAGCCCGCTCGGTCTGTTGACCGAAGCGGTGCAAACGCTCGCAGGCGTGCTGCTCCCAAGCGCCACCGTATTTTTGCTGCTGCTGTGCAACGACAAGGCCGTGCTTGGCCCGTGGGTCAATTCGAAGAAGCTCAATCTGTTCACCGGCGCCGTTGTCTGCGTACTGGTGATGCTGTCGATCATTCTCACCGCCTCGGTGATGTACCCGGATATCAGCGGCGAAACGATTCTCGAACTACTCGCCGGCGGGACGCTGCTGACCGTCGTCGGCTACGCCGTCACGGCCGGGATTCGCAAGTTTCGAGGTGAAGCGGTCGACAGCCAGGCAGAGGCGCAGCCGAAAAGCGCCCGCGATACGTGGCGCATGCCGCCGCTGGACGAACTGCCTGCGCCGAACCTCACGCTGGCCAAGCGTGTCTGGATGGGCTTACTGCGCGGCTATCTGGTGCTGGCGGTCGCACTGGTCATCGTGAAGGTGGTGCAGATGACGTTCCTGAAATAGACCGGAGCAAGACAAAGACAGAACACGTGGAGAGTACGGAGCCGCGCTGCCGCAAGAAGCGGCGGCGCCGGCCTGTACGCCGTCTATTTCATCCGTTGCCATACGACTTTCGACGATCCATATCCGAAGGCGCCGGGCGTGATGTACGTGAGCCGGTCACCGTCCAACATGAACGGACGCCGTTGAACATCGGCGTCCCAGTTCGGAAAGGTACTTTTCTGGATGTGGAACACGATCGCTTGCGCTACCGGGTCGACGGTATAAGTGCCGAAATGCGCGACGTTGCCCCGGATGATTTTTTCGTTCTCTTCCGCCGTGCCTAGCTGTCGATTGCCCGATGCGAATTTCGGCAGATCGGCGCGGAGCACGACCAGCACATAGCGGCCGTCACTGCCGAAAATGAGTTGCCCCTGCGGATGCGGTCCAAGCAGTTCTGCTTCATTGCCGCTCTTTGCCTCGGTCAGCGAAACCAGCGACCACGAACCCACTACACTGGCCGCAGCCGCGGCCTGGGCAAACGCCTTGGGCGTGGGCGCACACGATGCGGCAACCGTCATCGCGATCGCGGCCATGGTTCTGAACGCTGCTTTCATGACGTTCCCCACGCGCGCGAGGACATGAAGTCAGACGAATCCGTCGCGCTTCGCTAACACTTGCGTAAAGATTCGCCGCGGCTCTCGCGGCGTGCCGGCCGGGTCTCTAGCGCATTTCGTCCCGGCTTTTGGCGCAAGACGATTACTTCAGCGAAGGAAACCGGAATGACTTCGGGTGGTTTGTGAAGCGTAGGCGCTTTCCCGGCGAAAATCTATCGCGTCGATTCCCACCCGTCGCGGATCCGGCACGACTGCGCCGGACCTCGCACCGTTGCAAAGTTTAGATACCGCACGGCCTCAATTGAAGTCGCCGGTCTCGAGTTCCACGGACCGTCCGCCGTTTTTTTCGAGCACCCGACGCGTAGCGTTTTCGATCTGTGCGCGATTTGCCTCGAAGGTGCCAACGAGATTGTGAGCCGATGTGCCGTCGTTGCCGAAATGGTCGTTCAACGCATCGAGCGACACACTGCACCAGACGCCGGCCCCATCAACGTTGGCTTCGAAGGCAACGCGCGCAGCCGCCACCACTTCGCGGCGTCCGGTGAATTCGATTCTCATGATTACCCTCCATCTGTCGAAAGAAAGCGTCGAACGCGCAAGCGCCGTGCCGCGTTTGCTGTACCGCACCATATCGCCTCACGCGCAGCGCACATTCTCCGCAAGGTGCATACTCGACATCGGCCGCATTCGTGCGGCCGCCGTTTATGCGTCGCGGCGCTCATGTTGCCGGCTCATGTTGCCGGTTCAGTAGCCTGTCACGCCGCCTGACGTGCCTAACATCCTAATACTATCGCCCCATGTCCCGCAGCCCGCAATCGTCGCGTCCTCTTGTCATCGCCGCCGTCATGGCTTCCATGGCGATGGTCGCCATCGAAGCCACCATCGTGTCCACCGCCATGCCGCAGATCGTCGCGCAACTCGGCGATCTGCATCTGTATAGCTGGGTCTTTTCGTCGTTCCTGCTCACCCAGACCGCCATGACCGTGGCGTTCGGCAAGCTCGCCGACCTGTACGGACGCAAACCCGTCATGCTTGCCGGCATCGCGATCTTTCTGCTCGGCTCGGTGCTCGCCGGCTTCGCCTGGTCGATGCCCGCGATGATCGTGTTCCGGCTGATCCAGGGCGTGGGCGCCGGGGCCATCCAGCCGGTCACGCTGACCATCGTCGCCGACCTCTATCCGGCGCGCGAACGCGGTAAGGTGCAAGGCTATCTGGCGAGCGTGTGGGCGATTTCGGCGGTGGTCGGGCCGATGGTGGGCGGCTTCATCATTCACAACCTGTCGTGGGCCTGGATCTTCTGGATGAATGTGCCGATCGGCCTCGCGTCGGCGGCGGGCTTCATCGCGTTCCTGCGCGAATCGGAGCGGCATGCGCGCCCGTCGATCGATTTTGCCGGCGCCGCGCTCTTCATGGCCGCGATTGCCGCGCTGATGACGTCGCTGACTTACGCGGGCGACGACGACGTCGCGAAGGCAGCGATCGCGGGCGGCGTGTTCACGCTGTGCCTGCTGTTCTTCGCGATGCAGGAGCGCCGCGCCGCCGAGCCGATGATCTCCTTTGCGCTGTGGAGCCGCCGGCCGATTGCCGCGTGCAATGGCGCGACGCTGCTGTCGGGCACGATCCTGATGGGCGCCACCACCTTCCTGCCGATGTACGTGCAGGGCGTGCTGCATCGTTCGCCCGTGGTCGCCGGTCTCGCGCTGACGATGATGATGGTGGGCTGGCCGGCCGGCGCGACGCTCGCGGCGAAATCGTTTCACCGCGTCGGACTGCGGCGCATTCTGCTCGGCGGCAGCGCGTTCATACCGCTCGGCGCCGTCTTGCTGCTGATGCTCTCGCCCGGCAGCTCGCCGCTGATCGCTGCTTTCGGTTCGCTCATCATCGGCTTCGGCATGGGCACCTCGAGCGTGAGTTCGCTGGTGATGATCCAGGAGATCGTCGAGATGAACGAGCGCGGCAGCGCCACCGCGTCGAATCTCTTTTCGCGCAATCTCGGCAGCACGCTTGGCGCGACGCTGTTCGGCGCGGTGCTCAACTTCGGTCTCAGTCACTCGAAGAATGTCGCCGCGGTCACCTCGGACCAGCTGAAAGCGCTGCTGCAGAATCAGACGGCGAGTCTCGGCGATAGCGATGCGATCCGTCAGGTGCTGCATCAGTCGCTTCACCTGACCTTCACGTCGATCTTCGCGATCGCGATTTTTGTCGTGGTGCTGCTGGCTTTCGTCCCCGCGATCAACATCGGGGGCGCTAAAAAGGCCCCGCTCAAAGCGCTCTCGCCGCTCGAAGACTGAGAACGCGCCGCGGTTCGGCCGTCGCGGCACGCGCGGGCTGCGATGAGCGCATCAACCAGAGCGGCGCAAGCGCAAATCCGGGCACCTGCGGCAAGACTTCGACACGCCCGCTCGTCAAGGCATCGGCGGCGCTCAGCCGGGACACCATGGCGATCCCCGCTTCCTGTTCGGCGGCCGCCACCAGAAAGCGCGGATCGCTGACCGTCATCGCACGCCGCGATCGCCCAGACTCACGCTTGCGCCGCCAGCAATTCGATGCCGTCCAACTGCGCCGCGCAGGTATCGCGCACGATCGTGACGAAGTCGTCGAAGTAAGGCCGGCTTGCAAAGCCCTTGGCCGCGACCGCATAGAGCTCGCTCCACAAGCCTTGCGTGCCCACGCGTTTAGCCAGCACGTAGTCGTGATCGACGTAGTTCTTCACGCCCCAGTTCGGCAGCGCCGCAATCCCGCGGCGGCTCGCCACCAGTTGCATGATGGCAATGGTCAACTCGGCCGTGCGCCGCTCCAGCTTGATGCCCGCCGGCTCCAGCACCTCGCGGATCAGATCGATGCGCGCTTCGGGCACCGGATAGGTAATCAGCGTCTCGTCGCGCAGATCGTCCGACACCACGCGGCGCTTGTTGCGCAAGCGGTGCTCGTTGGCCATCACCACGAGAATCTCGAAGCGGAACAGCGGCGCGATATGTAGGCTGCGCTTGCTCGCCGGTTTCGAACCGATCACCACGTCGGCCGTGCCGTCGCTCAGCAAACGCAGCGGGTCCGCATGAAACCCAGCGACCAGATCGACTTCGACCTCTGGCCAGCGCCGGCGGAATTCGTCCATCACCGGCATCAGCCAGTCGAAACAGGTATGGCATTCCAGCACGATGCGCAACTCGCCGCGCGTGTCGCCCTTCAGGCGGACGAGATCGCGTTCGGCCGCACTGACCGCGGCAATCGTCTCGCGGCCCAGCGCGAGCAGCCGCTCGCCGGCCGCGGTGAAGCGCAAACCCTGCCTGGTGCGCTCGAATAGCGACACCTCGTAATGCGCTTCGATATCGCGGATCTGATGCGACAACGCGGACTGGCTCAGATGAACGCGTTCGGCCGCCGCCACCAGCTTGCCGGAATCGGCGATGGCGATCAGCGAACGCAAATGGCGAAGCTCAAGCATGCCGGTGCTCCGCGCTAACAACGGTCGGACTGAATAGGATATGAATGTGGCTCATACATTGGTGAAAACATGTCGCTTGATGAATCATAGCGCGACTTTCAAACTGGGCGCCAATTCATACAACGCATAAGGAGCCCATATGGCCCGCACGCACATCCCCGGTTTTCCGCGCATCGGCGCGCAGCGTGAACTGAAGTTCGCGCAGGAATCGTTCTGGCGCGGCGAATCCGATGAAACCTGTCTGCGCGGCGTCGCGAGAGAATTGCGCGCCCGCCATTGGCAATTGCAGCACGACGCCAGACTGGATTTCGTCACCGTGGGCGATTTCGCTTACTACGATCAGATGCTCAATCTGAGCGCGCTGCTCGGCGCATTGCCGGAGCGCTTCGGCTTCGATCCACAGGCTTTGTCGCTCGGCCAGTACTACGAACTCGCGCGCGGCAATCACGAGCAACCGGCGATGGAGATGACCAAGTGGTTCGATACGAACTACCACTACCTCGTGCCGGAACTCGGACCGGATACGACCTTCAACGGCGGCGTCGAATGGCTTTTCGACGAGATCGACGAAGCGCTCGCGCTGAATCTGCCGGTCAAGCCGGTATTGATCGGGCCGATCACGTATCTGTGGCTGTCGAAGAGTCATGTCGCCGGTTTCGACCGTTTATCGCTGCTGCCTGAACTCGTGATCCGCTACAGCCGTATTCTCGACAAGCTGAAGCAACGCGGCATCGAATGGGTGCAGCTGGATGAACCGGCGTTATGCGCCGATCTGCCCGCCGAATGGCTCGACGCATTGTCCGCGGCCTATGAGGTGCTCGGCACAGCAGGCGTCAAAGTACTGCTCGCGACTTACTTCGACACCGCCGCGAACCATGCGCAGCGCGTCGCGAAGCTGCCGGTGGCGGGCATCCATATCGATCTGGTGCGCGCGCCGCAACAACTCGCCGCCTGGCGCACGGCATTGCCGGCGAACGCGGTGTTGTCGGCGGGTGTGATCGACGGCCGCAATATCTGGCGCGCCGATCTCGGCGGCATCGTCGAGTCGTTGCAGGCGCTGCATGCGGAGCTTGGCGAGCGTCTCTGGGTGGCGTCGTCGTGCTCGCTGCTGCATGTGCCGGTTTCGCTCGATGCGGAGAAGAAGCTCGGCGCCGACCTGAAATCGTGGCTCGCCTTCGCCACTGAAAAACTCGCTGAAATCAGCACGATTGCGCTGGCCTTGCGCGATCCGGCCGCCGCTGAACCGAAGCTCGCAGCCGCCGGCCTGGCGCTGGAAGCACGCCGCCATTCGAGCGCGGTCGTCAATACGCTGGTGCAAAAACGCGTCGCCGCCGTGACCGCCGCGATGGCGGAGCGCAACAGCCCGTTCGCCGAACGCAACCGCGTGCAGCGCGAAGCGCTCGGCCTGCCGCCGCTGCCGACCACCACGATCGGCTCGTTCCCGCAAACGCCGGCGATCCGCCAGGCGCGCGCAGCCTATAAACGCGGCGAACTGCGCGCGCTCGACTATCTGCAACGGATGCGCGCCGAAATCGAAATCGCCGTGCGCAAGCAGGAAGAGCTCGGGCTCGACGTGCTGGTGCACGGCGAAGCCGAGCGCAACGACATGGTCGAATACTTCGGCGAGCAATTGTGGGGCTACGCGTTCACGGAAAACGGCTGGGTGCAGAGTTACGGCTCGCGCTGCGTGAAGCCGCCGATCATCTATGGCGACGTCTATCGTCCCGAACCGATGACGGTCGAGACGGCCCGCTACGCGCAATCGCTCACGCAGCGCCTGATGAAAGGCATGCTGACCGGCCCGGTGACGATGCTGCAATGGTCGTTCGTGCGCGACGACCAGCCGCGCTCCACCACCGCGTTGCAACTCGCGCTCGCGATCCGCGATGAAGTGATGGACCTCGAAAAAGCCGGCATCCGCATCGTTCAGATCGACGAACCGGCGTTCCGCGAAGGCTTGCCGCTGCGCAAGTCCGATTGGGCCGCGTATCTGGAATGGGCGACGCGTGTGTTCCGCATTTCGGCGGCGGGCGTCGCCGATCAGACGCAGATTCACACGCACATGTGCTATTCGGAGTTCAACGACATTTTGCCGTCGATCGCCGCCATGGACGCGGACGTCATCACGATCGAGACCTCCCGTTCGGCGATGGAGCTGCTCGACGGCTTCGGCGAATTCGCGTATCCGAACGAGATCGGACCGGGCGTCTACGATATCCATTCGCCGCGCGTGCCGAGTGTCGAAGCGATGCAGCGGCTGCTGGAACGCGCGTGTGAAGTGATCCCCGCCGGGCGCCTGTGGGTCAATCCGGATTGCGGGCTGAAGACGCGCGGCTGGCCTGAAACGGAAGCCGCGTTGACCAATATGGTTCAGGCGGCCAAGGCGTTGCGCGTGAAGCTGGCGGTGAAGCAGGCTAATGAGCAGGCTGACGAACATCCCGCTGCCCAGCCTGCTGAATTGACGGTGTGATTTGATATCCGCAGGGCCCATCCGTGAATCGTGGTGTCGAGCGGATGGGCTGCGCCTGCGCGTACGGATCAGCCCTTTGCGTACAACGTGGATTCCGCGAATCCTTCCGCGGCGAGCACCTGCCCCACCAGAATCAGCGCCGTGCGCTCGATGTGGGTCGATTGCACCTTGCCGACGATGTCGTCGAGCGTGCCCGTGAGCTTTTCTTCATCCGGCCAGCTCGCGCGATAGATCACCGCGATCGGACAGTCGCCGCCGTAATGCGGCCGCAATTCATCGACGATACGCGCGAGATGCCGTACGCCGAGGTGAATCGCCATCGTCGCGCGATGCCTCGCGAGGTCGCCGAGTTCCTCGCCTTCGGGCATCGCCGTTTTGCTCGCGTAGCGCGTGAGGATCAGCGTTTGCGAAATGCCGGGCAGCGTGAGTTCGCAGCCGAGCGCCGCCGCGCACGCGGCGGTCGCGGTCACGCCGGGCACGATCTCGTACGGAATGTTCAGTTCGCGCAGTCTGCGGATCTGCTCGCCAATCGCGCCGTATAACGACGGGTCGCCCGAGTGCACGCGCGCCACGTCCTGGCCTTTCTCGTGCGCCGTTTTGAGCAACGCGACGATCTGATCGAGGTCGAGTTCGGCAGTATTGACGACCTGGTCCGCGGCATGACCTTCCAGCACGGCGGCCGGCACGAGCGAGCCCGCATACAGGATCACCGGGCAACTGCGCACGAGGCGCTGCCCTTTCACCGTGATCAATTCCGGGTCGCCGGGACCCGCGCCGATAAAAAACACCGTCATTCCGTACTCCGTGATTCATTCGATCGGCACGTCATCGACGCACCGTTCAGGAGGATATGCGCCGCCATGCGCCGAGCAACTCGGCCACGTCGCCGAATTCGCGGTCGGCTGCGGGCAACTCGGGCCGCCGCAGCATCACGACCGGCAGGCCGCGTTCGCGCGCGACTTCGAGTTTCGCTTCGGTAGCGCTGCCGCCGCTGTTTTTGCTGACCACGACGTCGAACGCTTCGGCGCTGAAAAGCGCACGCTCGCCTTCGAGCATAAATGGGCCGCGTGTCGCCAGAATCCGCGCGCGCGCGTTGCCTTCATGTGGATCGAGACAGCGCACGGTCCAGAACTGATGCGGCGGGATCTCGTCGAGATGCGCGAGCGGTTCACGCCCGAGCGTGAAGAGCGGCCGCTTGAACGCGGCGAGCACCGCGGCCAGTTCGCGCCAGTCGTCGACCATGCGCCAATCGTCGCCGTCTTGCGGATGCCAGCCCGGGCGGCGCAGCGCCCAGCACGGCACCCGCGCGGCACGGCTCGCTTGCATGGCATTCGCACTGATTTGCGCGGCGTACGGGTGGGTCGCGTCGATCACGAGGCCAATGCGTTCCTGTTCGATGTAGCGCGCCATTCCCGCACTGCCGCCAAAGCCGCCGACGCGCACCGCACACGCCAGATCGTCCGGCACCTTGCCGAGCCCGGCGAGACTGTACACGTGATCGGGCCCGAGTTGACGCGCGACCTTCAAGGCGTCGCCGGTGCCGCCGAGCAGCAGGATGCGCATCATCGCGCGGCTCCGATCAGATTGCCCTGGCGGTCGATCGCGAACATTTCGACGGCGACCTGCGGCGGCACGATATCGCGCGCCACCGCGAGCGCATGCCGGCAGACGATATCGCCGAGCGGCACGTTTTGCGCGCGCGCCAATGTCGCCGCCTGCTGACTCGTATTGGCCGCGCGGATCGCCGCC
>NZ_JBYSWU010000024.1:0-80428 GCF_058781505.1 Paraburkholderia sp. FW306-2-2C-D06C | reverse complement strand
TGCATGGGGGCGTCCGCGCCATGTTCGGACGCCCACACGGCCAGTTGCGCCAGATCGATGCTCGAATTCCGGCTATGCAGATCGAGATGCCCCGCGGCCAGTTTGCTGAGCTTGCCGAAGCCGCCGCAAATGCTCAAGCGTTCGACCGGCGCGCGCTTCATGTGCTTGAGCACCGCGCCGACAAAGTCGCCCATTTCGATCAGCGCAATGTCCGGCAGGCCGTAATGCGCGCGCATCGCGTCTTCGCTGGCGTTGCCGGTGCAGGCCGCGAGATGCGTGTAGCCGTTCGCGCGCGCGACGTCGATGCCCTGCTGGATCGACGCGATATACGCCGAGCACGAGAACGGCCGCACGATCCCGGTAGTGCCGAGAATCGACAGGCCGCCGAGAATGCCGAGACGCGGGTTCATCGTCTTCAGCGCGAGCTCTTCACCGCCTTCGACGCCGATCGTCACCTCGAAACCGCCGCCATATGCGTGTTCCGCGGCCAGATCGGCGAGATGCTCGGTCATCATCTTGCGCGGCACCGGATTGATCGCCGGTTCGCCGATCGGCAACGTCAAACCCGCGCGCGTCACGGTGCCGACGCCCGGTCCCGCATGAAAACTCACGCCCGGTTCGGCGCGCAGGCGCACGCGGGCGAACACGATCGCGCCGTGCGTCACGTCGGGATCGTCGCCCGCATCCTTGACAGTGCCGGCTTCGGCGCCGTCGGCGGTCAGACGGCAGAACACCAGCGGCATCGGCACAAGCTGGCCCTTGGGCAACACGATTTCCGCGACCTCGCTGACGATGCCCGTGAGCAGCAGACGCGCCGCCGCGAGCGACGTCGCGGTGGCACAACAGCCGGTCGTGTAGCCGCTGCGCAGCCGCGCGGGTTGTTCGGGTGTTTCGTCGCGCATTACGGTTGCCGATGCTTGTGGCGCGCGGCATCGCCGGCGGGCCTGGTCACGTCGAGCAGCGTGATCGGCAATGCCTGACGCCAGGTGTCGAAGCCGCCGAGCGGTTGCGCGTCGGCGAGCGCAATGCGCGTGAGCGTGCCGCCATGCTGGGCGCGCCACGTCATCAGCGCCGCCTCGCCTTGCAAGGTCACGGCATTGGCAACCAGCCGGCCGCCCTCACGCAGGCGCGCCCAGCAGGCATCCAGCACGCCCGGCGCCGTCACGCCGCCGCCGATGAACACCGCATCCGGCGCCGGCAGTCCGTCCAGCGCTTCAGGCGCGCGGCCCGCCACGAGTTGCAGACCCGGCACGCCCAACGCATCGCGATTGTGTTCGATGAAACGCTGGCGCTCCGCATGCCGCTCGATCGCGATCGCGCGGCACGCCGGATGCACGCGCATCCATTCGATGCCGATCGAACCGCTGCCCGCGCCGACATCCCACAGCAATTCGCCGGGCGTGGGCGCGAGGCGCGCCAGCGTGATCGCGCGCACGTCGCGTTTGGTCAACTGGCCGTCGTGGCGAAACGCGTCGTCGGGTAAGCCGCAGGTCAGCGGCAAACGCGGCGCGCCTTCCGTGGCGCGGCATTCGAGCGCGATCAGATTCAGCGCCGCCACGTCGCCCGCCGGCCATTGATTGGCGCGGCCGTCGATCCGGCGTTCCAACTCGCCGCCCAGGTGTTCCAGCACGATCATCCGGGTCGCGCCGAAGCCGCGCGCGTTCAGCAAGCCGGCGAGCGCCGCGGGCGTGCCGCCGTCCGCGCTCAGCACGAACACGCGCGCGCCGTCGTGCAGATGGGCGTTCAGCGTCGCCAGCGGCCGGCCCACCAGCGAGACCGTCGCGACGTCCTGCAAGGGCCAGCCGAGCCGCGCCGCGGCCAGCGACAGCGACGACGGCGCCGGCAACACCCGCAACTCGCCGGCCGGCAGCTGCCGCGCCAGCGTCGCGCCGACGCCGAACAGCATCGGGTCGCCGCTCGCCAGCACGCACACGGGGGTGGCGCGCTCCGCCAGCAAAGGCGCGAGATCGAACGGACGCGGCCACGCGGCGCGGCGCGCGCCAAGTCGCGCGGGCAGCATCGCCAGATGGCGCTCGCCGCCGTACACCACCGACGCTTCCAGCAAAGCGCGCCGCGCGGGCCGCCCCAAGCCGGCGAAGCCGTCATCGCCTATGCCCACCACGGTCAGCCACGCCGACATGCATCCATCCTCATTCCGTATCTTCAAATAATGCGCTGTGCCACGCCGATCAAAGCGTCCAGCCTCGTTGTGCGGTTCGAAAAAAGGCATAATACAGCCGCCGGTGCCCTTCGGGGCCGAAGAGGGAACACAGTGCCACTGTGGCTGCCCCCGCAACTGTATGCAGCGAGTCCGCCTGCGCTCCGCGCCACTGGTTCGACCGGGAAGGCAGCGGCGGACCGTGACCTGCCAGCCAGGAGACCTGCCGGCGAGATTGTTCGTGCCAGCCTGCATCGGGCGGGGTGTACCGATGCCGCAGCCATGCCCGCTTTGGGTGGGTTGCCCGGGCCGTCGCGCGACGCTAAACCCGGTGTCCGTCTTGAATCACGCTGCGCCCTCCGCTGCTTTATCTACCGCTGCCGTTGCGCCGCGGCCTTCGGCTTGTCCGGGGCTGTTGCGCATCGTCGCCGCGCGCGACGGCGGGATTTGCCGGATCAAATTGCCCGGTGGCGCATTGAGCGCCGCGCAGGCTGCCGCGATCGCCGAGGCGAGCGAGCGGCACGCCGCCAGCGTGATTGAAGTGACCAACCGGGCGAATCTGCAAGTGCGCGGCGTGCGGCCCGGGCACGAAGCGGCGTTGATCGAGGCTCTGGTGGCAGCCGGTCTCGGGCCGGCTCCGGCGAGCAGCGGCATGGATGCGGCGGCAGTATTGTCGGCATGCGCCGCTGACGATATCCGCAACGTGATGGTCAGCCCCGCCGCGGGACGCGATTCGTCCGCGCTGTACGACACCACGTCGCTGACCGCCGGGCTTCTCGCGCTGCTGCAAAGCGAAGCGCGTTTTGCGGCGCTATCGCCGAAATTCGCGTTGCTGCTGGACGGCGGCGAGCGCCTTGCGAGGCTCGACCATCCGCATGACGTCTGGCTCGCGGCGACGTCGGCGAGCGACGGTGTGCGGTTCGTCTTTGGCCTGGCGGGATGTCCGCCTACGGCGGCCAATGCGGCGGCCGCGCATGTTGCCGCGCACGCGGCTGGCGACGGCTCGTTCGGCGCGTCGCCAGACCCGGTCGCGACCGGCACACGCGCCCTCGCCACCGTCTTGCCTTCGGAAGTCGTTCAGCTGGTCCGCGCGCTTCTGCACACGTTCCTCGATCTGGCCGCCGCCGACGCCACCCGCATGCGCCATCTGCTCGCCACGCATTCCGCCGACGCAGTATTGCAGCGTGCCCAAACGTATGCCGATTTCCCGCTGTCGCGCGACGCGTCGCTCGCCGACTGGCATCGCGGCGCGCCCGCCGATGCCGCGTTGCGGCTCGGCGCGCACGCTCAACGCGTCGCGGGAACGTGGCACGTGGGCGGCCAGCCGCCGCTCGGACGCCTCGACGCCGCGACGCTGCGCGGCCTCGCCGCGCTAGCGCGCCAGCACAGCAACGGCACGCTGCGCATGACGCCCTGGCAAAGTGTGCTGCTGCCCGATATCGCCTCGAAGGCCGTGCCGGCCGTGCTTGCCGAACTGGAAGCATTAGGCCTTGCCTGCGATCGCGCGCAGCCCATCGCACGTTTGATCGCTTGCGCCGGCTCGACCGGCTGCGTAAAAAGTCCCGCCGACACCAAAGCCGACGCGCTGCGGCTAGCCGCCCGCCTGCCCGACGGCGTCGACGTCCATCTGAGCGGCTGCCCGCGCTCGTGCGCGGCCGCGCATTGCGCGCCGTACACGTTGCTGGCCGTGGCGCCCGGCACCTACGACCTGTATCGACGCGACGCCTCGCCGGATTTCGGCCGCTGCGTCGCGCCCCAACTGACGATCGAACAGGCCGCCGACATGCTCGAACAATTGGCCCGGAGCCCTTTAGATGCTTGATTACATTCGCGACGGTCAGGAGATCTATCGCCAATCTTTCGCGACGATTCGCGCCGAGGCCGATCTGTCGCGCATTCCCGCCGACCTCGAGAAACTCGCGGTGCGCGTGATCCACGCCTGCGGAATGGTCGACGTGATCGACGATCTGGCTTTCTCCGCGGGTGCAGGCACCGCGGGCCGCACGGCGCTGGCGCAAGGCGCGCCGATTCTGTGCGACGCAGGCATGGTCGCGCAAGGCATCACGCGGGCGCGCCTGCCCGCGAACAACGAAGTGATCTGCACGCTGACGCACAGGGACGTGCCGTCGCTGGCGCGCGAACTCGGCAACACGCGATCGGCCGCCGCGCTCGAATTGTGGCGTCCGCATCTGGCCGGCGGCGTCGTCGTGATCGGCAATGCGCCGACTGCCCTGTTTCATCTGCTCGACATGCTCGACGCCGGCGCGCCGAAGCCCGCACTCATCCTCGGCTTTCCGGTCGGCTTTGTCGGCGCGGCGGAGTCGAAAGCCATGCTTGCCGAAGACAGCCGCGGCGTGCCCTACGTGGTGGTCCACGGACGACGCGGCGGCAGCGCGATGGCCGCCGCCGCCGTCAATGCGTTGGCTACGGAGGTCGAGTAAATGAGCGTGCAAGGACGTTTGTTCGGACTCGGGGTCGGCCCCGGCGACCCGGAATTGATCACGCTGAAAGCGCTGCGTCTGCTGAAGGCCGCGCCGGTGGTTGCGTACTTCGTCGCGAAGGGCAAGAAAGGCAACGCGTTCAGCATCATCGAAGCGCATTTGCACGACGCGCAACAGCATCTGCCGCTCGTCTATCCGGTCACGACCGAAGCGCTCGAACCGCCGCTGTCGTATGAAGCGATCATTGCCGACTTCTACGACACCGCCGCCGAAGTCGTCGCTGCCCATCTCGACGCAGGCCGCGACGTCGCGGTGATCTGCGAAGGCGATCCCTTTTTCTACGGCTCGTACATGTATCTGCACGACCGGCTCGCCGCGCGCTTCGAAGCCGAAGTGGTGCCGGGCGTGTGCTCGATGCTCGGCGGCGCAGCCGTGCTCGGCTCGCCGCTGGTGTATCGCAATCAAAGTCTGTCGGTGCTCTCCGGCGTGTTGCCCGAAGACGAATTGCGCCGCCGTCTCGCCGATGCCGACGCCGCCGTCGTGATGAAACTCGGCCGCAATTTCGACAAGGTGCGGCGCGTGCTGGGCGAACTCGGTCTCGCGGATCGCGCGCTCTACGTCGAACGCGCGACGATGGGCAACCAGCGCATCGTGCCGCTCGCGGAAGTCGATCCGATGGCGTCGCCGTATTTTTCGCTGCTCGTGGTGCCGGGGGAAAAATGGCAAGGATGACGCCGCCCGCGATCGTGATTCTCGGCACGGGCGCGCTGGCGACCGCGCGGCGCGTGCAGGCGCTCTATGCCGGCGCACAGGTGCACGCTTTACAGGGACGCGTCGAAGCCGACGTCTCGTACGCCGAACTCGGCGCGCACCTGCGCGCGCTGTATGCGCGCGGCACGCCGATCGTCGCGCTGTGCGCAACCGGCATCGTGATTCGTTGCGTCGCGCCGCTGCTGTCGAACAAGGGCGTCGAGCCGCCGGTGCTGGCCGTCGCCGAAGACGGCAGCGCGGTCGTGCCGTTGCTCGGCGGACTCGCGGGCGTCAATCTGATGGCGCGCGAAATCGCTGCGGCGCTGGCCGTACCGCCGGCGATCACGACGAGCGGCGAACTGCGCTTCGGCACGTGCGTGCTCAATCCGCCCGAAGGCTATGCGCTCGCCGATCTCGCGCAAGGCAAGCGTTTCGTGTCGGATCTGCTGGCCGGCGAAAGCACCCGCATCGAAGGCGAAGCGCCGTGGCTCGACGACGCGCAACTGCCACGTTCGGGCTCGGCGCGTCTCGCGATTCGGGTGACGCCGCGCGCGTGGGATGGCCGGACCGATGAGTTGGTGATTCATCCGCGAAGCGTGGTGGCGGCGGTCACGGGGTCGGGTTCGGGTTCGGGCGCACAGATCGCCGGGCGTGTGCGTGAAGCATTGGACACGCATGGCCTCGCCACGCTTTCTCTTGCGGCGCTGCTGGCTTCGTCCGGGCGGATGACCGACCCGGCGCTGGCCGAAACGGCCGCGAGTTTGAATGTGCCGTTACGGTTCGCTCAGACGCGTCCGGAAGACGGCGAGCCGCCGAGTAACTTACTACACGCCGCGCTGCGCATCCCCTACGAAACGCTGCACGACGACGCGGATGCCGGCATCGCGCTGGCATTGGCGCCGCTTGCTATCGACCCCGCGAGCATTGGCCGTGCGCGTGGCCGCCTCACGGTGATCGGCCTCGGTCCCGGCAGCGCCGATCTGATGGTGCCCGCGGCGCGCACGGCGCTCGACGAGGCGACCGACATCCTCGGCTACGACACCTACGTGAAGATGGCCGGCCCGCTGCGCGCCGATCAGCGCGTGCACGGCACGGACAATCGCGAGGAAATGCAACGCGCGCGTCATGCGTTCGAACTGGCGAGCGCGGGACGTTCGGTGGCGATGGTGTCGTCGGGCGATCCCGGCGTGTTCGCGATGGCGGCTGCCGTGCTCGAAGCGCTGGACGGCGCGGAGAACGCCGACTGGGCCGCCGTCGAGCTCTCGATCGTGCCGGGTGTGTCGGCGGCAATGGCCACGGCGGCGCAAGCCGGCGCGCCGTTGGGACATGACTTCTGCATGCTGTCGCTATCCGACAACCTCAAGCCGTGGACGATCATCGAAAAGCGCCTCAGGCACGCGGCCGAAGCGGATCTCGTGATGGCGTTCTACAACCCGATTTCTCGCGCACGACCGTGGCAGTTTGATAAGGCGCTGGATATCGTGCGGGAATATCGCGCGGCGGCTACGAAAGTGGTGCTCGGGCGCGATGTCGGCAGGCCCGGCGGCACGCTGCGTTCGACCACGCTCGGCGAACTTCGCTCGCCGGATGTGGATATGCGGACGATGGTGATCGTCGGGTCGTCGACGACGCGGGGGGTTGCTCGTGATGACGGGCAGTCCGGCGAGTGGGTTTATACGCCGCGCTGGTATGAGTGAATCGACGGGCGCCCTCAAGGCTTACCGCGGCGCACGTCACGCCCCTGACCACCGCGCCCCTCAAGCCGCCACCTTCAAATCATCAATCGCCCGCTGCCTCACACCGAGATCGTCCCAAAGCTCCGGATGGCACGTGAACACCAGGATCTGGTGACGTGTCGCCGCGTCGATCAGCGCACGTTTGATCGCATCGCGCCGCGCGGCGTCGGTGTGCACCGCGGCGTCGTCGAGCATCAGTAACGTCGGGCGGCCGGACGCCTTCAGCAGATCCGCGTACGCCAGCCGCGTGAGTATGCCGAGCTGTTCGCGGGTGCCGAAGCTCAACGCGTCGAGCGTATCGGCGCGACCGTTGCGATCGAGGGTCGCGGGACTCAGATCGTCGCCGAGCGCGATCGTCGACTGCGGGAAAATCCGCTTCAGATAATGCCCGAGACGTTCGGTCAGCGGCGCGCGCAGTTGCGCCACCGCCGCATCGCGTTCGTCGACCAGCACTTCATCGAGCAAACTCAACGCGCTTGCGCGCAAGCTCAGTTCGTCCTTGCGCCGCGTGGCCTGCTCCACCGCGGCTCGCACAGCAGCGAGACGCTCGCCGAGTCCCGACGCGCCGACTGTTTCGAGTTGACTGCGCAATTGAGCGATCCGCAATTGCCGCTCGTGCTGTTCGCTGCGTGCGAGTTCGGCAGATGCCCGGTAGCGTTTCACCTCGGCGGCAGGGTCATCCAGGCGTACCGCCTCCAGCTCGCGCTCGCGTCCTGCGAGCTGCTTTTTCAACGCCTCGACCTGCACGCGTTGCTCGACGATTTTCGTTTGCCAGAGCGCACGGCTGCGGCAGAACGCGGCGTCGTTCAGTTGCGCCTCTTTGCGCTGCAACTGCCCAGCGAGCGAATCAGCGGTGGCCGTGGCGGTCGTTCTGGTTTCCGCGGCCCGCGCCAGCACTTTTCTGGCGGTTTCCAGCGCATCGCGGGCGATGTCGGCAGCGCGGCGTGCGTCGTCGAGCGGCGGCGCGGCGGAAACATCGGGCAACGTCGCCAGACGTTCGTTCGATGTCTGCAATCGCACGGCTGCCGAAGCCAGGGCGGCGCGCAACGCGTCGACGCCATGCGGCGCGTGCACGTCGAGAATCTTCGCCTGGCTTTTCTGCTGCGCGACGAGCGTCTTCCACTGCTCGTGACGCGCCTGCGCTTCGCCCAGCGATGCGACACCCAGCGTCTGCAACAGTTGCGCATGCTGGACCTCGAGCGACGCCAGCCCGCTCAGCTGCGCAGACAGATCGGACACGCCCGGGATCACGCGCAATTCGCCGAGTTCGCCGAGACCGATCCGCTTCTCCTCGTCGAGCCGCAGCACGCCCTCGCCGGTCACTCGCGCATCGCCGACCGTGATCGTGCCGTTCAGCCGGTATTCGATCCGCGTCATCGCGGCTTCGGTTCGCGCGCGCAGCACCGTCAATTCGGTGTCGAGCGATTGCAGCCGTTTCAGTTGCGTCACGTCGATTTCGAGCGCGGCTGCTGAACGGGTGGCCTCGATCACCGCCTCGTTGGCGGTTGTCGCGGCGGCAATCGCCGCGTCGAGCCGCTCGCTTTCCGCACGATGCAGCGCGATCTGACTGCGCAGATCGGCGGCCGTGACAGCGGCGTTAGCCAGCTCGAGCGCACGGTTCGCATCGGCATACGCCTGCTCCAGCTGCGCAACACGCGCCACCGCAACGTCGTGCTCATTCTGGGCAGTCGACACGCTGACTCTCGCAGCGTCGAGTTGTTGCCGCTCGCGAGCGACCGCGGCTTCCAGTTCCGTCGCGCCCTGCTCCTGCTGCAACGACAGCGCCAGTTCCGCTTCATGCAATTGCAGCGACTGCACCAGTCCCTGAAGACTGCGTTCGAGTTCCGCCGCGGCATCGGCGCGCTGTTGCGCCTGCACCGCCTTCTGCTCGTGCAGCTCCCAGGGCCGCTTGCGTTGCGCGTCGTCGAAAGCTTCCTGCTGCGTCGCCAGACGCGCGATGTTTTCTTCGAACTGTAGACGCTGTTGCTCCAGCTCGTCGCGCTCGGCAGTAAGCGCCGCCAACGCCTGCTCGGCTTCGGCCAGCGGCCCGGTGGATTTCTGCGTACGCGCGGTCAGCAACTGCCGAAGCTCACGCTGCACCGCTGCGATCAACGCGTCCTCGCCCGCCGATTGGTTGCTTCCCGACAACTGCGACAACGCATCGCGCAGATATTGCGCCGCGTGGCCGGTCGAATCGCGCACCTCCTGCGTGCCACCCTGTTGCACCCACAACAAGCCCGGAACGCCGGCGTTCTCCGCCTTGAGCGGCCCGCGCGCCGAACGTGAAAACCCGAGCAGCGCGGCAAGCTTGTCTTCGGCTTCGTCTTCGCCGAACACGGCCTGACCGATGCTCAGATCGCAGCGCTGCCGTGTGACGAAGTGCTTCGACAGCTTGCACGCGGCGCCGTCGAGGTCGAACGTCACTTCAACCGAGGGCTGCCCGCTCGCCTTGCCCCACGGCAGCAGATCTTTCAGATGCGACGCCTTATAGCGTTCGAGGAACACGGCCCGCACCGCCTCGGCGATCGTGCTCTTGCCGGCCTCGTTCGGGCCGGTGAAGAGGTTGAGCCCGGGCTGCAGATCGTCGATGACGAGCCGGCCCGTGAACTGCTTGAACTCCTGAATCGCGATACTTTCGAGCTTCATGCGGACCTCGCTTCGCGCGGCAGTTCACGTTGAAAACGCGCAAGCAGCAGCAACGCCTCCGCCGCACGCTTGAGCTGTTGCGGATCGGCCTGCGGGTCTTCCTGCAAGCCGCGCAGACGTGCCACCACCTTCGCGAGGTAGCCGCTTTGCGCGCCGAGCTCGGCGAGGTCGTCGGCGGTGGGCAGCACTTGCAGGCCGCCCAGATCGGTACGCAATGCGCGCACGCGTGCGCGGGCCTCTTCCACCGCGACGTGAAGCGCTTCGGCCTCGGCCAGCGCGGCTGTGCCGCTCACCACGAGGCGCAGCACATCGGCGGCGCCCAACGCGGCAAGCCGCGCCTTCAGCGCATCCACATCGGTCGGCACCGAAATCAGTTCTTCCCACCGCTGCCATTGATACTTGCCGACCCGCACCGCCTCCACCACCGGCAACGCGCCAGGCTCCGTCAGTGTGACGTCGAGCATGAAGCCCGGATCGTTGGCGCGGAAGCGGTCCTGCTCGTGCGTGCCGGCATACCAGGTGCGCTCGTCGACACGATAGCGGCCGTGCCAGTCGCCGAGCGCGAGATAGTCGAGACGCGCGCTCGCCGCGCGCGTCGGCGCGATCGGATTCGACGAATCGATGCCCTCCTGCAGGATCCCGCTGACGCTGCCATGCGCAAGCCCCACGCGGCAGTAGCCGGGCGGCGTTTCGGCGGCGTCGAAGAAGGCCGTCGTGTCGTCGTATGTGATGCGTTGCGTGAGCGGCGCGCATAGCACAGCGCCGCGGCAAGCGTCGAGCGCCACCACGCCGGGTTCGAGCACCACCCGCACGTTCGGCGCAATGCAGTTCAGACGCTGCGCGCGGGTCCAGACGCTTTCGACCAGCGCGGCATCGTGATTGCCCGGCAGCATGATCCATGCGCCGGAGAACTCTTGCAGCGCGCCGAACAAACGGCGAATCACCGTGTCCGATACGGTTTGCTGATCGAACACGTCGCCCGCGACCAGCACGGCGTCGACCTTGCGCGCCGTTGCTTCCTCGGCGATCCGGCGCACGGTCTCGAAGCGCGCTTCTGCGAGGTGTGCCGCTTCGTCCGGCTCGAACTGGCCGAATTGCGTGCCTATCTGCCAGTCCGCGGTGTGCAGAAACCTGATCACTGTGCCTCCATTCCGTTCATTTCCATCGTCGTCCGGTGCTTGCCCGATTGACCTGCTCAATCGTCGCTGCGTCGTCGCTGCGTCGTCGCCCCGCAGTCTAACCGCAGATGTTACCGCGCCGCCGGGACAAACGACGCGCTGAGCGCAGGACACACTGCCGGAACCGCGGCGCTACACTCGCGTTTCCGGACCCGCGTGTCGAGCGTCAACCGTGCTGCATCAACTCAATCGCATTCCAATCGAACAGACTCCGCTGCCCTGCTGCCTATGAACAAAGAGACCGAGCTGAAAAAGGCCAAGCGCAATCCGTTGCTGTTGCTGCTGGCCGCTGCCTGCATTTTCGTCGTGACGGCTTTCATGCCGCGCGGCGTCTGGGTCGACGGGATCAAGGCGGTGTCCGAGGCCGCAATGGTCGGCGCGCTCGCCGACTGGTTAGCGGTGGTCGCGCTGTTTCGCCGCGTGCCGATCCCGATCGTGTCCGCGCACACGGCCATCATTCCGAAGAACAAGCACAAGATCGCCGACAACCTCGCGGTCTTTGTGCAGGACAAGTTTCTGGATGTGTCGTCGATCGTCGGGCTGATCCGGAAACACAATCCGGCGCAAAGCATTACGTCATGGCTCACCACGCCCGCCAACACCGATCGTTTGGGCGACTACGTCGTCAAACTGACGGGCGGCATCCTCGAGTTGACCGACGACGTGCGCATCCAGGTCTTCATCAAGGACGCCTTGCGCGACGTGCTCGCGAAAGTGGATCTGTCCCAATCGCTGGGCGCGATTCTCGACACGCTGACCAAAGACGGCCGTCACCAGGAATTGCTCGACGCCGGCATCGAGCAGGTCGTAGCGCTGCTGCGCGAGCCACAGGCGCGTGAATTCATCGCCGAGCGCATCGTCGATTGGGTCAGGAGCGAATATCCGACGATGGAAAAGATCCTGCCGTCCGCGTGGATCGCCGAACAAGGCGCCGAGACGATCGCCAACGTGGTGAACCGGATGCTCGAGCAGATCAGCGACAACCCGGCTCATCAGCTTCGCCAGAAGTTCGACGAAGCCGTGCAACGGCTGATCGCGCGGCTCAAGACCGATCCGGCGTTCCTGCAAAAAGGCGAGGAACTGAAACGTTACCTGGTGGAAGGCGACGCGTTCAGCACCTATGTGAAGGACATGTGGGCCGAATTGCGCGCGTGGCTCAAGCGCGATCTGGACAGCGGCGATTCGGCATTGCACGCGAGAGTGGTCGCGATGGGCCAATGGGTGGGCCGCGAACTGGCGTACGATCCGGCGCTGCGCCAATCGCTGAACGACCATCTGGAAGAAGCGGCGCGCGCAATGGCACCGGACTTCGCCCAGTTCCTCACGCGCCACATCAGCGACACGGTGAAGAACTGGGATGCACGCGAGATGTCACGGCAAATCGAGCTGAACATCGGCAAGGACTTGCAGTACATCCGCATCAACGGGACGATGGTCGGCGGCTTTATCGGCCTGCTGCTCTATGCGAGCTCGCAACTGCTCGAACTGTTGCGGATGCACATGGGGTAAGAATAGGGTAAGACTCGCGCCCATCAAAACGCCTACAATCCAGGCATACGAATTGCTGAAGCACTCTATCGGCTGCCGCCGGCCCATCCTCGCGCGCCGTCGATGAAGCGACGGCGCCACTACATCGGAACGTTTTGCTCATGAAATTATCCTTACCGCCGCGGGAGCGGCCGAACCGCGTATACCCGCCAGGGACGCCGGGTCTGCATGGTTTGGTCTCGGTGGTCACCGGCGTGGTGGTGGTTTGCGCGCTCTACTTCGGGCGCGCGGTGCTGATCCCAATCACGCTGTCGGTGCTGCTCAGCTTTCTGCTTGCGCCGCTGGTGCAGGCGTTACGGCGGCTGCGCATGGGCCAGTTGCCGTCGATCTTTATCGCGGTGCTGTTCGCCCTCGCCACCTTGCTGGCCGTCGGCGGGCTGATCGGCGCGCAGCTCGTGCAGCTGGCGAGCGATCTGCCGCAGTATCAGGTGGCCATCGAACAGAAGATCGAGACGGTGCAGGAGAAGACCGTTGGGCGCGCCGATACGCTGATGACCCGCGCCGCCGCTACGCTGCAACGCGTCGCGCCGACGCGGCCGACCCCGCCGCGCCCGACCGGCCGTGCCGCCCGCAACGCGCCCGCCGTGCCGACGCCGGTCGAAGTCCACGAGCCGTCGCCGACTCCGCTGCAACTCGCCCAACGCGCGTTGTCGCCGGCCATCGCGCCGATCGAGACCACTTTCATCGTGCTGGTGGTGACGATCTTCATCCTGCTGCAACGCGAAGATCTGCGCGACCGTTTGATCAGTCTATTCGGCTCGCGCGATCTGCATCGCACCACCACCGCGATCAACGATGCCGCCGGGCGTCTGAGCCGCTACTTCGTTGCGCAACTCGGCTTGAACCTCGGCGCGGGCGGGATCATCGCCATCGGTCTCGCGATCATCGGCGTGCCGGGCGCGCTGCTGTTCGGCGTGATCGCCGCGTTGCTGCGCTTCGTGCCGTACATCGGCATCTGGATCGCCGCGATTCTTGCCGTGTTTCTCGCCGCCGCCATTCAGCCGCAATGGACCATGGCCGTCTACACGCTGATCCTGTTCATCGTCGTCGACGTGGTGGCCGGGCAGATCGCCGAGCCGTTTCTGTATGGTCATCGCTCGGGCCTGTCACCTCTGGCCGTGGTGGTGGCGGCAATTTTCTGGAGCTGGCTGTGGGGGCCGATCGGGCTCGTGCTGTCGACGCCGCTCACCTTGTGCGTCGTCACGCTGGGCCGTTACGCAGACCGGCTGAACTTCCTGACCGTGCTGCTGGGCGATCAGCCGGCGCTCACGCCCGCGCAGAATTTCTATCAGCGGCTGCTCGCGGACGATCCGCATGAAGCCATCGTGCAGGCCGAGCGGCTCCTGCGCGAGATGTCGCTGATCGATTACTACGACAAAGTCGCGCTGGAAGGGCTCAAGCTCGCCCGCAACGACGCGATGCGCGGTGTGCTGATGCCTGAGCAGTTGGCGCGGATCAACGACGCGCTGGTCGATATCGTCGAGAACCTGGAAATCGCGGACGGCGTGCCGGATCGGCTGTCGCGCACGGAGCCTGCCGAATCCGCTGGGTCCGCATTGGCGTCGGCATCAGCGGATCTTTCTGAGCGGCATGACGGCTACACTTCGGCCCGCTTGCAGGCGCATCAGGAAACCGAAAAAACGTCGGTGCTATGTGTGCCCGGACGCGGCGCGTTTGACGAAGTGACCACGGCGATCGCCGTGCAATTGCTTGCGCGCCAGAACCTCGCACCGATGATGGCCACCCACTCGGGGTATCGCAGCGCGCGTGCCGACGAACCGAGCTTCAGGGACGCGCCGATCATCTGCATCGTCTCGCTCGACGCGCCGGATTCGCCGCCGTATCTGCGCAATATGCTGCGGCGCACGCGCGAATGGCGGCCGCGGGCGACGGTGATCGTGGGCGTCGGCGACGGCGTCGGCGACGGCGACGGCGCATCGGAACGCGGCGCCGAAACGGGGGCGACCGGCGCTTCACACTCGGCGCCGACGTTCCGCGCGATGATCGAAGAGTGCCAGGCAGCGGCCTCGTTGCCGTACCCGCGCCAGCCGTCGCATACGGCCGGGGCCGCAATCGGTGCCGCCGGAGCCGGAGCCGGAGCCGGAGCCGGAGCCGGAGCCGGAGCCGACTAAGCATAGTCGCCGGTCAGCGCTATTGGAGAAGGCCGTGGGACACGCCCGTGTCTCACGGCCTTCTCCGTTTATAAACGGCGTGCCAATCTGCTCCGCCCTGCGCGCCAAACCCCTCCTGTACCCAAAATGAGGACAGACACAGCGCGCCCCTCCTTCATACTTCACCCATCGATTCGCACCGCCTCCGAAGAGGGCTGAAGCCGCGGCGGGAAATCATTCGCATCGAAAATCCTGGAGGCACGCATGAGCGGCGCGGCTTCCGTCTGCATCTGCTTTGACTGCGTGAAGCGTGAGTCTGAAGCAACGGGGAACGCACATGACAAAACCGTCCCGCGCAGTCGACGCGGGACGGCTCACCCTGCCGGTACGCTTTAACGCCCCGGATACAACCCCAGCGTGCTCGCATGCAAACGCGCGAGGCCTAGCAATGCATCCGTATACGGCGTCGGTACGCCGGTCAGTTGTCCCAACTCGCGCACCGCTGCCACCAGCGCGTCGAGTTCAACCGCCTTGCCTGCCTGCACATCTTGCAGCATGGATGTCTTCATCGCGCCGAGTTTCAGCGTGACCTCGTGCCGATCCGCCGGCGCCTGCTCGATCGGAATACCGAAACGCGCGCCGATCTCCTTCGCCTCCAGCATGACGCTCGTGACGAAGCCGCGCACCAGTTCGTCGCTGAGAATCCGGTCCGTAGTCGCGCCGGTGATCGCGCTGATCGGATTCATCGTCATGTTGCCCCACAGCTTGTACCAGACGTCGCGCTGAATCTGCCCCGACATCGAGGCATTGAAACCCGCCGCGGCCAGCGTCGCCGTGAGCGCCCTGGCGCGCTCGCTCGGCTGCCCGGACGCCTCGCCGACGATCAGCCCATTGCCCTGATGATGCTTGATGACGCCGGGCGCATCGACCAGACAGCTGGCATGCACGACGCAGCCCATCGTCTGCGCGGTTGGAATGGCAGCGGCAATCGCGCCTTCGGGGTCGATCGACTTGAGCCGCTTGCCGGCGAATTCGCGGCCGAGCCCGTCGCAGAACCACCACGGTACGCCGTTCATCGCGGTGAGCACGGTCGTCTGCGCGTTCAGCAACGGCGCAATATGCACGGCCACCGACGCCATCGCCGGCCCTTTGACCGCCACCACGACGAGATCCTGTGCGCCCAATTCCGCCGGGTGCTCGCTCGCGTTCACCTTCACGGTATGCGTCTCGCCGCCTTCGATCAGGCGCAACCCGTGTTGCCGCAACGCGGCAAGCGTCGCGCCGCGCGCCACCACGCTCACGCCGTGACCGGCCTGCGCGAGCTTCACGCCGATCCAGCCGCCAATTGCGCCCGCACCGTAGATACCTACTTTCATTGTTTCAATCCTCGCTTTGATCCTGCGCTGATGCGCGTCTCAATCCTTTGGTCTCAATCGTCATGCCTCAATCCTTCTGTCTCAATCCCTATAGCTGGCGTCGATGCGGTCCACCCGCCGCACCAAGGCGTCGAACACGTCCTGCCCCGCACCGTGACGCGGATCGAACTGCAACGCGTCGCGCGAGCTGCGGATCGCCACCTCCTCGGGAACCGGCCGCGCGCGGCCCATCGACAACGTCGCCATTTGAATCTCGCACGCACGGTTGAGCGTCCACAGCACCGCGAAGGTTTGCGGCAGCGTGTGGCCCCATGCCAGCAGACCGTGGTTGCGCAGAATCACCGCCTGCTTGTTGCCGATATGCTCGAGCAGCCGCGGCCCTTCTTCCGCATGCACGGTGATGCCTTCGAAGTCGTGATAAGCAACGCGGTCGTGCAATTGCGCGCTATAGAAATTGGTTTGCTGCAAGCCGTCTTCGAGGCAGGCCACCGCGACACCGGCCGTGGTGTGCGTGTGCATCACGCAGTGCGCATCGGGCAAGCCTTCGTGAATCGCCGCGTGCACGACGAACCCCGCCGGATTCACCGGATAGGGCGAGTTATCGGGCACATGGCCTTGCGCGTCGATCTTCACGAGATTGCTTGCCGTCACCTCGCTGTAGTGCAGGCCGAACGGGTTGATCAGAAAATGCCGTTCGCCCCCGCTGACGCTCGCCGGCACACGCAACGTGATGTGGTTGTAGATCATCTCGGTCCAGCCGAGCATATCGAAGATGCGGTAGCACGCAGCCAGTTGCACGCGTGCCTGCCATTCGTCGGGATGCATTGCGGCGTGTTTCGGTGCGGTTGCCGGCGGCAATTCGAGGGTAGTCATCAGGGTCTCCATTTTTGTCGTTTCATTCGCGCGGGCAATGATCAGCTGCAAGCGGCAAGATCAGCGACAGGCAGCGACGAGCAGCGACAAGCGGCAACAAGCAGCCGCTATGCGCCCGCGACCACCGCCGCTATCGACGACGCCACATAGTCCGCGTTGCGCGCATTCAAACCGGCTACGCACATGCGCCCGGAACGCAGCACATACACCGCGTATTCGCTGCGCAAGCGCTCGACTTGTGCTTCGCTCAGGCCGGTATAGGTGAACATGCCGCGCTGCGCGACGTACCGTGCGCGCATCACTTCATCGACGCGGCCCGCGAGGCCCGCGTGAATCGTCTCGCGCATCGCGAGAATCCGTTCGCGCATGGCGCCGAGTTCCGCCTCCCAGGAGGCACGCAACGACGTGTCGGACAACACATTGGCAACGAGTCGCGCGCCGTGCGTCGGCGGATTGCTGTAGTTCGCGCGCACCGTCGACATCAATTGACCGAGCACGCGGCCGGCCTCTTCCGCGCTCCTGCAGACCACGCTCAACGCGCCGCAGCGTTCGCCGTACAGCGAAAAATTCTTCGAGAACGAATTGGCCGCCATCAACGGCACGCCGGCCGCGGCCAGCAAACGGACACAGGCCGCGTCTTCTTCCAGACCTGCGCCGAAGCCCTGGTACGCCATGTCGACGAATGCAATCAGGTTGCGCCGCAGCAATACCGGCGCCAGTTCGTCCCACTGGGCCGGGTTCAGATCGACGCCGGTCGGGTTGTGACAACACGCGTGCAGCAGCACGATGCTCTGTTCCGGCAAGCGGCCGATCGTGTCGAGCATGTCGGCGAAACGCAAGCCGCCGGTGTGTTCGTCGTAGTACGGATAGGTGTTGACCGTGAGCCCCGCGCCTTCGAACACCACGCGATGATTTTCCCAGCTCGGATCGCTGATCCAGATCTGCGAGGCCGGGAAATAGCGTTTCAGAAAATCGGCGCCGACTTTCAGCGCGCCCGAGCCGCCGATCGTCTGCAAAGTCGCGATCCGGCCGGCCGCGCGCGCTTCGTTGTCGGCGCCGAACACCAGCGCCTGAGCCGCGTCGCGATACTGCGGCAAGCCGGCCATCGGCAGATAGGAGCGCGGCCCGATCGCTTCGAGCAGCGCGCTTTCGGCGCGGCGCACGGCGTCCATCACCGGCAGCTTGCCGGCATCGTCGAAGTAGATGCCGATGCTCAGGTTGACCTTGTTCGGGCGCGGGTCGAGTTGAAAGTCCTCGTTCAGGCTCAGGATCGGGTCGCCGGGGTAAGCGGGGATATGGTCGAACATGGTCATTCCTTGAGTATGGGCCGTTGCAGAAAGACGAAGTCTAATGCGGCGCTGGATTCGGGTGTCGAGAAGAACGAGTGTCGGCCAGGCGGCTGCCGGGCACAATCAATCGTTTTTTCACGATTCGTAAGTTTTTCTTTAGAATCGCCTCATGCCTCTCACTCGCGTCACTATCCGGCAGTTCGAAGCGTTTCTCGCCATCGTCGATTCACATCGTATCGGCGCGGCGGCGGAGCGGCTCGGACTGACTTCGTCGGCCGTCAGCCAGTTGCTCGCCGAACTGGAAACGGAACTGGGCTTTCGTCTCTTCGACCGTACTACGCGGCGAGTGAATCTGTCGAGCGCGGGACAGGATTTTCTGTCGTCGGCCGAATCGGTGCTGCGCCATGTGCGCGCGGCCGCCCAATCCGCCGACGATATCCGCAACCGCGCCGCCGGCATCGTGCGGGTCGGCGCGCCGCTGGTGATCGCGGCGACCGCGCTGCCGGCGGCCATCGCCGAGTACGCGCGCGATAAACCCAAGGTGGTGGTGCGCATTTTCGACACCGTGGTCGAGCAACTGGTCGAGCGTGTGGAGAGCGGCGACGTGGATCTGGCGATCGGTCCCGACCGCCAGAGCGGCACGCGGGTCCGCTGCGATCCGGCGTTTGCGAGCCCGTGGGTGATGTGGTGCGCGCCGTCGCATCCGTTGAACGCGCGGCGCCGGTTGCTGTGGCAGCATCTGCGCGATGTGCCGATCGCCGCCACCGGGCGCGATCACGAGCGCGCAGTCGAACAGATGCTGGCCAATCTGCCGGCCGAGACGCGCATCATTCCAGTAGACGTGGTGGACAACGTCACCACCGCGTTCGGCCTTGCCGCGCAAGGGCTCGCCGTGACGCTCGCGCCCGCCTACGTGGCGCCGCTCGCCAGGACGTTCGGGTTGGCGATGAGGCGGATCGTCGATCCCGAAACAATCCGCGAGGTGTGCGTTTATCGCTCGACCGAACGTGCGTTGTCGCCGCCGGCGGATGGTTTCGCCGACTTCATCACGCCGTGGCTAAAGCGCTGGGACCGCGACACGCAGGCCGAGACGAAACCCAGGCGAGGGCGGCTTCCGGCTGACTTTTGACTTCAGGTCCTGTTCACGCCGAATCAGGACCGCTCCGGCAGCAGACATAGCGCGAACAACTGGCGCTGGCTGGAAATGCCGGGCCGCGGTGTCGGCGGCATGCTTGTGCTTTTGGGCTAAAACCGGTAATTCAAAGAAACATCCAACACGCCATTGGCCTGTCGCTGCGTGACCGGGCTGTCCCCAGCGCTGCCAACGAGTTGTTCGAACGCGCCGTCAGCGGTCGCGAACCAGTGCTTGTCGAACAGCCACACCATGCTGACGCCGAAGCCTACCGACTTGAAGCCCGCGCTCGCGTGATACTGCGGGTATTGCGAGTGCGCCGCCTGATGCTGATTCACGCCGAACCAGCTATTCATGTAAGTGGAGTCCGCGAGTGTCACGTTGGGTCCGGCGAACCAGAAGAACTTTTGCGTGCTGCCCGGCATCGGCAGGTAAGCGCCGAGGTCGCCGATCCAGCCATTCGAACCGCCGAAGTAGCGTCTGACGTCGGCGCGCAGCACGAGCGGGAAATTCTTCGACACGACATATTCGCCCGACAGTTTGACACCCGGCGCCGGATTGATGTTGCCGAGGCCGTTCAGTTCCTGCGGATCGTCATGAGCGCGACGCCCGAGATCGTAGACCGCTTCGATACTGGCGCGCCAGTTCGGTCCTTGCGCGAAGTTGGCCCCGAAGCCTTCACCGCTGGAGAGGAAAAACAGGTCTTTGTAACGCACGTCGACGCTCGGACCGGCCATGATGTGATAACGCTGCGAGCCCTCATAGCGTGGCTGGAACGACGTGGCCGCGCCGACACGCACCTGCCAGTCCGGAATGTCGGGTTGCCACATCTTTTGCAGCGCAATGCCGGCGGCGTACTGCCATTCACCCAACGGCGAAGGCGTTTGGGCCGAAGCCGCTACCGGTAATCCGGCAATGCCGCCAATGGCCACGGCGACCAGAGAAGTTGCCGCAACGCCTGTTCGTTTATCGCGAAACTTGCCGATCCGCTTTCCACGGCTGTTCAACACCCTAACCTCCGATCTCGCATATCGCAAAAGGGTTGATGTTCTCGCCCGGTGTCCGCGACAACGTGTCTCCAATGAATTGAAAACATCCGAACGCCCGCCGCACTACTCCCCGGCGCGTAACTTTTTCAGTGAACGACACGCACAATTCGTCAAAATACGCTGTCCGGAACTGCTTCGGCACGTCAATCCGGGCTTTCGTATGAACAGACACGTGCGAGAGATTTGCCGACGCAGACGCTTGCGCAAAATGCGGGCCTAATCGCTGATCCGCATGCTCAGTTGGGTGATATTCGATCCGGATGACGAACGCATGGACGTGGGCCATGCCGCAAGCAGTGATTAAGCAACAGTGGGGTGCCCCCCAAAAAAACGGCGCCGCTCGATGCGGCGCCGGAGAGCACCCGGTGGAGTTGCGCAATGACCGCTCTACTGCTGCGCCGCTTCGACCAGCACCGGCTTGTCACGATACAAAGCTGGGAACAGGCGCTTCAGGTTCGCGACCTTCGGCATGTCGTTGATCGCGATATACGCTGAGTTGGGATGCAGCGTCAGGTAGTTCTGGTGATAAGACTCAGCCGGATAGAAGCCCTTGAACGGCTCCGTCCTCGTGACGATCGACGCGGAGAAAACATGCGCTTTGTCGAGTTGCCCGATATAGCTTTGCGCGACGCGCCGTTGCATGTCGTTGAGCGGGAACACCGCTGAACGGTATTGCGTGCCGCTGTCGGGCCCCTGGCGATTCAGCTCGGTCGGGTCGTGAATCACCGAGAAGTACACCTGCAGCAACTGGCCATAGGTCACCCTGGCCGGATCGAAGGTGACCTGAACGGATTCGGCATGGCCGGTGTTGCCGCCGCTGACGGTTTCGTACTGCGCGGTATCGCGCTGGCCGCCGGAATAGCCCGACACGGCCTTCGTGACGCCGCGCACGTGCTGGAACACGCCCTGCACGCCCCAGAAGCAACCGCCCGCGAACACGGCAGTCTCCTCGTGCGACGTGGCTGCGGAAACTGGTTCGTCGAGCGCGGGCGGTGCGATCACGACTGCGGCCTCCGACGAGAACGCCACACGCTGCGTCCACAGCAACGCCACCGCGCACAGTCCAAGCGAAAGCACGATGGCCGCTACGCGCGAGCGGGCCGGTTCGCCGATGATGCGTTTTCCGATGCTCATGATGGTCGTCCTGATTGGATAGGCTCGCTCCGTGCGACGCCTGCTCATGCCGTCGCCGGCGTAAAGACCAGCGCCAGGCCGTTCATGCAATAACGCAGACCGGTCGGCTTGGGTCCATCGTCGAATACGTGGCCCAAGTGGCTGCCGCAACGCCGGCACAACACCTCCTCGCGCGTCATGCCGAACGACTTGTCGGAGTGGGTAATGACCGCATGATCCAGTGGCTGCCAGAAACTCGGCCAGCCCGTACCGCTGTCGAACTTGGTCTTCGAAGAAAACAGCGGCAGTTTGCAGCCGGCGCATGCAAACGTGCCCCCGCGGTGCTCGTTGTTTAGCGGGCTGCTGTAGGGCCGCTCCGTGCCGGCTTCGCGCAGAACGTTGTACTGCGCGTCGGTGAGCAGCTTGCGCCACTCGGCTTCGCTATGTGTGACTTCGTAGGCCGCCGCTGCGTTTGCGCCTGCCGCGAAGGCTGCGCGCCATGCCGAGGTACCGCCGGCCAGCGAAGCCGCACCGATTAATCTGAAGAATATCCGTCTGCTGCAAGCCATGATGATCGCCCCGGAAAATCTGCTCCATTCACCCCGTTCCCGCGCCTCCGGCGCCTCCCGCGAGTGGTCCCGATGCTTAGTCGGCTCAGTGCGGGTTTTATGACAGCATGCGCGTCTTTTCGCGTGAAGGCAGCAGTCAGAGCGGAAATTTAGTGGTCGACAGGATCTCCTTGAGGACCATGAACGAGCGGATCTGGCGCACGCCCGGCAGATACAGCAACTGCTCCGCGTGCAGGCGATTGAAGCTGTCGCTGTCACGTGTGCGGATCGTCATGAAGTAGTCGAACTCGCCGGTGACGACATGGCACTCCATGCAACCCGGCACCTTCTGCGCGGCTTTCTCGAAGTCCGCGAACGACTCCGGCGTGGAGCGATCCAGCACCACGCCGATGATCACCAGCATCCCCGCGCCCGCCGCTTTCGGATCGATCAACGCGACGACGCCGCGAATCAGGCCGGACTCCTTCAACCGCTCCACGCGCCGCAAACAGGCCGGCGCGCTCAGCTTCACTTTAGCCGCGAGCGCGACGTTCGAAATCGACGCATCGGTTTGCAGCTGACGCAGGATCGCGCGGTCGATGCGATCGAGCGCCTGGAGCGGATCGGTTTCAGCCGTCGATACGCTACGAATTTTTGTTGCGTTCATGGGTTTCCATACGAAGTTTTATTAAGTTATTTTATTTTCATCAATCTTTAAAGTAGGTCCAGTGGAATTTTTTAGCAAGCTCATTTCCAGCACTTTTACCTACCATCTGTTTAACGCGAAAGCTTGCTGTTCGCGTCAAACCTACAACCGGAGCTGCTATGAACCTGCAACGATTCCCTCGCTATCCGCTGACTTTTGGGCCGACGCCGATCCAGCCGCTGAAGCGTCTGAGCGACCACCTTGGCGGCAAGGTACAGCTGTATGCGAAACGCGAGGACTGCAACAGCGGTTTTGCGTTTGGCGGCAACAAGACACGCAAGCTTGAATATCTGATTCCCGAGGCGCTGGCGCAGGGCTGCGACACGCTGGTATCGATCGGCGGGATCCAGTCGAATCAGACCCGCCAGGTGGCGGCGGTCGCAGCGCATCTGGGGATGAAGTGCGTGCTGGTGCAGGAGAACTGGGTCAACTATTCGGACGCCGTGTACGACCGCGTCGGCAACATCCAGATGTCGCGCATTCTGGGCGCCGACGTGCGGCTGGTAGCGGACGGTTTCGACATTGGTTTTCGCAAGAGCTGGGAAGACGCATTGGAAAGCGTGCGGGCCGCCGGCGGCAAACCGTACGCGATTCCGGCAGGTTGCTCCGATCATCCGCTGGGCGGCCTCGGTTTTGTCGGCTTTGCGGAAGAAGTACGGCAGCAGGAAACCGAGCTCGGTTTCAAGTTCGACTACATCGTGGTGTGTTCGGTGACAGGGAGCACACAGGCCGGCATGGTGGTCGGTTTTGCTGCGGATGACCGCGCTGAACGCGTGATCGGCATCGACGCCTCCGCGAAACCTGCGCAGACGCGCGAGCAGATCACGCGAATCGCCAGACAGACGGCAGAAAAAGTCGGCCTCGGACGCGACATCACCGGCAAGGACGTGGTGCTGGACGAACGCTATGGCGGTCCGGAGTATGGTTTGCCGAACGAAGGCACGCTCGAGGCGATCCGTTTGTGCGCGCGCCTCGAGGGTGTACTGACCGATCCCGTGTACGAAGGCAAATCGATGCACGGCATGATCGACAAGGTACGCAAGGGCGAATTTCCGGAAGGTTCACGCGTGCTGTACGCCCACCTGGGCGGCGTGCCGGCGCTGAACGGCTACAGCTTCATTTTCCGCAACGGGTAAATCAGCAGGCAGCAGAAAGCTGCAAACGGCGGCGCAAAGCGAACTGCTTGCGCCGCCATGGGTTAGCAGCCGGGAGCAATCGAGCCAACCCAATCTGCGAGAAGTACCCTTCTGCCCGCGCAGCGCCGCCGGAATCAGGAAACCAGAACCTTCCCCAACTGCTCCCGCAAAAAAGCAACAAAAACCCGAATCGTCACCGAACTCTGCCGATGCTGCGGGTACACAGCGTAAGCCGTCGACACTCGAGGCAGGAACTCATCCAGCACGGTCACCAACTGACCGCTCCTGATAGCATCGGCCACAATGAAATCAGGAAGCCGAACGATCCCCAATCCAGCTACAGCCGCATCGCGAATCAGGTCCCCGTTATTCGCCCGCAGCGGCCCCCGCACTTCAAAACTCTTGACCGCCCCATCGACAACGAACTCCCAGCTCACCACCCCACCGTGCCCATACAGCAAGCAGGAATGCCGCTCCAGATCGGCAGGCACTTTGGGCGCCCCGCGCCGACGCACATAAGCGGGACTGCAACAGGCGACCATCCGCACATCGGCGAGCTTCTGCGCGATCAGCGTCGAGTCCGGCAACGTGCCGATCCGAATCGCCATGTCGAAGCCCTCGCCCACCACATCGACAGTGCGATCGCTCAGTTCCATATCGAACCGCACATCTCCATGCTTGCGTAGAAACATCGCCACGAGCGGGGACAGATGCATCATCCCGAACGACATCGGCGCGCTGACCCGCAACAAACCGCGCGGCCCGGCGCGCCGCAGCGACATCGCCTGCTCGGCATCCTCCACTTCACCCAGGATGCGCCTCGCGCGCTCGTAAAACTCCTGACCCAGTTCGGTCACGGCGAGCTTGCGCGTATTGCGGATCAGCAACTGCACGCCGAGCGCCTCTTCCAGCGCCATCACGCGCCGGCTGACGAACTGCTTCGATAGCGACAGCCGGTTGGCCGCCGCGGTGAAGTTATGGGCGTCGACCGTGGCGACAAAGATCCGCATGTCATCGAGTTGCATTATATTGTCCACCCATACGTGACAGTGTTTCCTATATGGACGCGATTATATACACCCAGATTGACCTACACTCTCCTTCATTGATCGCGGACAAACATCTGGCCGGATCGCACAAACCAGGGAGAAATACGATGCTCGATATCAGACACGCCAATCAACGCGGCCGCGCGGAGCACGGCTGGCTCAGCTCACGTCATACGTTTTCCTTCGCGAACTACCACGACCCGAAGCAGAACGGCTTCTCCGACCTGCTCGTGGTCAATGACGACCGCGTCGCGCCGGCACAAGGCTTCGGCAAGCACCCGCATCGCGACATGGAAATTTTTTCGTACGTGCTGGAAGGCGCGCTTGAACACAAGGACACGATGGGCACCGGTTCGGTGATCGTGCCAGGCGACATCCAGTTGATGAGCGCAGGTACCGGCGTTGCGCATAGCGAATACAACCATTCGAAAAGCGACCCCGTGCATTTCCTGCAAATCTGGATTGCGCCGGCACAAAAAGGCACGCCGCCGCGTTACCAGCAACGCCACTTCGGTGCGGATCAGAAGCGCGGCGTGCTGCGTCTGGTGCTGTCGCCGGATGGTGCGAGCGAATCGCTGGCGCTGCAACAGGATGCGCGCGTCTATGCCGGCCTTTTCGACGGCGACGAAACTGCCCGCCTCGAACTCGCCAGCAACCGCTATGCTTATGTGCACGTGGCGCGCGGCAGCGTGACGGTGAACGGCGTCGAACTTGGCGAGGGCGATGGTGCGCGGGTCCGCGGCGAAGAAGCGCTGACCTTCACGCAAGGTAAAGACGCCGAAGTGCTGGTGTTCGATCTGCGTAACATCGAAATGTCGGACCTCTGGTCTTAATCGGCTTCATCGGGGTTCGCCGCGAAGTGTGCGGCGAGCCTCACCTCTTTCTGCCCTATCGAGAAAAAATCATGCGCTACACGCTATTTGAAAACCGTAAAGACGAACTGATTCTCGTCTCCCGCATTCTGTTGATGGTGTTGTTCGTGATGTTCGGCTGGTCGAAGCTGACGGGCTTTTCAGGCACCGTCGCCTATATGACGTCGAGCGGCGCGCCGATGCCCGGGTTGTCCGCGATCATCGCCGTGGTGATGGAGTTGGTCGTGGGCATCGCGCTGGTGGTGGGCTTCTATACGCGGCCGCTCGCGTTGCTGCTCGCGCTCTATACGTTGGGCACGGCGCTCATCGGCCACCACTACTGGAACATGACTGGCGCGGTGCAGTACGACAACATGATTCACTTCTACAAGAACATTAGCGTCATCGGCGGATTGCTGCTGTTGTGCGTGACCGGAGCGGGAAAATACTCGTTCGACCGGCGGTGAAGTCACGCTTCAATCTCCGATAAAGAAACGCCGCCCGGCGTAAACCGGGCGGCGTTTTTTTTTATTACCTGCGGGTTCGCGCTAGCCGGCAAACTGCGCCAGCACACGCTCGCGCATCGCCGGCCGGATATTCGACTGCGCCATGTTGCCCTGATAGTGCGCGACCACACGCGGGTTCATCACGCGGCGGCCCGCAAAGGCCGCCGTCCACTGCCTAAAACAAAACCATCAAACCGCCAGCTCTGCGTCAGCCTCGCTGACCACTTCGTCTTCATCACTGCTGCGGATCAGATGATCGAACGCGCTGAGCGATGCCTTCGCGCCCTCGCCCACGGCAATCACGATCTGCTTGAACGGCACGGTCGTTACGTCGCCGGCGGCGAACACGCCCGGCACTGAGGTCGCGCCGCGTGCGTCGACGACGATCTCGCCGTGTTTCGACAACTCCACCGTGCCCTTGAGCCACTCGGTGTTCGGCACGAGGCCGATCTGCACGAACACGCCTTCCAGTTCGACCTTCTTCGTTTCGCCCGAACGCAGATCCTTGTAAGCCAGACCGTTGACCTTCTTGCCGTCGCCGGTGATTTCAGTGGTCTGCGCCTGTGTCACGATCGTCACGTTGGCGAGGCTGCGCAGCTTGCGTTGCAGCACTTCGTCGGCACGCAGTTGTGCGCCGAATTCGAACAGCGTCACTTCACGGACGATACCCGCGAGATCGATCGCCGCCTCGACGCCCGAATTGCCGCCGCCGATCACCGCGACGCGCTTGCCCTTGAACAGCGGACCATCGCAATGCGGGCAGTACGCCACGCCATGATTGCGATACTCGCGCTCGCCCGGCACGTTGATTTCGCGCCAGCGCGCACCGGTCGCCAGAATGATGGTCTTCGCCTTGAGCACCGCGCCGTTTGCCAGACGCACTTCGTTGATGCGGCCCGGGATCAGCGCTTCAGCGCGCTGCACGTCCATGATGTCGACTTCGTAGCTCTTCACGTGCTGTTCGAGCGCCGTCGCGAACTTCGGCCCTTCGGTTTCCGTCACGGAGACGAAATTTTCGATCGCCAGCGTATCGAGCACCTGGCCGCCGAAGCGTTCCGCAACCACACCCGTCGCAATGCCCTTACGCGCCGAGTAAATCGCGGCCGCCGCACCCGCGGGACCGCCGCCGACGATCAGCGTATCGAACACCGGCTTCTTTTCCAGCTCCTTCGCCGCACGCGCACCGGCGTTGGTATCGAGCTTCGCGAGGATTTCCTTCACGCCGCTGCGGCCCTGGCCGAACACTTCGCCATTCATGAACATAGTCGGTACCGCCATGATCTGGCGCGCTTCGACTTCGTTCTGGAACAGCGCGCCGTCGATCGCCACGTGGCGGATGCGCGGGTTGATCAGCGCCATCACGTTCAGCGCCTGCACGACTTCCGGGCAGTTCTGGCACGACAGCGAAAAATACGTTTCGAATCGATAGTCGCCGTCGAGGTTGCGGATCTGTTCGATCACCGCATCGTCGAGTTTGACCGGATGGCCGCCGACCTGCAAAAGCGCGAGGACGAGCGACGTGAATTCATGCCCCATCGGAATGCCGGCGAAACGGATGCCCGCATCCTTGCCCGGCTCGCCGATCGAAAACGACGGCTTGCGTTCGTCGTCGCCGCGACGCTCGATCACGGAAACACGCTCTGACAGCGAAGCGATATCGTTCAGCAATGCCAGCAGCTCCTGCGATTTCGCGCTGTCGTCGAGCGAGGCGACGATCTCGATAGGCCTGCTAACCTTTTCGAGGTACGTTTTCAACTGAGTCTTGAGATTGGCGTCAAGCATGGCTATTCGATTCCGTGACGAGGGGTGTTGGGTCCCGGGCGCCGCACACATCCGGATAGGAAGCGTGCAGCCCGGGGACGCGCGGACCGCTCCATGAAGCGATCCGCACGGAGATGCGCCGCAGCGCGGCGCTTACTGCGGTGGGACCTGGACCTTAGATCTTGCCGATCAGGTCGAGCGACGGGGTCAGCGTTTCAGCGCCCGGCGTCCACTTGGCGGGGCAAACTTCACCCGGATGAGCCGCGATGTATTGTGCAGCTTGCACCTTGCGCAGCAGTTCGCCGGCGTCACGGCCGATACCGTTGTCGTGGATTTCGCACAGCTTGATCTCGCCTTCCGGGTTGATCACGAACGTGCCGCGCAGCGCCAGACCTTCTTCTTCGATCAGCACGTCGAAGTTGCGCGAAATTGCCAGCGTCGGGTCAGCCAGCATCGGGTACTTGATCTTCTGGATCGTGTCCGACGTGTCGTGCCATGCCTTGTGCGTGAAGTGCGTATCGGTCGACACGCTGTAGATTTCGACGCCGAGCTTCTGGAATTCGGCGTAACGATCGGCCAGGTCGCCCAGTTCGGTCGGGCAAACAAACGTGAAGTCAGCCGGGTAGAAAACGAATACCGACCACTTGCCCTTCAGGCTTTCTTCAGTGACGGTCACGAAATCGCCGTTGTGATAAGCCTGTGCCTTGAACGGTTTGACTTGACTGTTGATGATCGGCATTTGCTGAGTCCTCTTTGCTGAGTGGTTGGAAAGTGGAGTCAGTATGTCAGACGTCGCTTAATAGGTAAAGCGGATTGTGTTAATCATAGCAATAGTTTTACGCTATTTATCGACCCGCCGACAGCTATCGCGCCGGATCAGTCTTTCATAAGCCGCCAAAGGGTCGTGCGGCCGATTCCCAGCGCCCGGCTCGCCGCGGCTCGGTTGCCGCCAGCCTCTTCAAGAGCGCGCATGGCGTCCTCGCGGGTCGGGGTGCTGCGGGCCGGAGCATCATCAGCGAGATGGGGCGCCGAGGCTGGCGCCGCGGCCTGCTTCATCCGCCCGAATTCAGGAAACACCGCTTGCCGATCCTGCCAGGCCTCGCCGGCCGGATCGCTCAGGTAGATCGCGGCGCGCGCCAGCAGGTTCTCCAGCTCCCGGACGTTGCCGGGCCACGCATAGTGCTCGAACAACGGCGTGAGGAACGCCAGCACACGCTCGAGCGCCGCATCCGGCAGCCCGTATTGGAGCGCGCTGCGGCTTAACAAGTGCCGCGCCAGTTGAGCGACGTCGCCGCGTCGTTCGCACAGCGGCGGCAATTCTATCTGAAGCAGGTTCAGACGAAAATACAAATCCGCGCGGAACACACCCTGTTCGACCAGTGCATGCAGATCGCGGTGAGTGGCGGCGATCACCCGCACGTCAATCGGCGTCGCGCGCCCCGAGCCGAGTTTCATCACTTCACGTTCCTGCAACACGCGCAGCAGACGGCTTTGCAGCGCCGCCGGCATCTCGCCGATCTCGTCGAGGAAAATCGTCCCGGTGTGGGCGATCTCGAAGAGGCCCGGCTTGCCGCCGCGCCGCGCGCCGGTGAACGCGCCCTCCTCGTGGCCGAACAGTTCGCTCTCGATCAGCCCTTCGGGCAGCGCCGCGCAATTGAACGCGACAAACGGATTGCCGCGCCGCCGGCTGGCGTTGTGGATGCCCTGCGCGACCAGTTCCTTGCCGGTGCCGCTTTCGCCGCTCAACAATACGGTCGCGTCGTGCGCGGCGCCCGCGCGCGCGAGCCGCCGCACCCGCTCGAGCGCCGCCGAGCCGCCGACCAGATCGTCCAGACTGCGCCGCGCGACCAGTTGCTTCGGCCGCTGGCTGGTGCGCAGCGAGCGGTCGATCCGCTGCGCGATCAGCGCATCCTGCACCGTCACCACCGAACCGGAACGCAAACCTTGCTCGACGATCGGCACGCAGTTGACGATCAGCGCACGGCCGCCGATCTGCTCGATCCGTTCTTCGACCGGCGCGTCGTGCTCGAGCGTCTCGCGCAGCAGCGGTCCGACGGCGCGCGCCAGTTGCGCGGGCACGTCCTGTTCGCGGTCGAGGCCGAGCAGATCGAGCATCGCCGGATTGACGGCTTCGAGCTGACCGGCGTCGTCGAAGGCGGCGACGCCGTCGCGCAGGTGAGCGACGATCGTGTTCAGACGCACGCGCTTCGATTCCTTCTGACGGCTCACGCGCGCCAGTTCGACCGAGCGCTCGAACGCTTCTTCAACCGCCCCGAGCGAGTACAGAAAGACGCTCTCCAGGCCGGCTTGCTGGGCGAAATCGCATGCCATGCCCGGACCGATGATGACGCTGCAACCTGCGGCGGCCAGGTTGTCGACGGCGAGCCGCACTTCGTCGACCGAACGGTACGCGCGCTGCCGCAGACCGACATTCAGCCACGCGCCGAGGTCGGCGAGTTCGTGCGAGATCGTTTCATGCAGCACGAGGCCGATCTGCGCGCCGGGCCATGTGGTGGTGGCGCGGGTGATCGCGCTCAGCACGTCGAAGCCGTTCACCTTGACCATCACGACCGGCACGCTCAGGTTATCGCGCAGGTAGGCGCCGTTCGATCCGGCCGCGAGGACGACGTCCACCGCGCCGGCATCGACATAAGCCTGCAACGCGGTGACGGCTGCGCCGTAGCCTTCGCGGACCGGGAAAAACCTGGCGCGCCCGGCGTAGCGCGGCGCAACCGTTTCGCACAACGTCTGCAGGCGGCTGATACTGACGAGAGCAACGCCGGGGCGGCCCGGATTCGGGTTGGCAAGGGACGGCGTGAAAGTGGACACCGCGACACTCCATTCGTAGCTGAAACGTTCCATGAAACGTTTCATGGAACACGCCGGCCATTCTGCCATGAACCACCGTGCCACGCCCTACCGCCTAACCTACTGATTGTTCGACGCAAATCTGCGCACCCGCGACTGGCATGCTTCCTGCGCGCCATGCTGGCCTTTCTATCCCACTTCAGATGATCCGGAGACAAACTGTCATGAGCACTTCTTCCGCCACCCGCCGCGCCGCCTTCCGCGCCAAAGTCAACGAACGCCAGGGCCTGCTCGTGCCCGGCGCCTTCAACGCGATGAGCGCGCGCGTGATCGAAGACGCCGGCTTCGAAGCGCTCTACATCACGGGCGCCGGCGTCACCAACATGTCGCTCGGGTTGCCCGACCTCGGTTTCATCGGCCTGGCCGAAGTCGCCGAACACACGGCACGGATTCGCGACGCGGTCGCGCTGCCGCTGATCGTCGATGCGGACACCGGCTTCGGCAACGCGCTGAACGTGCGCCAGACCGTGCGCGTGCTCGAGCGCAGCGGCGCCGACGTGATCCAGTTCGAAGACCAGATCATGCCGAAGAAATGCGGCCACTTCGCCGGCAAGGAAGTGGTCAGCACGAGCGAAATGGTCGGCAAGATTCGCGCGGCCGTCGACGCCCGCGAAGACGGCAATCTGCAAATCATGGCGCGCACCGACTCGGCCGCGGTGCACGGCATCGAAGACGCTATCGAGCGCGGCCATCGTTTCATCGAGGCCGGCGCGGACATTCTGTTTATCGAAGCGACTGAATCGCTCGCCGACATCGAACGTCTGCCGGCGCTGTTCGACAAGCCGCAACTGATCAACATCGTGATCGGCGGCAAGACGCCGGTGCAATCGCGCGAAGCGCTCGCGAAACTCGGCTACGGCATCGTGCTGTACGCGAACGCGGCGCTGCAAGGCGCGGTGCTCGGCATGCAACGCGCGCTCGGCACGCTCAGGAGCAACGGCCGCCTCGACGAAGACGCCACGCTGGTCGCGCCGTTCGGCGAACGCCAGCGGCTCGTCAACAAGCCGCTGTACGACAGGCTCGATCGCGAGTACGCGGCGAAGGACTGATCGGCGCGACGACCTCGCAGTGTTTCCGGCGCGCCTGCGCGCGTCGGCCGCCGGCTTGAGTTACGCCACTGTTACGGCCCTCTCAGGCGGTGTCGTGCAGGTTATTGCGTTAGGATTCAGGGCTGGCGGCTACGTCACTGACACGTCACTGACACGTCGGCACGGGCCGCGATCCCGTCGCTCGCCCACCTGCCGGGGATGCCGGAAACACGTTTTCGAAAGGTAGTCGCAAGAACATGAAGTCAAGACAATCTCGCGGTATGCGCCGCCAAGGTGGTGGCGGCGTCGAATTCACGCGCGGTGCGATGAGGCAGGTGCAATGACCGGCGGCAGCGCACGCAATTCGCACGTCGGCTGGCTGCCCTATATCGTGGCGGCCACCTTCTTCATGGAGTACCTCGACACCACGGTGATCGCCACCGCGTTGCCGCAGATGGCGCACTCGTTCGGCGTCGGCCCGAACAGCCTGAGCCTCGGCATGACGGCTTACATGCTGGCGCTGGCGATTTTCATACCGGCGAGCGGCTGGGTCGCCGACCGCTGCGGCTCGCGCACGGTGTTTTTCAGCGCAATCGGCGTTTTCACGGTGGCTTCGGTGTTGTGCGGTTTGTCGCAGAACGTGACCGAGTTCACCGCCGCACGGCTCCTGCAAGGCATCGGCGGGGCGATGATGGTGCCGGTGGGCCGTCTGATCGTGGTCCGCAGCACCGAGAAGAGCCGCATGATGCAGGCGATCTCGACCATCACCTGGCCGGCGATTGCCGCGCCGGTGGTCGGACCGCCGATCGGCGGCTTCATCACGACCTATGCGTCGTGGCGCTGGATCTTTCTGCTCAACGTGCCGTTCGGACTGGCGGTGATGGCCATCGCGATCGTGCTCGTGCCGAACCTGCGCGGCAGCGAACGCAAGCCGCTCGACGTGGCCGGCCTGCTGCTGAGCGGCGCGACGCTGACCGCGATTCTGTACGGCGCCGAACTGGCCAGCCAGCCTGGCGAGAATCCGTGGATTGCCGCGGCATTCATCATCGGCGGATTGCTGGTTGGCATGGTGGCGTTCCAGCATGCAAAGTGGCATCCGCATCCGCTGATCGACGTATCGACGCTGAAGATCCCGACCTTTTCGGTGACAGTGGTAACGGGTTCGCTGACGCGCATCGGCATAGGCGCGGTGCCGTATCTGATGCCGCTGCTGTTCCAGGTCGGCTTTGGCTTGTCCGCATTCAAATCGGGCTTGCTGCTGCTCGCGAGCGCGCTCGGCAACCTCGGCATGAAGGCGCTGACCACGCGCATCTTGCAGCGCTACGGCTTCCGGATGGTGTCGATCGTCGACGTGACGGTGGCCGGCGTGTTCATCATCGCGTGCGGCCTGTTGACGCCGAATGTGCCGCTCGCGCTGGTGCTGTTGGTCGTCTTCGTTTACGGCGTGGCGCGCTCCATGCAATTCTCGACGCTGGCCACCCTTGCCTACGCCGACGTCGCCCAGCCGCAGATGAGCGCGGCCAGCACGCTATGGAGCGCGGCGGCGCAGATGATGATCGGCTTGGGCATCGCCTTCGGCGCCGTGTCGCTGCGTGCGGCTGCGTTCTTCAATGGCGAGACGACCGGCCGCGTATTCACGCTCGACGACTTCCGTCTCGCGTTTCTGTTTGCCGGGGTGCTGACACTGACATCGGTGGTCGGCTACATGGGTTTGGCGCACGACGCCGGCCACAGCATCGGCGGCGGGTCGCGCGGCGCCGAAGATCCTGTGAAAGGCTGACGGCGAAGCTGGCAAGAAGCTGGCAAGAAGCTGGCAAGAGGATGACAAGAAGCGGCAGCGGTGCGAACGCTGTCGCCTCCTTTTGATTGACGTTAGCGGAACAAGCGGAGACTTGCGATGCAAGCAAACGACCTGACGATATCGAGCAACAAGGACGACCTCGACATCGAGATGATTTACACGTTTTTGTCGCAGGAGACAGCATGGGCGAAGGACATGCCACGCGCGACGCTCGAGCGGGCGCCTCAACCGTAAGCCCTCTCCCGCATCCACTTGGTCATAATCCACTTATCACCGCCGAGCACCGGCGCGCCCCCATGCAAGGTCAACGGATCGAGCTGCCGCTGCCCATTCATATACCGGAAATACACCGCTCCGCCCTGCCTGGCCGCGACTGACATACCCGCCTCGGGAAAAATCGTCTCCCCGCCGTCAGCGACATCGTTCAAATAGACAATCAGCGTAGCCACACGCTGGCCCCCTTGAGCGGTATGCACAGCACTACCCGGCTGATCCGGCGGAAAATAATCGAAATGCGGCCGATATTCACCGCTAGTGCCGTAATGCAGAATCTGCAGCCCCTCGCCGTTTTCGACCGGCCAGTTCATCAGACTCGAGATGCGCCGGTCCATCTGCTCGATGAACGCATCTTCGCCGCGCTGAAACCAGATGCCTTCGCTGGTGCGATTGCGAATCACGTCTTCCTTGCCGGTCTCGGGATTGACGATGGTCGAGCGTTTGAGCCGGTGCCGCGAGCGTTCGATCAGCTCGCCGCACTCGCCAGCCGAGAGCACGTCGGCAAACACGATCAGTTGGGGCCGTTCGCAGCGCATCAGCACCCTGACGTCGCGATCGTACGCGTGGATCAGATTGCCGCTCGCGACGGGCGTTTCGTCGTACTGGTACGTGTGTGGCACGGCTGGCGTCAACGCCGCCTCAGTCGCCCCGTGAACCAGGCTGGCCACGTCAGCAGGGGTCGTGCCAAAGGCATTGTGCACCGCCGCGCGCGCGGCATCGGTTGCGAAACCGGCCTGCACCATTGAATCGATCATCGACTCCATGCTGCATCCGCGGTCCACATTGGTACTCAGCCAGTGTTCCCAGGCTGTATCCACTACAGGCATAGCATTCCCCATTCGTCGGCATGACGAAATACTGCATCATCCGGCCGGATCAAGGCAAGCGCGAGACCGGGCGCTCGCCGCTCACGCCCGGCGTTGCCTGCGTCGATAGAGATCGAGGCCTTTTTTCGCCTGCGCCCTGATCGCGCGTTGCACGAACGGCGTCCAGCCGAGCACCGCGCCTTTGACGCCCAGCGCCTGACGCGCCCAGCGCCACAGGTCGAAACTGTCGCGATGCTCGACGATGCGGCCGTCGCGAAACACGAAACGGGCGTCGATCCGGTTGACCACCATCCGGCCCGTCTGGCTGAACGTGTAGCGGGCCACCCAGTGAGCGCGGCCATCATGCCCTTCCGCTTGAACGCCGTCGAAGGCCAGAGAAAAATCCTGCGCGCGAGAAATCAGCATGCGCCACATATCGCGCGCTTCTTCACCGCGCAGCTCGCCAAACGCAGGATCGCTGAAAACCACGTCGTCGGCATAACAGGCGGCCATGGCTTCGGCGTCGCGCTGTTGGAACGCAGTGTAAAAACGCTCGATCAATTCGGTGTTGGGATGGCTCATTTTTCTCTGTTGCAGGTTGCCCGCTCCCGAAACAGCCAGGCGGGAAAACGCGCGCGCAGCTTCACGTGCACGCACGCCCGGGCGATCAGATGCGCGTCTCGTCCTGCCTTCACGCAATGTGACGACGGTAATATAGCGCTCTTAATAACGAGTCGGGGTTATCGCATGATCCGCAAGCTGTTCGCATCTATCGTGGTTATGGCTGGAGTGGTGACGGCGGCGCCCGCCGTCGCGCAAGACAACACGGTCAACGTGCTGTACGCCGGTTCGCTCGTCAATCTGATGGAGCGCAGCGTCGGCCCGGCGTTCGAGAAAGCCACCGGCCAGCAATTCCGCGGCTATGCGGCGGGCTCCAACAAGATCGCCAACGAGATCAAGGGCAAGCTGCGGCGCGGCGACGTATTCATCAGCGCGAGCCCGAAGGTGAACGGCAGCCTGATGGGTGAAGCGAACGGCGATCACGTCACGTGGTATGTGAACTTCGCCGAATCGCCGTTGATGATCGGCTATAACCCGCGAAGCAGATTCGCCGCGGATTTCAAGAGCAAGCGCTGGGATCAGGTATTGCAGGAACCGGGCATCCGCATCGGCCGCACCGATCCAAAGCTCGATCCGAAAGGCGCGTTCACCGTCGAGATGATGACCAAAGCGGCTGAGCTCTACCATCAACCCGACCTCGTCGAGAAGACGCTCGGCGCGGCGGAAAATCCCGCGCAGGTCCTGCCCGAGGAAACCCTGGTTGGCCGCCTGCAATCCGGTCAGCTCGACGCCGGCTTCTTCTACTCGACCGAGACCTCCGACCTGAAGATTCCGGCGATCCGCCCGGCGCCGGAATTACAGGCGAAGGCCAGCTACACACTGACGATTCTCAGCGATGCGCCGAACCACGCCGGCGCGAGCAGCTTCGTCGACTTTCTGCTGAGCGCGCAGGGTCGCGCGTTGTTGAAGCAACACGGCGTAGACGTCGTCAAACCCACCGTGAGCGGCAACGTGCAAGCGCTGCCGCCTTCGGTGCAGGCCGTGATCGACGCGGCGCAGTAACGCGGTGAAACATACCGCCGCGCAACCGCTGCTGTGGCTGGCGGCGCTCCTTGCCGTCTACCTGTGCGCGCCGTTTATCGCGAGCGTGCCGCAGCTCGGCGCCGCTGATTGGGCGAATGTCGACTGGCGCGCGACGTGGTCGGCGCTCGGCGTCTCGGCAGCGAGCGCAAGTGCGGCGGCGCTCGCGATTCTGCTGGGCGGCGTGCCGCTCGGCTATTTTCTGGCGCGTTCGAAGTCGCGCAAGGTGGCGCTGCTCGGCTTCATCGTGCAGTTGCCGCTCGCGCTGCCTCCGCTCACGAGCGGCGTGCTGCTGCTGTTTCTGGTCGGACCGTACAGCTGGGTCGGCCGCTTCACAGGCGGCGTGCTGACAGATTCGTTCGCCGGTATCGTGCTCGCGGAAATTTTCGTGGCTGCACCGTTTCTCATCATCGCCGCGAAATCGGCGTTCGCGGCTGTCGACCCGGTATTCGACGACGTCGCCGCGACGCTCGGCCATCATGCCGGCAGCCGCTTCTTCCGGGTCATGCTGCCGGTAGCGTGGCCGGCGATCCGCGCGGGACTCGCGCTCGCATGGCTGCGTGCGTTCGGCGAATTCGGCGCGACCGTGATGGTGGCCTATCACCCGTATTCGCTGCCGGTGTACACCTATGTGGTATTCGGCGGCCAGGGCTTGCCGGCGATGATGCCCTTGCTGCTGCCGACGCTCGCGATTGCAATCGTCTGCGCGGCGCTATCGATTTACAGCGGCAGATACGCCGCCGCGATTGAGCAAACCGAAAACGGCGACGACACTTTGGAACCCCGCGCGGATCTCGCCGCGAGCCGTGCCGAGACACCCGATCTGCGCCTCGCCTTTCACTTGCGACGGCATTTAGGCGCATTCGCTCTCGACATAGCGTGGGCGCCCGCCACCCGGCGCCTTGCGATCATCGGGCCATCAGGCTCCGGCAAATCGCTCGCATTGCGTCTGATTGCCGGACTCGAATCCAACGCGTCGAGCTCCGTGCAACTCGGTGCGACCGATTTGAGCACGCTGCCGCCCGAGCGTCGCCAGATCGGCTACATGCCTCAGGACTACGGCTTGTTTCCACACATGACGGTGGCGCAGCAGCTGGCGTTTCCCGTCGACGCCGACATGGCCAGCGCGCGTTACTGGCTCGACCATCTGGGCCTCACGCACCTGGTTGCGCGCCTGCCGCATCAATTGTCGTTCGGCCAGCGGCAGCGGGTGGCGCTCGCGCGGGCGCTGACGCGTCACAGCGAATTGCTGCTGTTCGACGAACCGTTCGCCGCGCTCGATACGCCGCGGCGGCGGCGTTTGCAGCAGTCGTTGCGACGCTTGCAGCGCGAGATAGCGGCAGTGACCATTATCGTCACGCATGATCCCGATGAGGCTGCGCTGCTGGCGGATGAGGTGCTGGTGGTTGAACAGGGACGCGTGCTGCAGGCGGGTTTTATCGATTCGGTTTTTGAGCGGCCGGCTTCGATGCGAGTCGCCGAATTGCTTGGTTTGCACAATGTGGGCGAAGGCGTGGTGACGGCGCCGGGGCGGGTTGAGATCAGCAATGGCTTGGTGCTCGAGACTGGCGATCGCGGGTTTGCTGCCGGACAGCGGGTGATGTGGCGGGTCTTTTCTCACGCGGTTGTTATCTCGCCCGATGGGGCTTATTCCGGTGTGGTCGAGGCCGTCGAACTGCGGCGCGGCGAGCGATATGTTCGCGCGAATATCGCGGGGGTAAGGTTCGATATTCCTGGAGAAGATGCCCGCTTGCGCGAGGGGACTGAGTGCCGGGTTGGGATTTTTGCTTCTGGCGTTCTGATTTGGGATTTAGGGGTTTAGATTTTTTGCCTTTGGGGGCAACGCCGCAGGCACACCAACAATGCCGCCGCCAAAGGCAAAATCAAGTCTCAACCCTCACCAGCGTGAGCCCGGGCCCTCACGTCGCTGAAAGCAACATCCACCAGCAACTTGCCGGAATCAAACACGGTAACAAACGCCTCATCCCAATCACCTTCAACAGTGTGATCATCCCATGCGACCGGCAGCGTCGTAGTCCGATACTCACCGGTGTGACGGTTCCGCAGCAGAGTGAGCCGCCCCTTCATCGACCGCTTCCCAGCATCTGTAACAGGGTCCTTCCACACGTCGTACCACTCATTACCCAGCTTGATGGCCGAGCACTTCATCGCGAACCGTTGCGTATCGCGATTGATCTGCTGCAACAGCGCTCCCCCCATGCCGAACACAATGTTATCAGCCGCGTAGCCGGCATCATCCATCGCGGCAAGGATGGCTTCAATCGAATCCGGATTCACGCCGTCGCCCTGAATCACCCTCACGTTGTTGAGCACACGGCGACCCTTGCTGTTCACCTTCGAACCAAACGACGCCTCAAGCGCCCGCAGGGTCTGCAGCACAATCGTCAGCGGATCCCCTGAGTCGGGACGGATCACCAGCGTGCCGCCCGAATCGAGCACCGCCTGCTTCAGTTCCGTGCCCCACACTTCGAGCGCGGCGAACAGGTCGTATGAATCGGACACCACCGAAACAATCGCCCCCGGCTTGCCGAACTGCGCAATCATGTTGCGAAACGCATCGGTCTCGCGCTCGCGGCCCCAAGACGTGATCGTGCTGTGCTCGGCCGCCGGCACCGAAAACGCCGCCATCGTTTCGTTGTAGTAGTGGTTTGCCGCCACCACGCCGAGCACCGTATCCGAACCCATGAAACTGACGAGATGCGCCGAGCCGCCGATCGCTGCCGACTCCGCGCTCGACACGCCGCGCGAGCCGAAGTCGTGCAGCTTGAACGGCAGTTGCGTGAGGTCGTCGCTGCTCTTCTCGAGATAGCCGCGGATAGTCTTGCGCAAATGCCAGCTCTGCGTGGCAACCGTAATCGGATACCACACGCGCATCAGCATCGTCTCCAGATACGAGGCTAGCCAGAATACCTGCGGGTCGTCGCATTCGACCGTTACCAGCACGTTGTGCGTCGGCACTACCGATCCTTCCTGCACCGCGCGGATCCGCACCGGCATGTAACCGCCATGGCGCTCGACGATATAACGCCAGCCGGCTTCGTTAAATGGTTCGCCGTGGCCCGCGAAAAATGCTTTCGCCTGATCGATCATCGCCGGAGTGACAGGCCGGCACAGATACTCCTTGATCAGCATCTGCAAGCCGAAGAACAGCGTGCGGTCATAGCGTCCGCCGCGCGACTCGATATACGAGAACATCGCCGATGCGCCGGGCGGATATTGCAGATAATGCGACGCCTTGTACGAATCCGTGTTGAGGATCAGATTGGACAGGATCGAGGCAATATCGTTGAGACCGTTGATATCGTTTTGCATGGCTAGAACTCCTCTAGACCGTTGAGTTGCCGCCAGGTCTATCCCGGCGGAAAGGGTCGATCAAAGCTTGCTCAGAAAGTGATGAGCGATATCGAAGTGATCCTCGAACATCACGTTGCGCATGGTGGCCAGGACGTTTAACGGAATCCACTGCGCCTTGTCGGCGTCGTCGCTCCCCTTCACGCGCGGCAATTCGCCGAGCGGAAAGTGAAACAGAAACGCATGTGTAATAGTACGTCCGCGCAGCGAACGATGCGGATGATCGAACACCTGACGATCCTTCAGCGAACCGCGCATGACGGGTTCGGGCAGTTTCAGCCCGGTTTCCTCGCGCAACTCGCGAATGCAGGCGGTTTCGAGCCGCTCGTCCTGATTGACGAAGCCTCCCGGCAGTGCCCACAAGCCGCGCCCGGGTTCACTGCGGCGTCGCACCAGCAGAATGTGGCCGGAATGGACGACTAACGCGTCGACCGTCACGAAGGTCACCGGATAGGGCGCGGCGGCCCAGGCCTTCTTATAACCGGCGATGAATTCAGCTTCGGATTTCAGTTGCGCGAATTCGGGCCGCTTGCGGAATTGTTCGAGCCACGCAAAGACTGGCGCGGGCACGGCCCATTGCACAAAACTGTTGCTGCGTTCGGCGAATAATTGCTCGCGGATTTCTGTGGCGGAGATGTCCTCCGTCGCTTCCACGTCGATCAGCTCCCACTGCGGGAACATGCGCAGGTAGTACGAAGATGCGTCTTTTTCGTGGCCTATCAGCGCGATTTTTTTGCCCGCGATCTCGCCGAGTTCCGCTGCTACCGCATCCTGGGTCCAGCGAAGCCAGTCGCCGTCGTTGTACGTTGAATCTTGTACTGCAGTGACGGTGACGCGCTCGCGGTCTTGTGCGCTCAGCATGGACGCCAGCATTTCGCGACGTTCTTCGAATGAGAACGGGTCTTTGATCGTGCGAGGTTTGTCTGTTGATCCTATCAGGATGCAGACTTTTTTTGCCAGCGCCAAGGCGCGGCGCAGGACATCCAGGTGTCCGCGGTGCGGAGGTTGGAAGCGGCCAATGAAAATGACTGCGTCGTAACGCTTTTGTGGTGATGCGGTGCTCATGAGGCTCCCTCAAGAGATTCTGGCGGTCTTCGGTCTGTCCGTTAACCGTGTGGATAGAGTAATGGGTCAGCTGTTTTTTCGTCAATCTCTATCCCAAGACGGGTCAATGCCCCGTCTTCAACTGCGGCGGCAGATTCGGCTGCGTCGAGAACAGGCGGCCAGGTCCCCCTTGCGCGACTCGGCGATGGCCGGCCACAGCATGTCGGTCAGCAGGCCGATGCCTTGCGCCAGCGTGCTGTCCCTAGCCGACGTGACAAGCGGCACACCGAGTTCGAGCGCCTCGTTCACGTGCATTTCGTCGCGCGGCAGTTGATGCGCTATTTTCGCACCGAGGGCTTCCTCTAACGTCGGCAGGTTGACCCGCGCGTTCTTGTCGTATTGATTCACCACCACCCGTACCTTGCTGGCCGGGTAGCCGAGCCCTTTGAAAATGTCGAGCATGCGCCGCCCTGCGTACAGGTAAGGCGTGTCTTGCCGCACGACCATGCAGATTGAATCGCTGTGGTCGAGCGCCTGGACCGCGAGCGGATTGATGCTTTGTCCGATGTCGATCAGCACAGCGTCGTACTGCTCGCACACCAGCGCGAGAATCCTCTTCAATTGTGCCGGCCGCATTTCAGCGGCCCTGAGCGGATCGCCGGCGCCCGCCAGCACGTCGAGATCCGCATGCACGTGCATCACGCACGTTTCGAGGAAGGCGGGATCCAGCCGGTCGATCTGCGCGCATACTTCGGCGAGCGTCACGGGCGGCGGCTTGTCCGCCACCAGCAGGCTGATATCGGCGAATTGCTGATTCAGGTCGAGCAGCAGCACACGTTTGCCGCGCAGCGCGGCGAGCGTGTACGCGAGATTCACCGCGATCAGCGTGGCGCCGCTGCCACCCTTGCACGACGCGAGCGACACGACGCGGCCAAGGCGGCGCGCGCCCGCGCTGTTCTTCGCGTCGACAGGGTCGAGCGCATCGGGAATGCCACCTTGGTCGAGCGGCAACGACGTGACGTGCCGCACGCCGATGCGCGCCGCCGCCGTCAGCAACGCGGCCGACGGCGCCGGCGTCACCAGCATGCAATACAGATTCGGCGTGCAGGCCAGCGCCTCCTCGATGCCCACCAGATCGCGCGCGACCAGATCGATATCGTCGACGATCAGCACGTCGGTATTTCTGATCGCTGTGGCGTACACGCGCAGTTGCCTCGCCGTGCCGTGCACGGTGCGCAACCGATACGCAATGCCACTGTCTTCGAGGTGCGCGCAGATAAGCGACGCGCGTTCCGCGCAGGACGAAATCAGAAGGATGTCGATCATGTGGACTCTCCGCTGGCTTGAACCCATTTCGCTGACCACGCCGTGAGCACCCGCGCCAGCTCGACGATGCACTCGCCCTGAGCGAGCCGGAGACGGCGCGGGTCAGCATCGACGCCGGCGGCCACGCTTACGCTGACGATCGGGCGAGAGCCGTTGCAGCCTCGCGCGATCACGGCGGCGCCGACACCGGAGCCGGGCAGATAGCTGTGTGTCAGGTGTACTCGTCGGGATCGGGCCGGCGAACGTCGGGGTCGCGATCGCGGCCCCGTCCGGCCGAAGCCGGTATCTCGTACATCGCGTCGCGCAACGCTTCGCGCTGAAGCTCTGGCTGAACCTTGCGCTTCATCGCTTCAGCGATCACGAGCGTCAGCAAGTCTGCCGACGGCCCGGCGAATAGCGCACGCGGCGGCGCAAAACGACGCTGATAAGAGCGATCGCTACCGCGAAGATCGGCGCCGCGATCCGTGATGCGGCGCTCCGGCCGCGATACGGCCAGTTTGCTGTTCTCATCCATGACATCCCCCGAATGGTAGGCCTTCCCAAGATCGGTTCCAGGCGGGCCGTGTCTGCACAAACGCGCAGACACGGCACCTGGCTTTCCTCGTAACGTGCGCCTCTCTATGGAGGCTCTGGTCATTTCTCCCCGCCTCTTCGCGCCGGCTGGTCCTGGCCGTGCGCTGCCCCTTCCCTGTTTCGTGTTCCTCGCGCTGGTGAACAACGCGAGCGAGCACGCTGCCTGTCGTTATTGCCGCTTTGTACGGCTTGGCCTCCGTCGCGCTGCCTCATCACCGGAACAGTTCGCCCAATCGGAATCGAACGCCCATCCCGTTCGGAATCCTGCGCGCATGCATGTCCCATAGCTGCCCCGTAGCGCGGCGCAATGGGCCGTGTCAGCTGCATCGCATATGGCCCGACCGGATCACGCCGCCCCAAGTCCGTCCAACCGGACGGAAAAAGTGGCGGGGTCATCGCTTCACGTCATCCCGGTCACGAAGGGCCGATACCCCGTATCGATCGTTCGTGCCGTCTTGTTGGATGTCCGTTTCCCAGTGGCCCCGCCGCACCCTCGTAAAACGCCTTGGCTTCCCCGGCCGCGCCTACGAAGTCTGTGATTGCGGTCGGCTATTTTTACCTGCTGCGTCCCCGCGCTTCCGGCTCCCCGACTGCAATGTATTTCGTTTGCGAATCCCTTATCGCAATGGCTATGCCACCCACGCCCAAACCGTTGCCGGACGGCGATGTGCGATCTAACGCACCCTGCCGGACGGTACTTCGCGTCACGCGATGATTCGTACATGACACGCTTTGCGCAGACGCGCTCGCGCATCGGAAATAAACGGCTCGCGTTTTCCGGCCGGATGAACCTTGGTGTGCCGCTTCTGGCAACGCTTTGCCGAGCGATCCGGTCAAATGTTCCGATGTCCGGCAAGCGAAACAGTCCGCGAGGCAAGCCGCCCGATTTGTCGCATACGTGAGACACGATGGTCTGAAGGCGTCGTCTCCGTCACACGAGTGGCCCGCAGCCGCTTGCATTGCTGTGCGCGACACCGCGCGCCACGGGCATTGACCGGCTATTTATGAAGGGCAAAGCCAGATAGCACGTCACACCGAAATCGTTTCTGAATCCAGATTTGTTTGTATGGCGTTCTAAAGAGCTTTCGCTTATCGTTAAGCAATGCGCCACATAGAGCGCCGTAAATCAGGCTAACGAGGTATAAACGGTGACTGTAATTCGGGGATGAATTCGTTTGGCGGAAACGGCGTTACGCGCCGTTTCCGCTTTCTGTCCCATGTGTAGCAACCGGTGGCTTCCGCCGCCGCTCCATGCCCCCGCGATTGCCGCTACCGTGAATGCGTGACCGCCGGGCTGCCGCAACAGAGTTCGAACGCGGCTGCAAAAACCATGCTCGAGTCCGTACAGCCGGACCGGCTGGCTCAGTTGACCGGGGTCCGGCACCGCTTGCCGGACCGTCCAATGCATTGAAGAGCAATCGAGAGAGCAGCATCGAACCGGGGGTACAACATGACTACGACCTGCATACCTGGCGACACGGAACGCACCGTTCTGCATGTGTCGAACTCGCCCGATCAAAAGCTCGCCAGCTTTCTTGCGGCTTCGGGCTGGCAAGCGGTGCACGCCAAAAGCACCGCCATCGCCGAGCGCATGATCGAGCGCGGCAATATCAAGGTGGGGCTCGTCGAGTTACCCGGCAATTGCACCTCGCAGCATCTGTCGGCGCTGGCCTCGTGCATGCGGCGCGTCGAAACCAACTGGGTCGCGCAAATCGCCCCAGGGCAAGCGGACGACGAACTGGTGAGCCGCTTCATTCTCGACTACTGCTTCGATTTCGTGACACGGCCGTGCTTGAACGACCGGCTCGTGTTCGCGCTAGGTCACGCGCACGGGCTGTCGAGCCTGCGGCATGCACAGGTGGCGCCGGAGCCGTCCCTCGGGAGGCACGGCATGGTCGGGCACTGCGAGGCGATGCAGCAGCTGTACCGTCGGATCGACAAATGCGGGGTGACGGAAGCGCCTGTGTTCATCGCCGGCGAATCGGGCACCGGCAAGGAACTGACCGCCCGTGCGATTCACGACCGCTCGCCGCGCGCCGCCCAGGCATTCGTCGCGATCAATTGCGCGGCCATTCCGCCGAGCCTTCTGCAGGCCGAATTGTTCGGCCACGAGCGCGGCGCCTTTACCGGTGCGCTGCAACGCAAGCTCGGCCGGATCGAAAGCGCCAACGGAGGCACGCTCTTTCTCGACGAGATCGGCGATATGCCGCATGAATGCCAGGCGGTGCTGTTGCGCTTCCTGCAGGAAGGCACCATCGAGCGGCTGGGCGGCAGCGGCCCCATCAAGGTCGACGTGCGCGTCATTTCTGCGACCCACGTCGATCTGGACAAGGGCGTCGAAGACGGCCGCTTCCGCTCCGACCTGTATCACCGTCTATGCGTGCTGCGGCTCGTCGAGCCGCCGTTGCGCGAGCGCGGCGGCGACATCAAGCTGCTCGCCAACTATGCGCTCAGCATGTACAGGCAGGACGGCGCACGCAAGCTGCGCGGGCTGTCGAGCGACGCGATCGTCGCGATGGCGAACTATCCGTGGCCGGGCAATGTGCGCGAGCTGATCAACTGCGTGCGCCGCGCGGTCGTGATGAGCGAGGGGCGCTTCATCACGGCAAGCGATCTCGGCCTGCCGGAATCGGCGAACGGACCTGCCGTGACGCTGGCGGAAATCCGCGGCAAGGCCGAGAGAGACGCGATCGAACACGCGTTGCAGCGGCACGGCTACAAGCTGTCGGAGGCCGCGGTCGAGCTCGGTATTTCGCGGGCGACGCTCTATCGACTGATGCATGCCAACCGGCTGCATCAGGAACCCTCGGCCGGTCGCGCGTCGAATGCGGACGGCGGCGCGGATGCCGACGGGGAGGCGGAGCGGCAGGCGCCGTCACTGGTCTAGTTCCGCACGCGCGCGCAGCCCCGGCGGCCCGCGCGCCACCGTCGTCCCTGCTCGCGATAGTTCAGGTTGGAGTGAAACGTTCCGGCTCCGCCGGGAGGGATACTGGTCCCTGCCTTATCGGACAATTTTTCAGTTTCCCGGGAGTTTGGCTCATGGCTATTACCTGCTTTATTCGCTACCAGATCGATCCTTTTCAACGAGACGCTTTCAACGAGTATGCCGAAAACTGGGGGAAGATTATTCCGCGCTGCGGTGGTTTTTTGATTGGGTATTTTCTGCCCCATGAAGGGACTAATGACGTTGCCTGGGGATTGATCCGGTTTGACAGCCTCGCCGGGTATGAGGTTTATCGGGCCCGGCTTCGCGCTGATGATGAAGCGATTGCCAATTTTCGGTTCGCTCAGGAGCGGAGATTTATTCTGCGGGAAGAACGGACGTTTACCGAGGTTGTCGAGGGGGCTTTTGGTTTGAATGCCATTCGGTAGTTTTTTCTTGATTTTTTCTTGATAAAGCCGAAAGAACCACGACAAGGAACTTGTCCCCCACCCTCATGTCGCTCATACATCGTCGAGTGGCCTCGCCCGCGCCCCAAGGCAAGCCACAAAAATCCAAACCTCGCCCCTGCGCGGCGCCCAATGCCCTCAATAGCCAAACCTATGCGCAAACTACTCCTCATCGGGCTCCTGGCCGTCTTCGCCTCACCGGCCCTCCCCGCGACGGCCCAGGCAGCGCCGGCCTCGAGCGCGTCGATCACCCTGACGCCAGTGCAGGCCCGCCAGGCCCTCGACGTCCTCAACGACCCCAAACGCCGCGCGCAAGTCACCGACACGCTCCAGGCAATCGCCGCCGCCGGCGCACTCAGCGCGCCACCCGCTTCGTCCGTGGCGGCAGCGGCAGCAGCCGCATCAGCTCCAGCGCCGGCTAGCGGCGCCGCCAGCTTCGTCCCGACAGCATTTCAATCGAATGGCCTCGCCTCGCAACTGGCCCGCCAGGGCGCCCATTGGGCCGTGCGCCTCGGCATGTCGTTGCGCCGTTCGGTCGCCGCGCTCCTCGACGTGTCGTCGGTCCGCGCCTGGTGGAATTGGCAATCGACCAGCCCGCAAGCGCGCAGCGTGCTGGCCCATGCCGCATGGTCGCTGCTCGCCGCGCTGCTGCCCGCGCTCGCGCTGGAATGGCTGGCGCGCCGGCTGCTGCGCCGCGCGTATAAGGCGCTCGCCGCGCGCCGGGAACGTGACGATGAAGACGATGCGCCGCGAGCCGGTCCGCCCGCCGACGTCACGCCGCAGCCGGCCGATTCGCCCAACGTAGCGCCGCCGGTAGCCGATTCGCCCGAGACAGCGGCTGCAACGCCCAGCACATCTGCAACACTCCCCGTAGCCGGCAACGCCGCGGACGCCAAAGGCAAGTGGCACGCCGCGCATCACTGGACCCTGTTGCAACGCCTGCCGCGCGCGATCCTGAGCGTGGCGCTGCGGCTGCTGCCGCTCGCGGTGTTCGTCGGCGCGGCCAGCGCGCTGATGTCGATTTTCGCCGACGGCGGCACGCCGCCGGACCGCGCGCTCGATTCGCTGATCGACATCTACGTGTTGTGCCGGGTGATCGTGATCGTCAGCGGCTTCTTTCTGCAGCCGGCCGCGCCGCGTCTGCGTATGTTGCGCATGAATGACGCGTGGGCCGCCTTCGCGCAGCGCTGGATGGTGCGTATCGTCAGCGTGGTGGGCGCGGGCTCGGCGGTCGCGGAGATCGCGCAGTCGCTCGGATTGAACGATGCGGCGCACCTCGCGCTGATGAAGGTGGTCGCGCTCGCGGGTCACGTGATGATCTCGATCCTCATCCTGCAATGCGCCAAGCCGGTCGGCGAACTGATCCGCACGCGCTTCGCCGCGCGCGAGTCGCTGGAAATGTTCGGCAATGCGCTCGCCGACACATGGGCATGGTTCGCGGTGTTCATCGTGATGGGGACGTGGTTCATCTGGGCGCTCGACGTGCAGAACGGCTATCGCATGCTGCTGCATCTCGGCGGCATTTCGCTCGCGATTCTGATAGCAGCGCGGGTCGTGTCGATCGTGATCTTCGGCGCGCTCGCCCGGCTCTTCAACGTGCAGGACGACGACGCCAAAAACTCGCTGATCCATCAGCACGCGTATCGCTATTACCCGCTGTTGCGCCGGATCATCTCGTGGATCATCGGCATCGTCACCGCGCTCGCGCTGCTGCACGTCTGGGGCGTCGATCTGAGCGGCCTGTTCCGCGCCGGGACGATCGGCCATCGGCTGGCCTCGGCGGTGGTGACGATCGGCGTCGCTGCCGTGATCGCGCTGCTGGTGTGGGAAAGCGTCAACCTCTCGGTCGAACGGCACCTCGATCGCTGGACCAGCAGCGGCGATCTGATACGCGCCGCGCGCTTGCGCACCCTGCTGCCGATGCTGCGCACCGCGCTCTTCTGCGTGATTGCCCTGGTGGTGGTGCTCACGGGCCTGAGCGAACTCGGCGTGAATATCGGACCGTTGCTGGCGGGCGCCAGTATCTTCGGCGTGGCGCTCGGCTTCGGTTCGCAAAAACTGGTGCAGGATTTCATCACCGGCATTTTCCTGTTGATGGAAAACGCGCTGCAGGTCGGCGACTGGGTGACGCTCGCGGGCGTGTCCGGCACCGTCGAATATCTGTCGATCCGCACGGTGCGGCTGCGCGGCAGCGACGGTTCGTTGTACACCGTGCCGTTCAGTTCGGTATCGACGGTCAACAACACCAATCGCGGACTTGGCAACGCGGCGGTGAAGGTCAATATCGTGTTCGGCCAGCACGTCGACCTGGCGATCGCCACACTCAAGGAGATCGGCGCGGCACTGCGCGAAGACGAGCAGTTCAGGGACGGCATCCTGTCCGACTTCAGCTTCTGGGGCGTCGACGCGCTGGACGGCTCCGCGGTGACGCTGGCCGGCCAGATCCAGTGCCGCGACAGCGCGCGCTGGGGTGTGCAGCGCGAGTTCAACCGCCGCATCCTCGACCAGTTCAGCGCGCGCGGCATCGAGATCGCCAACCCGCAACGGCACCTGCTGACGTGGGACCCGGAGAGCGCACCGACGAAAGATGAAAGCAGGCACGAACCGCCCGCAAACGCGCCGCCCGCCAGTGCCTCGTTGACGGCTGCGGCCAGCAAGGCCGACGCGCCCGTGGAGGATCAACTGCCCGTCGACCCTAAACCGGCCGGCGGCCCAGGAACCCCAGCCAATCCTGGTTCGACCTCGCCGCATGAGTGAAGTAAAGACCGTGTCCGGCGCCTTCGTAGACGTTCAGTCAAGGACCTTCGATAAGCGCTATTGCACCTGCCACCAGCGCGGCAACAAACGCCGCACTTCCGGCCGCCGGTAGCGGTCGTCGATCAGATGGACCACGCCCTGGTCCTGCTCGGTTCGAATCACCCGCCCGGCCGCCTGCACGACCTTCTGCAAGCCCGGGTACAGATACACGTAGTCGTAGCCGTTGCCGAACTTCGCGTCCATCGTGCGGCGCATCTGCTCGTTGACGTCGTTTATCTGCGGCAAGCCGAGCGTCGCGATGAATGCGCCGATCAACTGCTGGCCGGCCAGGTCGACGCCTTCCGAGAAAGCGCCGCCGAGCACCGCAAAGCCGACGCCTTGATTCATGGTTCGAAAGCGCGCAAGGAACGCGTCGCGTGCCGCTTCATCCATGCCGGGTTCCTGCGCCCACACCGGCAAGTCCGGATGCCGTTCGCGCATCAGCGCGACCACTCGCTGCAAATAGTCGAAGCTGCTCAGAAAGCCCAGATAGTTGCCCGGCAGCGCCGCGTATTGCCGCGCGATCAGATCGACGATCGGCGAGAGCGAACGCTCGCGGTCACGCCAGCGCGTCGACACGTTGCCGGCCACACGCACCTGCAACTGCTCGGCGCGAAACGGCCCTTCTACGTCGAGCCAGTTCGTCTGCCCGGGCAGCCCTAAAGTGTCGCGATAGAAATGATGCGGATTGAGCGTGCCGGAGAACATCACCGTGGTGCGCGCGGCGGCGTAGCGCGGCGCGAGAAACGGCGCCGGAATCACGTTGCGCACGCACAGCGTGCAACTGGTTTTGTCGCGCGGCGCGTAGCTATCGCTCGTGCGCGTGATGTCGAAGATCGAATGCTCGCCGAACTGCTCGGCCAACGCGACAAAATGCATTGCGTCGAAGAAAAAGCGCAACGACGCTTCATCGATTGAGAGCGGCGCTTCGGCGAGCAGATCGGTGACCGCGCCGATCAGATTCTGCACGGCCGAAAGCAATGTGCCAGGCACGTCGGCGTAGACCTGATACCTGTCCGTCTGTGCGCGTTTGAGCGCGTTCCACTCGCGCTGCAACCGTTCAAGCGGCTTGCGCAATGCCGTCGGCGCGGTCTTGCGCGCGACGCGAAACGCCGCCGGATCGAGCGATGCCGTGTACATCCGGCGCGCGCGGTCGAGCAGATTGTGCGCCTCGTCGACCAGCACGCCGACGCGCCACTGATTGATCTGCGTCAGCGCATACAGCATCGCGCTGCTGTCGTAATAGTAGTTGTAGTCGCCGACCACCACGTCGGACCAGCGCGCCAGTTCCTGCGCGAGGTAGTACGGGCAGACGTCGTGCCTGAGCGCCGCTTCGCGCACCGCCGCGCGATCGAGCCGCGGCCCTGCCAACGCCGTGCTGCGGGCCGCGTCGAGCCGGTCGTAGAAGCCGCGCGCGAGCGGGCAGGATTCGCCGTTGCAGGCTTTGTCGGGATGCTCGCAGGCTTTGTCGCGCGCCACGAGTTCCAGCGTGCGCAATGGCAATGACGCTGGCGCCGTGCTTTGGTGCAGCGTTTCGATCGCGTCGAGCGCGAGCGCGCGGCCCGGTGTCCTGGCGGTCAGGAAGAACACACGATCGATCTGATCCGACGCACACGCCTTCAGCAGCGGAAAAATCGTCGCGAGCGTCTTGCCGATGCCGGTCGGCGCCTGCGCCATCAACGCCTTGCCGTCGCGCGCCGCGCGATAGACCGACACCGCCAGCTCGCGCTGCCCGCTGCGAAATTGTCCATGCGGAAACTGCAATGCGCCCAGCGCGGCATTGCGCGCGTCGCGATGCGCCTCCTCCTGCACGGCCCAATCGAGAAAGCGCTCGCATTGCTCGACGAAGAAAATCTCCAACTCACGCGCGGCGTACGTTTCAGTCAGCAGCGTTTCCTTCTGACTGCCGATATCGAAGTACACGAGTGCGACGGTCAGCCCGGCCAGCCCGCGCGCCCGGCACAGCAGATGGCCGTACACCAGCGCCTGCGCCCAATGCAGCGAGCGGTGGTTGGCCGGCATCCGGTCGAGATCGCCGCGATGGGTCTTCACTTCTTCCAGCCGGTTCGCCGCGGCGTCGTAGCCGTCGGCGCGGCCGCGCACGGTCAAACCGCGATGCGTGCCGGTCAGCGTGATCTCCGTTTCGTAGCCGCTCGGGCGCCGCCCCGCGACCGTCGCATGGCCCGCCATGCCTTCCAGCGAAGTCGGCGCGGGCGTGAAGCGCAGATCCAGGTCGCCGCGCCTCGCGGTGAATTCGCACATCGCCCGCACGGCGACCACGTAGGTCATGCGGCAGCCTCTTCTGCGGCTTCGGGATCGGCTTCATCCGCCCAACGCACGTCGAGCACGCGCACCGGCATGCCATGCTGCGCGCAGTACGCGAGCCAGCGGATCTGGTTGTCCTGCAAGCGGTCGCCCGGACCCTTCACTTCGATCAGCTCATAGCGGCGCTCGGCCGGCCAGAAACGGATCAGGTCCGGCAGACCGGAACGGTTGCCGCGGATATCGCGCAACAGACGTTCGAACCAGAGCTTCAGATGCGCGGCAGGCAGGCAATCGAGCGCCAACGCCATCAGTTCGGGCGTCAGCAAGCTCCAGAACACGAACGGCGATTGCACGCCGGCCTTGACCTCGAGGTGCCGCAGAATCGTCTCGCGATAGGCGGCGCTGTCGAGTTGCGCGAGGCAGGCGGCAAACTGTTCGACGCGGCGCGCATGAAAATCGGGCGCATGCAGATCGGCCGGGCCGCGCTGGAACGGATGGAAAAACGCACCGGGCAGCGCCGCGAACACGGGCTCCCAGCACAGCAAACCGAACAGCGAATTGATCAGCGCGTTTTCGACGTAATGAACCGGCGCATCCTCACGACTCAGATGATCGCGGGCGACATATTCGACCGGCTGCGCAGCCTCGGGCCTCGGCAGCACCAGCGTGCTGCGCTCGACCGGCCGTGCGGCCGGCGTGCGCGCCACGAGTTCGCCACGCCGGCGTTGCAGGCGCGGCAGCATGCGCGCGATGCGCTGCGCTTCCTCTTCGCTTTCGGGTGCCGTGGCGGCTTGCGAGGCGAGCGCGAAGGCATCATCGAAACGCTCGCATTGCTCGAGCACGCGCACGCGCCGATGCCGCGCACCCGGCCACGCGCAATCCGCGTAGACGGCGAGCGCGGCGGGCCAGTCGTGCCGACGCTCGCAATACTGGCCGATGCGGAACAGCAGCTTCGCGCGGCGCGTTTCGAGCCATGGGTTCGACGTTTCGACCGCGGCGACCGCGGCGACGAGTTCACCGATGGATTCGCCGTCGGGCCGCCATTCGAGCGCTTCGCGGCATGCATGCAAAGCGAGGTAGACGTCGACGTCGGCACGTTGCTGGAAAGCTCGCGACGAAGGTCCGAACGCGACCGTCTCATACTGGAACACGCCGAGATCGGCGAGCACGAACTCCGACCAGTCCTGCTGCAAATTGCCGAAGAACATCAGGCGCAGGCGCTCGCAGAGTGGCGCGACGGCGACGTGCAGCACGGAGTCGGTGCTGGCGGCGTGCCATTCGGCGAGCGGACGCGCTGCGTCGCCTTCCGCTTCATAAAAGGGGCGTAGCGTTTCGAGCAGGTCCGGTTTGCGCAAGCTCCGGGCGGCGGGGATCAACGCAATGGCGTCGGCGAAGATGAGCAGCAGTTCGGGGCGGGTGGTGAGCGCGAACAGGTCGTCGAGCGTCAGCGGCGGCTCGGCGTCCACCCAACCGAGTTCGACGAGCGGCGCGGACGCTTGAACCGGGCAACCGATCTCGTCGTACGACAGACGGCTCGTGCGGAACAGCGTGCCCCTGCGCATCAGCATGCGAACCAGCAGCGCTCGCGAGGCCTGCGGCAAAGCCGCGAAAGCGCGCAGGAAGCCGTGCTCTTGCTGGTCCAGCAGATCGTCGTAGCGCGCCGCGAGCCACGCCAGCGCGCGCTCGAAATTCAGCAGATAGTAGGGAGCATTTGAAGAGGCTTCTGTCGCCACGGCACTTCCACGGAACCTGTATGTTTATACAGTGATGATATCAAACTCAGCGGAGGATTCGGGTGGCGCGGGGTGTCATCGAACGCCTGCGGCCCGCCTTTCAATGCGCTGCCAGCCGCCACGCCGTCAACAACCGCACGCCCGCGTTCAGCGCGCGCCTGCCGCGTAGAAGCTCGCCAGATCGCGCTTGAGCGTATGCAGCGCGGCATCGTCGAGATAGATCATGTGGCCGCTCGGATAGTAGGCGATCCGCACGTTGGCGCGCAACGGCGCATCGATGCCCAGATGCGCCAGCGCATACTCGGTGGCATAGAACGGCGTGGCCAGATCGAAATAGCCGTTCACCGACATCACGCGAAGCTGCGGATTCTGCCGCATCGCTTCGGCCAGGTCGCCTGCCGCGTAGGGTACCGGTAACCGCTCGCCCCACCATGCGCGATGTTTCCAGTCCCATTGCTTCAGCGCGTCGTCATTGAAGACGCGGTAGCGGTCGGTCGGCGTGAAGTGCAGATCCTGCGCGAAATGCTGATGAAGCGCCGCATCGAACGCGCTGGACACGCTGCTCACCGATGCATCGAAGTCCGGGCGCTCCGACACGCCGTCGTATTCGAGACCTTCGGAGCGGGCATCGTAACGGCCGATGCTGTGCGACTGATCCCGCAGCAGTTGATTGCGAAAGCGCGACGGATAGAGACGCAGCCGGCTTCGTTTCACGTACTCGACGTCGAGACCGGTGAACTCGGCGACGCGCGCCGCGACCGCATCGCGCTGTGCGTCGGGCAACGCGTCGCCTTGAGCCAGCGCCTGCGCATAAGGACCGCGCGCGAACGCGCGGGCGTCGTCGAGAAAGGCCGGCAGACTGGCCGGCTTCGGCACGATTTTGTCGTGATACCAGGCGATCGCCGCGAAGCTCGGCAGATAGCTCTCGCTCTTGAAGTCGAAGCCTGGCGAAAAGCCGGCTGAATCGAGCACGGACGACATCAGGATCACGCCGTTCAGCGCGATATTGTTTTGCCCCAGCTGATACGCGAGCATGGCGGCGCGCGCGGTGCCGTATGACTCGCCGAGCAGGTACTTCGGCGAATTCCAGCGCTGGTTGACCGTCAGATATCGGTCGATGAATTGCGAAAACGCGTCGAGGTCTTTATCGACGCCCCAGAAATCCTTACCCGTCCCGCGCCCGACCACGCGCGACAAACCCGCGCCGACGGCGTCGATAAAAACCAGATCGGTCGTGTCGAGCAGACTGTCCGGGTTATCGCCCAACACATAGGGCGCGGGAGGCGTGCTCGCCGGACTGGCGGTGTGCGCCCGCTTCGGACCGAACGAGCCGATCATGAGAAAGACGCTGCCCGCGCCCGGACCGCCGTTGAAGAGGAACGTAACGGGCCGCGTCGAGGGCGTTTTGGTCGCGACGGTATAGGCGACGTAAAAGACACTGGCATCGGCCTGCCCGGCTTTGTTGTGCAGCAGCAGATTGCCTGCGGTCGCCGTGTAATCGATCTTGTTCCCCTCGAGCCGGATCGAATGCTGGGTCGCGGACGAAGTTTCCGGCGGCACGGGGATCGCTGCCATGTCCGGTTTTGCGTTGTGCCGCGCGCTGTCTTGCGCATTGTCTTGCGCGTCGTTTTGCGCGTCGTTCTGAGTGGCCGCGACAGAGCGTTGCGAATGCCCGGGGCGCGCTTGATTCGGGTGCGGCTCTTTCACCGGTTGGCGATTCGCTTCGGCGGGTTGACTGGCGGTATCCGCCTCAGTCCCGGGCATAGCGGCCGCGGACGATGCGGCTTCGGCGCTTTCTGCTGTGTCGGGCGTATCGTCGAGTGGGTCGAGTCGGTCGAGTGGGGCTGCCGCGCACATCTGGCTGAACACGACGGCGGCGGCGATTGTGACCACCGCGACGAGTGCGGCCGCGAAGGCCGCCGCGACCGATCCTGTGACGAGCGGCCGGTGCGACGTGATGTAGAAGCGAAAACCCATGCTCTTCTCCGTTGCGAGTCGATGCGCATCGTTCCGGCCTACCCCATCCGCAACGCCTCGACAAACCCGGCAATCCGCTCACAAGCGTCAATCAATCGAGCTTCATCGACCACAAACCCCAACCTGACAAACCCGTCGGCGGTTTCGCCGAAAGCGCTGGCATCCAGCAACGAAACCCCTTGCGCACGAAACAGCTGCCAGGTGAAATCATAAGTATCGAGCCCGGTCCCGCTTACATCGACCATCATGAACATGCCGGCTTCCGGCAGCAAACACCGCAACCCCGGCACACGATGCAAGCGCTCGAACACCACGTCGCGCCGCCGCCGGTAAATCTCACGCATTTCGGCGACAATCGGCGCCTTGTTCTGCAACGCCGTCAGCGCGGCCTGCTGAATAAAGCCCGGCAACCCATACAGCATTGCCAACGCGAGCCGCCCCATATGCTCGATCAACGTGGCGGGCCCGACAGCCCAGCCAACACGCCAACCCGCCATGGCATGCGATTTCGACAGACTGCCGAGCGTCACAGTACGCTCCGACATGCCAGGCAGCGCCGCAATACTCACATGTTCGCGCTCGAACGTGAGATCAGCATAGACCTCATCGGACAACACCCACAGATCATGCTTGCAGGCCAGCCGCGCAATACGCTCGAGATCGGCGCGCGGCATCACCACGCCGGTCGGATTGCACGGCGTTGCAAAGAAAATCGCTTTGGTGCGCGGCGTGACAGCCGCTTCGAGCGCATCGCAATCGAGGTGAAAGGCCCGCGCCGGATCGACCGGCACCGGCACGAGCGTGGCGCCCGCGGCGCGCACGCAAGCTTCGTAGGTGAGATACATCGGCTCGGGGACGATCACTTCGTCGCCCGCTTCGCACAGGCACAGCGACGCGGCGAACACGCCGTTCTGCGCGCCCGCGGTCAGGATCACGTTGGCGGCGCTCACGTTGCAACCGGTGGTGCGCGCGTGTTCTTCGGCAATCGCCGCGCGCAGCGGCTCGCGCCCTGACACCGCGCTGTAATGCGTATCGCCGCCGCGCAGCGCCTCGACCGCGCGCTCGACGATCGGCGCGGGCGTCCCAAAGTCGGGATCGCCGACGCTCAGCACGATCACGTCTTCGCCATCGGCGAGCGCCTGTTGTGCGACACGATGGATTTCCCACGCCGACGTGCGCTTACCTTGCAAGCGCTCGACCAGATTCGAGTACTTCATTGAGCCACCCCGTTTCGACCTGACCCGCCAATGTACTGGGGTGTGCGCAAAACGTCCAGACAGCAAAAGGGCCACGCGAGGGCCATGCGAGGAATCAGCCTCGCGTGGCCCCGTGGCCCTTCGATGAAGCACCGGGGATTCGCCTACACCTGGCGGCGCAACTCCGCCGGCGGCACCTTCATCAGGTGCCGGTATTTCGCCACCGTCCGCCGCGCGACCAGCACGCCCTGGTCCGCGAGCATTCTGGCGAGCGTCACATCGGACAGCGGATCACGCGTATTCTCCGCGGCGATCATTTCCTTGAGCAGCGCGCGCACGGCCGCTGCCGAACACGTGCCGCCGCTTTCCGTACCGAGTTCACGCGGGAAGAAGTGCTTGAACTCGAAAATGCCGCGCGGCGTGGCCATATATTTGTTGCCGGTCGCACGCGAGATGGTGGATTCGTGCAAGCCGAGTTCGTCGGCGACGTCGCGCAACACCATTGGCTTGAGCGCGATCTCGCCGTATTGGAAGAAGGCTTTCTGATGCACGACGATGCATTCGGCCACGCGTTGAATCGTATCGAAGCGTTGCTGCGCATTGCGGATCAGCCAACGTGCTTCCTGCAACTGCTGAGCGAGCGGCGAGCGGCTCGTACCCGAGGACTGCGCGAACAGTTCCGCATACATGCGATGAATGCGGGCGCGCGGCTGCACCGCCGGATTGATCGTCACCACCCATTTATTGCGGACCTGACGCACGATCACGTCCGGCACCACGTAGGTGTCTTCGGTACGGCCGTAGCAGTTGCCCGGTTTCGGATCGAGCTTGCGCACCAGCGCGCAGGCCACCCGCAATTCTTCAGCGCTGCAGCCGATCTGCTTTTGCAGTTCGGCCTGCTCACGGCGCGCGAGGCGTTCAAGATGATGCTCGACGATTTGCCGCGCCACGTCGCGCCCCGGCGTCTCCGGCGGCAATGCATTCAATTGCAGCGCGAGACACTCGGACAAGGAGCGTGCGCCCAGCCCCGGACGATCGAGCGATTGCACGAGGCGCAGCGCCACCAGCAATTCCTCTTCGGTCAAGCTGGGTTCGAGATCGACGCTGTTCGCGAGATCGGCGAGATCCTGGCGCAGATAACCGTCGTCGTCGAGCGCCTCGATAATGAAGCGCGCGACCGCCCGGTCACGGTCGTCGAGGCGATACAGGCCCAGCGAATCGTGCAACTGCTCGCGCAAAGTCGGTTGCGAGCGCGCCCATTCGGCGGGATCGCTGCTTTCTGAATCGCCGTTATGGCGCGCCGATCCGCGGCTGCTGTAATCACCTGAAAAGTCGCCTGGCGTGTCCTCCTGCGCCGCGCTTTCCATCGTGTCGCCCGCACCGCTTTCGGCCGGCAGCAGATCGGGTTCGGCTGCGGCGACGGGATCGGTGGCCGGCGCGGGACCGGCATCGTCGCCCGGCGAAGCCGTGGCCAACGCGGCGTCTTCGGTATCCGACGAGTCGTATTCGGTATCCGACGAGTCGTATTCGAGGAACGGATTGGTGTCGAGCGCGGTGCGCAACTCCTGCTGGAACTCTAGAGACGACAACTGCAACAGACGCACCGATTGCTGCAAACGCGGCGTGAGTGCGACAGACTGCCTTGTGCGTAGTTCGATTGAAGGCATTGTAGTCAGGTCCGTGTTGGCTGAAAGAATGATGCGTGGCCCCTTTACAGAGCAACTGTCATACCAACTCACCCAACACACTGTTTTTCCTGAATTTTGCTTGTTCAGGCCCGCCGATTGCGCACGCCGCGAGCGCCATTTTTTACAAATACCCGGCAAATTCCGGGCTTCGGCAGCATAGCTCGCCGACTGGCACGCGAGGCGCTCGCACTCCCCCTCGCACTCTCGTCACTCCCTTATTCCTCAGCCTGAATCCGCGCGCCGCAGCGGCTTTCGCCGCAGGCAAGACTCGTGGAGCAATCCGGGCACACCGCTTGCGGCGCCGCACTATGTGGACGGACGCCGGTTTCCTCATGCGCATTGCTACGCAGTGAAACGCATGCAAGGACCGCCGTCCGGTGTCGATAACGGGCCATGACGGAACCGTAGCGGCAACGATCCCACGCGTGTCATCAGCGGTTTCGACCGCGACCGACCGCAGGCAAGAAGACCGCCATTTTCATCAACCACCCGAAGGAGAAACCATGAAGACCCTCCAGTTTCTGAAGGCTGCGGGCAGCATCGCTTGTGTCGCATTCGCACTGAACGCCACGGCGCAAACCAGTGCGCCGGCCCCGTCGGCCAGCTCCGAAACCATCGGCCAGCACATCGACGACGGCACCATCACCACCAAGGCAAAGGCCGATCTGCTGGCCGCCAGCAACGTCAAGTCGACCCATATCCACGTGAAGACCCGCAAGGGCGTAGTGTGGCTCACGGGCTCGGTCCCAACGGCAGACGACAAATCCGCAGCCGAAGAAGTGGTTCAGAACGTCAAGGGCGTGACGAGCGTAAAGAACCACCTGAAGATCGCTGCCGAGTAAGCCTCACGTCAGGCCACAGTTGCCGGCTTCGGCCGGTGCTTGAGGGAACAGAAAGCCGTCCGGATGCCGGACGGCTTCTCCTTTGCAGCTGGCACGCGGCTGTTCCACAACCGGCGCCCGTCAGAGCACCAGCCGCTTACCGCCGACTAATATCGGCCAATGCAGGCTAATGCTTGAGCGCAGCGTACTGATCGCGCAAATCGCGCACGCGGTCATGGTTTTGCAGCACGCCCTGATACTGGCGCTCGACGATGCTGCGCACGTCCGGCGGTAAATCCTTTTCGAGCGCGTCGTGATAGCGTTTCTTTGCCACGCCCTCGCCTTTTTCGCATTCGGCCAGTATTTCGTGGTCGCTGCGATTCGCTACCGCCGACTTCACGTCGACCCAGCCGCGATGCAAAGCACCGCTCATACTGCCGCGCGTTTCAGGCTTGCCGCCCAAGTCTTGAACCGCATCCTGCAATTCACGTGCGCCGCGCGCGCAGTCTTCGGCCCGCGACAGAAACAGCGTTTTCAGTTGCGCGTCATGCGCGTCTTCGGCGGCCTTGAGAAAGCCCTTCTCGCCGTCCTTCGACGTTTCGACCAGATCGTTCAGCACGGAAACAACGTTCGTAGCCATTCAATACCTCCAGGGGTTTCGTCAATCGTGAAATCCGCCGCCGCACCTTCCATGTAGCAGCAGAAATCATCTATCCGCATGCGGCGTGCCCGGAACACGTCGCCCCGAACGCAAAGCGGCCCGACAAATGCCGGGCCGTCCTGTCGTCCGCCTCGCGGCAGGATCGCGCTCATGACGCACCCTTCGTGGCGGCGGCGAACTGCTGCCCGGCGCGCCTCTTGCGTGCTGTTACAGGATGATCAGCAAGGCCTGTGCCTTCCGGCGTAGCCGTTGCTGCGATCCCCGCACAGGCGGAAGCTGTTACCCGGGCGCCGTCGCGGGCCGGTCCGGACGGCTTCGGCGTCCGGCCTCGCCCGCGGCGATGAACGCTGTAGCAACGCAGAGCACGAGGCAAACCGACTTCATAGGAGGCAAAGCCATGGCCACCAGAAAAACCGTCGGCAAATCGAAACGCCCGGTTGTGCGCGGCAAGGCGGGACGCCCGCCACGCCAGCGGCATGCGCAAGCACAAGCGGCGCATCGCGCGAAAGCCGCCAGCAGCGGCGCTGCGAAGCGCGGGCAGAAATGGTCGCGTCACGTGATGGAAACCAGTGACGCGATGGATATCGAGCGCGATATCTTCAAGACCGGTAGCGCGCAGTCGATCGCCGAGTCGCTCAAACGCTCGTCGACGCAGAGCCGCCGCCGCAAGGGCACGCCGTTCCAGTCCGCGATGTCGATGCTCAACTTCTATATCAACCGCGCGGGCAGGAATCTGCCGAAGGCGCGTCGCGATACGCTGGAACAGGCCAAGCGCAAGTTGCGCGAAGCATTCGGACGCGCGCCCTGAGGCGCCGCAGCGAAAGGCGACCTGAAGGACGCACCGGTGACGATCTACAAGGTCGAACACGGCGCATTCAAGCCGGTCGATACGATCGCCGGCAGCTGACGCAGCGTGACTCCGTCAAGGCGGCGCGAACGGGGCGGCACTCGTCTCATCCTCGATAGAGGTTGCCCCGTTCGTTCGGACAGCTGTTTTACATTTTATTGCGGGACATCGAGACGCGCCTTGATCGAGTCAGTCGAGCAGCGTTACGATTTCCTCGTACAACGGCCGGCCAATCCGCACGCCGTTCGCGATGCTGCGCGCCCGCGCGTCGAAACGCCGTTGGGACGGCAGCCGCGCGCCCTGCGCGACGATCGCATCAAGCATGCGCTCGCCGCGCGCGAGCCCGGCATCGAGATCGTCGCCGAGGAACACCCTCGGATCGAACGCTATAACCAGTTCGCCATGACACGGCGTCGCGCCGACGCCCTCGTCGAATGCCATCGACTCCTGGCTCGTCATGTCGCCGATCAGCGCACCCCCGAGCAATTCGACCATCGCCGCCAGCGCCGAGCCCTTGTGGCCGCCGAAGGTGCGCATCGCGCCCTGCAATGCGGCCTTCGGGTCGGTAGTCGGCTGACCGTTGCTGTCGATCGCCCAGTGCGGCGGGATCGGCTTGTCCTGCTTCGCGTGCAGCTCGATGTCGCCGCGCGCGATCGCGCTCGTCGCGAAATCGAACACGAACGGCAGGCCGCCCGGCCGGGGCCACGCGAAGGCGATCGGATTGGTGCCGAACACCGACTTCGAGCCGCCCTCGGGCGCGACCCAGCTGTGGCTCGGATTCATCGCGATGCCGGCGAGCCCTTCGGCGGCGATCGCCTCGACCTCCGGCCACAGCGCCGAGAAGTGGTAGCAGTTGTTGATCACCATCGCGGCGATGCCGTGCTTTTTCGTCATCGCGACGAGCACCGGCAGGCCGGTCTCGAAGCTCAGCAGCGAAAAACCGCAATGCGCGTCGACCGCGACGATGCTCGACGACAGCTGGCGCAGCGTCGGCGGCGCCTGCGGATCGACCTTGCCCTTGCGCAGCGAGCGCACGCAGACAAGCAGCCGGTAGACGCCATGCGAGTGGCATTCGTCGCGCTGGCCCTGCGTGATAACGTTTGCGATTGCGTTCGCGTGCGCGTCGGACATGCCGTGATGGGTCAGCACGCGCAGCGCGAGCGCGTGCACGTCGTCGAGCGACAGGACGACTTCTGCCTGATCAGACATCGCGCGCCTCCCGCAGCGCGACGACGCCGTCGATCCGCTGCGCAATGTCGAGCGGATTGCCGTCGCGGATCGCTTCCGGCAGCAGCCCGGCGGGCACGTCCTGATACGACACCGGCCGCAGGAAGCGTTCGATCGCGCGCGCGCCGACCGACGTCGTGCGTGTGTCGGAGGTCGCCGGGAACGGGCCGCCATGCACCATCGCATGACCGACCTCGACGCCCGTGCCGAAACCGTTGACGAGGATGCGCCCCGCCTTGCGTTCGAGCGTAGGCAGCAGCGTGCGGAACAGCGGCGCGTCGTCCGTGCCGAGGTGCACGGCAATCGTCAGCTGGCCTTCGAGCGACTTGAGGACGCGGTGCAGCGTATCGATATCCCGGCAACGGACGATCAGCGACGCCGGGCCGAATACCTCCTCGCGCAGCTCGGGGCGCGCGACGAACGCGTCCGCCGACGTCGCGAACAGCGCGGCGCGAGCCTGATAGCGTTCGCCCGCGACGCCTTCGGCGAGCGCGTCGAACGCGTCGTGCGCGCGCAGCCGCGCGACGCCGTCGCAATAGGCCGCGTGGATGTGCGGGGTCAGCATCGTGGCCGGCGCGGCGGCCTCGACGGCTGCGGCCGCCACCTGCTCGAACGCGCGCAGCGCGGGGCCGTCCACGCCGAGCACGAGGCCCGGATTGGTGCAGAACTGGCCGGCGCCGAGCGTCAGCGACGCGACGAACTGCTGTGCGATGGCCTCGTGGCGTGCGGCGAGCGCATCGGGCAGCAGCAGCACCGGGTTGATCGAGCTCATCTCCGCGTACACCGGGATCGGCTCGTGGCGCGCCGCCGCGATATGCATCAGCGCGACGCCGCCGCGGCGCGAGCCGGTGAAGCCGACCGCCTTGATGCGCGGATCGGCAACGAGCGCCTGGCCGATCTCCCGCGACGCGTCGAACAGCAGCGAGAACACGCCGGCGGGCAGTCCGCATTCGCGCACCGCCTGCTGGATCGCGCGGCCGACAAGCTCCGACGTGCCCGGATGCGCGGAGTGCGCCTTGACGATCACCGGGCAGCCGGCGGCGAGCGCCGCTGCGGTGTCGCCGCCCGCAACCGAGAACGCGAGCGGGAAGTTCGACGCGCCGAACACTGCGACCGGCCCGATCGCGACGTTGCGCAGACGCAGGTCGACACGCGGCGCCGGTTTGCGTTCCGGGCGGGCCGGATCGATCCGCGCGTCGAGAAAGCCGCCGTCGCGCACGACCGACGCGAACAGCCCGAGCTGGCCGACCGTGCGGCCGCGCTCGCCCTCGATCCGCGCGCGCGGCAGGCCCGACTCGGCGACGCAGCGCTCGATCAGTTCGTCGCCGAGCGCGAGGATGTTGCGGCCGATCTCTTCGAGAAACGCCGCGCGGACTTCGAGGCTCGTCTCGCGATACGTGTCGAACGCCTCGTCGGCGAGCGCGCAGGCGGTCTCCAGGTCGTGCAGGCTCGCGCCGCCGAACGCGAGCGCGAGCGGCTCGCCGGTGGCGGCCTCGATGGCACGGAGTTCGCCGTTCTGCCCGAACACGGCAGATTGGCCGATCAGAAGCTGGCCTGAAAGTCGCATGGGTTCTCCTCGAAAAAGGTGCAGGCCGGACGTTGCCGGCCCGGCCGATGGGAAAGTGGATAGCGATGGATGCCGTGAGCGGTCAGCTCTCGTCGTCGTCGAGCTGCAGCTTCGCCGCAGGCACGCCGGTGTGCGCGCCCCAGTAGTAGATGGCGAGCGCGATGACTGCGACCACGACAGTGTCGTAGGGATCCGCGAGCGCGCCGGTGCCGCCGAAGCCGCCGAAATACGACGCGACGATCATCAGCGCGTAGAACCCGATCAGCCACAGCGACGACCGCACCTGTTCACGCAGGCTCAGGTGCGCGGTCGGCACCCAGCGGCGGCACGCGAGATAGAGGACGAACATCACGATCTGCAGGCCGAGCAGCCACGACACCGTGTTCCAGCCGGACCAGTAGACGATCAGCGCGGCGATCACGAACGACGCCGGGCCGGTGATCGCGAACGCGCTCGCACGGAACGGCCGCGGCAGTTCTGGGGCGGTGCGGCGCAGCGCGGCGACCGACACCGGCGCGACTGCGTAGCTGAGCACGAGCGCGGCCGACACGATGTTGATGAGCGCCTCCCATGACGGGAACGGCAGCGTCCAGAACGCGGCGAGGCCGAAGGTCAGCCACAGGCCCGCGCGCGGAATGCCGGATGCCTCGTCGACGCGGGTGAACACCTTGAAGAACGTGCCGGTTTTCGCCCAGCCGTAGACGACGCGCGGCGTCGCGTTCATGTAGATGTTGCCGCAGCCGCTCGGCGAGACCATCGCGTCGGCGACGACCAGGAACGCAAGCCAGCCGATGCCGAGCGCGAGCGCGATGTCGCGGTAAGGCAGCGAGAACGCCTTGCTGACATCATGCCAGCCGCTGGCGAGCATCGCGGCCGGGATGCTGCCGATGAACGCGATCTGCAGCAGCACGTAGATCAGCGTCGACAGCAGGATCGACAGGATCAGCGCGATCGGGATCGTGCGCTGCGGATTGCGCACCTCGCTCGCGACCGACACGATCGGCGTGAGCCCCAGGTACGCGAAGATGATGCCCCCCGCCGACACCGCCATCTCGACGCCGGGCAGGCCAAACGGCGCGAAGCCGTGCGCGGTCAGATTGGCGGGCTTGAAGAACGTGAACAGTACGCCGATCACCGACAGCGGCACGACGAACTTGAAGACGCTGATGATGTTGTTCGCCTTCGCGAATGTCTTCACGCTCGAATAGTTCAGGTAGAAGAACAAACAGAGCAGGGCCGCCTGCACCAGCCAGCCGAGCGTCGTCGGGTTGCTCGACCTCTCGACGGTCAGGCCCGGAAACCAGGCGGCTGCGTACTGGCGCGCCGCGACGACTTCGATCGCGATCAGGCTCGAAAAGGCGATCAGCGTGATGAAGCCCATCAGATAGCCGAGCAGCGGGCCGTGCGAGAAGACCGGATAGCGGACCACGCCGCCCGCGCGCGGCAGCGCGGCGCCGAGCTCGCAGTAGACGATGCCGAGCAGCAGCACGGCGAAGCCGCCGAGCAGCCAGGAGAAGATGCCGGCCGGGCCTGCGATCGTCGACACGTGGCTCGCGGCGAACAGCCACCCCGAGCCGAAAATGGCGCCGAGACCGATAAACGTGAGATCGGTCAGCGAAAGCTGCTTCTTGAACTTGCCGTGGCCCGCGTCGGCGGACCCGGAGCGCGATAGCGGCATGGATTGATGGATGTTGCCTTGGCCAGGCATGGGCGTGTCTCCTATTGGAATGTCGGTGCAGGCGGATTGGCGCCGCGCCCCGTGCGGGCGGCGGCGCGCCTGCCGGTCGGCGGTGCCCGGTTCGATCGGCCGGGGCGGGCCATGCCGAGCCGGATGCGGCGGCGGGACTGGGGGGCGCCGGTGCGCCGGCGGTGTCCCGCCGCCGGAGGGGCGTCGATCAGAGACCGACGTCCGGCAACGTCGGACGCGTCTCGAGCGCCTTCGCGACAATCGCCTTGACTTCCGCGAGCGTGTCGCCTTGCAGCGCGAGGCGCGGCGGGCGCGTCACGGCGCTGCCGCGGCCGACCAGTTCCTCGCACAGCTTGATGCACTGCACGAGATCCGGGCGCGCGTCGAGGTGCAGCAGCGGCATGAACCAGCGGTACAGCGCCAGCGCCTCGTCGAAGCGCTTTTGCTTCGCGAGGCGGAACAGCGTCTCGCCTTCCTTCGGGAACGCGTTCGACATGCCCGACACCCAGCCTTGTGCGCCGACCGCGATGCTTTCTACGACGACGTCGTCAAGGCCGGCAAACAGCACGAAGCGGTCGCCGACCGCGTTGCGCAGGTCGATGAAGCGGCGCGTATCGCCCGACGAATCCTTGAAGCAGACGATATTCTCGCAATCCTGCAGCGCGATCAGCACGTCCGGCGTTACGTCGTTCTTGTAGATCGGCGGGTTGTTGTAGACCATCACCGGCAGATCGGTGCTGGTCGCCACGGCGCGGAAGTGCGCGGCGGTCTCATGCGGCTTCGCCGAGTAGACGAGCGCCGGCATGACCATCACGCCGTCGACGCCGACGCGTGCGGCTTGCCGCACAGTGTTACGGGCGAATTCGGTGGTGAATTCGGCGATGCCGGCGATCACCGGCACCTTGCCGCCGGCTGCGTCACGCGCCGCCTCGATCACCGAAAGCTTCTCGGCCGTGCTGAGCGACGTATTCTCACCGACCGTGCCGCAGACGACGAGACCAGACACGCCATCGTTCACCAGGTTCTTCACTACGCGGTGCGTGGCGTCGAGGTCGAGGGAAAAGTCGGGCTTGAACTGGGTGCTGACCGCGGGAAAGACCCCGCTCCACTGAATGGCGTTACGGCTCACTGAAAATCTCCTACGTTTGTATCGGTCGGCCGACAGGTGTCGGTGTGGTGACGAGTATCGCCGCCGAAACGCCCGCGAGGCTTGAGGCTTTTCCCAGCCTGCAATGATGAAATCAGCACAATCGGGGCGCGACGCCCGGGACGCCCGCGGACCTCGCTTCGCGCAGTTGGGCCAACGCAATCTGTGTGGTTTGGTTGCGAAGGCCTGATCGTCAGGAATGCCCCCACGCCGGGCCGCGACGTCGCGACGTCATCCGCTACGTCTACGACGACGCAGCTGGCGCAGCGGCGTCGATCTAGCGTTGCACCGGATGACGTACCTGTTCGAGTTGAGCGCGGCGCACTTCACCCTGGCGCGCCAGCATCCAACCCGGATATTCCGCCGGCAGCGTGCTGACCTGATCGAGCTTCGCGAGATCGTCGGCGGTGAGCGAGACTTGCGTGGCCGCGATGTTGTCGTCAAGTTGCTCGATCTTCTTCGCGCCGACGATCACCGTGGTCACCGCACGCTGATGCAGCAGCCACGCCAGCGCGATCTGCGCGACCGAAACGCGCTTCGTTTCGGCAATGCCGCGCATCACGTCGATACAGTCATATGCGCGCTCGCGGTCTACCGGCGGAAAATCGAACGTCGTGCGGCGGCTGCCTGCTTCGCCCTGCTGCTCGCGGCCATATTTGCCGCTCAGCAAGCCGCCCGCGAGCGGACTCCAGACCATTAGCCCAAGTCCTTCGCTATGCAGCATCGGCACGAGTTCACGTTCGAGGTCGCGGCCCGCCAGCGTGTAATACGCTTGTAGCGTTTCGAACCGCGCAAGGCCGAGGCGCTCGGCAATGCCCAATGCCTTGACGATCTGCCATGCGGCCCAGTTCGACACGCCGACATAGCGCACGTGACCATGCCGAACCAGCGTGTCGAGCGCGCGCACGGTCTCCTCGATCGGCGTGGCCGGATCGAAGCCGTGGATCTGATACAGATCGACGTGATCGAGTTGCAGGCGCTTCAGGCTCGCCTTGATACCGTCGATGATGTGATAACGCGATGCCCCGCGCGCATTCGGAAATTCCGCCGTGGGGCCGAACACCTTGGTCGCCACCACCACTTTGTCGCGCGGCACCTTGAGATTCTTCAGCGCCTGGCCGGTGATCTGTTCGGACAGGCCTTCCGCATAGACGTCGGCGGTGTCGATGAAATTGATGCCCGCGTCGAGCGCGCGGCCGACCAGCCGCTCCGCATCCGCCTGTTGCAGATCGCCGATTTGCCGCCACATTGCCCTCGCCGCCGCCGAACGTCATCGTGCCTAGACATAGTTCTGAAACAAACACACCGGTACGGCCTAACTGGTTGTATCGCATTGCCGAAACTCCATCGTGGATGGGGGAGCCGTACAGAGTACTGCAGTTGGCAACGTCCGGCACGATGCCCTACGAGTTATCGCAAGAGCGGCAGTACAACCGGCTGCATCAGCCAGCCGCACTGCCAGCCGCACACCCGGCTGCACCAGCGGCCCTCGGCAAAACCCGCAAAAACCTGCCAGACTGGCTGCTGAACCTCGCAACCGGACGGCCCTTGCCGCACTTTGGATATGGCACGTCGCGCCCCCTATTACGCAAGCATGACTCAGGCCTCGACTTCCGCCCCCGCTTTCGGCGCGCTTCCTCGCGCGACTGAAGGCACAACTGAAGACGCACCCGAAGGCGCAACCGGGAGCTCGTCCACTGCCGGCGCGCTGGATGGTTTCCATCCGGCGGTCGCCGGCTGGTTCCGCAAGACCTTTCCGGCTCCCACCGACGCGCAGGCCGCCGCCTGGCCACAGATCCGCCGCGGCCGCTCGACGCTGGTCGCCGCGCCGACCGGTTCGGGCAAGACCCTCACCGCCTTCCTGTCCGCGCTCGACGACCTCGTGCACCAAGGCCTCGCCAACGGCGGCGCACTACCCGACGAAACGCTGGTGGTCTACGTCTCGCCGCTGAAGGCGCTCTCCAACGACATCCGCCTCAATCTGCAAATGCCGTTGCAAGGCATCGCCGAAGAGCTGGCGCAGCGCGGCTTGCTGCCGCTCGAGATCCGCACGGCCGTGCGCACCGGCGACACCACGCAGCAGGAGCGCAACGCGTTGAGGAAACGCGCGCCGCATATCCTCGTGACCACGCCAGAATCGCTCTACGTGCTGCTCGGCTCGGATTCCGGCCGCCGCATGCTGTCGACCGTGCGCACCGTGATCGTCGACGAAATTCATGCGCTCGCGGGCAGCAAGCGCGGCAGCCATCTGGCGCTCAGCCTCGAGCGGCTCGACGCGCTCTGTCAACGGCGTCTGCCGCGCATCGGCCTGTCGGCGACGCAAAAGCCGGTCAGCGCGGTGGCGCGCTTTCTGGTGGGCGGCGCAAGCATCGACAGCGAGGTTCCGGCGGAGTGCGCAATCGTCGACGTGGGTCATATACGCGAACGCGATCTCGCGCTGGAAATTCCGCCCGTGCCGCTCGAAGCGGTAATGCCCAACGAAGTGTGGGAGCGCGTCTACGACCGCCTCGCCGAACTGATCGCCCTGCACCGCACCACGCTGATTTTCGTCAACACGCGCCGCATGGCGGAGCGCGCCGCACGCCATCTGACCGAGCGTCTCGGCAAGGAGGCGGTCGCCGCGCATCACGGCAGTCTCGCCAAGGAGCATCGTTTCGACGCCGAACAGCGCCTGAAGCGCGGCGAGTTGCGCGTGCTGATCGCCACTGCTTCGCTGGAACTGGGCATCGATATCGGCGATGTCGATCTGGTTTGCCAGATGGGTTCGCCGCGTGCCATCGCGCCGTTCCTGCAACGCGTCGGACGCTCGGGCCACCATGTCGGCGGCATGCCGAAGGGCCGGCTCTTTCCGACCTCGCGCGACGATCTGATCGAATGCGCGGCGCTGCTCGATTGCGTGCGGCGCGGCGAACTCGACGCGCTGCGGATTCCGCACGCCCCGCTCGACGTGCTGGCGCAACAGATCGTCGCCGAAGTCTCGAGCGCCGAATGGAACGAAGACGCGTTGTTCGACCTGATGCGCCGCGCGGCGCCGTATGCCGGGCTCGAACGCGAGCAATACGACGCCGTGCTGCGCATGCTCGTCGAAGGTTATACGAGCCGTAACGGTCCGCGCGGCGCTTACATCCATCGCGACGTGGTGAGCGGCACCTTGCGCGGCCGGCGCGGCGGCAAGCTGGTCGCCGTGACGTCCGGCGGCACGATCCCCGAGAACGCCGACTACGCGGTGGTGCTCGAACCGCAGGCGGTCAATATCGGCACCGTCAACGAAGACTTCGCGGTCGAGAGCCTCGCCGGCGACGTGTTCCAGCTCGGCAATGCGTCGTACCGGATTCTGCGGATCGAGAGCGGCCGCGTGCGGGTCGAGGACGCGCAGGGACAGCCGCCGAACATTCCGTTCTGGCTCGGCGAAGCGCCGGGGCGCAGCGACGAGCTGTCGTTCGCGGTGGCGCGCCTGCGCGAACAGATTGGCCGCTTGCTTGACGGAAAAGACGCCGATACCGAGGCGGTGGTGCCGGTGAGCGAGCCGCGTTCGCCGCGGCGCAAACCGGCACGCGCGGCGTCACCCATGGCGGCAAATTCGAGCGCCGCTGATGACACCGCGGCACTGGCAATCATCGAAGGGCCGGCGCCTGAAACCCGGTCGCAGACGCCGTGTCTGCAACGCGCGATCGGCTGGCTCGCCGACACTATCGGTCTCGACGAAGCCGCCGCGCGGCAGATCGTCGACTATCTCGCACGGGCACGCGCCGCGCTGAGCGTATTGCCGACGCAAAACACGCTGGTGATGGAACGTTTCTTCGACGAATCCGGCGGCACGCAGCTGGTGATCCATGCACCGTTCGGCAGCCGCGTGAATCGTGCCTGGGGCCTCGCGTTGCGCAAGCGTTTTTGCCGCACCTTCAACTTCGAACTGCAAGCCGCCGCGACTGAAGACGCGATCGTGCTGTCGCTGACCGGCAGCCATTCGTTCGTACTCGATGAAGTGTGGCGTTATCTGCATTCGAACAGCGCCGAGCATCTGCTGATTCAGGCGCTGCTCGATGCACCGCTATTCGGGGTGCGCTGGCGCTGGAACGCGACCGTCGCGCTCGGGCTGCCGCGTTACACCGGCGGGCGCAAGACCGCGCCGCAATTGCAGCGCATGCGCAGCGAAGATCTGCTGGCGAGCGTATTTCCCGAGCAGGCCGCGTGTCTGGAGAATGTCGTCGGCGAGCGCGAACTGCCGCGCCATCCTTTAGTGAACCAAACCGTCGACGACTGCCTGCACGACGCGATGGACAGCGAGCGCTGGCTGGCGCTGCTGCGCCGTATCGAACAGGGCGAGGTGCGGCTGATTGCGCGCGATTTACCGGCGCCCTCGCCGCTCGCCGCCGAAATCCTCACCGCGAAACCGTACGCCTATCTCGACGACGCGCCGATCGAAGAACGCCGCACGCAAGCCGTGCTGAATCGCCGCTGGACCGATCCCTCTTCCGCCGACGACCTCGGTGCGCTCGACGCCGACGCGATCGACAGCGTACGCGACGAAGCGTGGCCGCAGGCGCGCGACGCCGACGAGATGCATGAAGCGCTGACCGGCCTTGCGTGCATCACCGAAGCCGAAGTGCGCGCCAACGAAGGCTGGCAAACATGGCTGAGCGCACTCGGCGAATCCGGCCGCGCGACGCGCATGCAGATCGCAGCCGACGACGCGCTGTGGCTGTCCGCCGAACGCCTCACCTGTTTGCAGGCGCTCTATCCCGGCGCGCCGTGCGAACCGCAGTTGCAAGCGCCAAAGGGCTACACCGACGCCTGGAACGCCGGCGACGCGCTGCTCGACGTACTGCGCGCGCGGCTGACGAGCTTCGGCCCGCTGCCGGTGCAGGCGATTGCGCTGGCGTTGCGGTTGCCTGCCGCATCGATTGAACAGACACTCACGCGCCTCGAAGCCGAGGGCTACGTGATGCGCGGCCGCTTCACGCCGGGCGCGACGGAAGAACAATGGTGCGAACGTCATTTGCTGGCGCGGATCCACCGCTACACCGTCAAGCGTTTGCGGCGCGAGATCGAACCGGTGGAGCGGCACGATTTCATGCGTTTTCTGTTCGAGTGGCAGCATCTGACACCGGATACGCGCAGTGAGGGACGCGATGCGCTTGCGGCGGTGCTCGATCAGCTGGAAGGTTTCCAGGCCGCGGCCGGCGCGTGGGAAGAAGACATTCTGCCTGCGCGCGTGAAAGCCTATTCGAATACTTCGCTCGACGAATTATGTCGTGCCGGCAAGATTGTCTGGACGCGTCTGACCGAGCGCGCACGCGGCGTCAGCGGGCCGGTGCGCAGCACGCCGATCGTGCTGCTGCCGCGGCGTCAGGTGGGCGTGTGGAGCGCGTTGATCGATCAGTCGAAACAACCGGAGTTGTCCGCGCGTGCGCAAGACGTGTACGACGCGCTGCGGCAGCACGGGGCGATGTTCTTCGACGAATTGCTGACCGATGTGCACGTGTTGCGTCTGGAACTGGAAAATGCGCTGGGCGAGCTGGTTGCCGCCGGCCTCGTGAATTCCGATAGTTTCGCGGGATTGCGTGCGTTGTTGAAACCAGCCGCCAAACGTAGCGCGTTTCCGGGCAGCCGGCGCGGCAGGTCGAGCGCGCTGATCGGCGGGATGGACGATGCCGGGCGATGGGCGTTGGTCAGCCGTCGCGCGAGTGCCGCTGCGGGAGCGGAGGATTTGCCGGGGCGGCGTCAGCAGCTTGCGCCGGAGGTGCTCGAGCATGTCGCGATGACGTTGTTGCGGCGCTACGGCGTGGTGTTCTGGCGTTTGCTCGAACGCGAGGCGGAGTGGCTGCCCCCATGGCGGGATTTGTTGCGGGTGTTTCAGCGGCTCGAAGCGCGCGGGGTCATTCGCGGCGGGCGGTTCGTGAATGGTCTTGCCGGAGAGCAGTTTGCTTTGCCGGAGGCGATTCCTTTATTGCGGGAAGTCCGCCGACATGCGAACGATGGCGCTTTTGTCTGTGTCTCGGGGACGGATCCTTTGAACCTTGCGGGGACGCTTCTGGTCGGGGACCGGGTGCCCGCTGTCGCGGGAAATCGGATTTTGTATCGTGACGGGATTGTTGTTGCGACGCTCGTCGCCGGGGTTTTCTGGTTTCAACCGTCGGTCGAGGCAATCCCCGCTGAGCGGGAGCGGGCTCGGGGGTGGCTGGTGCGACGGTTCTGAGCGCTTCTGAGCACAAACCGCGCCAGCCCAACCAAATACCCAACCCCTAAAACTGCGGCCAACCCTACCGTTAATGTTTACGAGCCCGAATTCCAGCCGCTTCGCTACAATGGGACAAGTCTTACGTCTGATGAAGACAGTTTGCCGTCAGCCCGCAATCGCTGCAGGGCCGCCACAGGCACACTCCGCCCGGGGATCTCATGAACGACGACCAACACGACCAGGTGCTTTATGCGCAGTTCGGCACGAGCAGTCCTTGCTGGCGTTTGTCGAGCGACAGCAACGCGCTGGAACTCACCCCCGTCACCGGCGACGTGCCCGCCAATGTCGCCATTCCGCTGAATCCTCAACAGGCATCGCAAATCCGTTGCCTCACCGGCGTCACCTCGCATCTCATCCTCGACGTGCGCCTGTTCGGCGAACCGCTGCGCCTGCACCTCGTCGGTAAAAAACTCACCAGCAACACCTGGGCCGGCACAGCGTCGGCCTACGACGACACCGAATCCGTCGCCCGCGATCTGGTCCACGGTCTTTCGTTCGCCGAACAGGTTGTCTCCGAAGTCAACTCCGTCGTCGTCATCGTCGACAGGCATGGCCGGATACAGCGCTTCAACCGGCTCGCCGAAGAACTCACCGGCGTAAAAGAGGAAGACATCATCGGCCGCAACGTGTGGGCGCTGTTCATGTCCTCCGAAGCCGGTGCGGCGTCGAGCCAGAATATCGCGGGCTTCTTCAATCGCGGCGTCGCGTATGAAGTCGAACGGCGCATCAAAACCGTGCTCGGCGAGCGGCTCTTCCTGTTTCGCAACAAGTTCGTGCATAGCGGCAGCGGCGTCGAGGAACAATTCCTGATCTGCTCCGGCACCGACATCACTGAAGAAAGGAACGCGCAGGAACGGCTCACCGAACTGGCGAACACCGATTCGCTCACCGGCCTCGCCAATCGCAACGCGATTCAGGACAAGATTCGCGCCGCCATCGAAGAAGCGGGCGAAGGGGAATCGGTCGGCGTGCTGTTCCTCGATCTCGACAACTTCAAGAAGGTCAACGATCACTACGGCCACGTATTCGGCGACCGGCTGATCTGCGACGTGTCGGCGGCCATCAGTACCTGCCTGACCGAAGGCGACACGCTCGCGCGTCTGGGCGGCGACGAGTTCATCGTGCTCGCCGCCAAAGGCACCGCCCACGAACTCGAAGCCACCGCGCAGCGCATTCTCGAACGTCTGCGCACACCGTTCAGCCTCGGGCTGGTGGAGGTCTACACCGGTTGCTCGATCGGCATCGCGCTCTATCCGGAGCACGGCGACAGCCTCGAATCGGTGATCCGTTCGGCGGACACGGCGATGTACGTCGCCAAAGACGAAGGCAAGCGCACCTACCGCGTGTTCTCGCCGGAAATGAACCGCAAGGTCGCCGAGTACATGTGGCTCGACACCAACCTGCGGCGCGGCCTCGAAGAAGGTCAGCTGACGCTGCACTATCAGCCGAAGCTGTCGCTCGCCACCGGCGCCGTGCAAGGCGTCGAGGCGCTGGTGCGCTGGAATTCGCCGGAGCGCGGGCAGATCATGCCGGCCGAATTCATCCGTTATGCAGAAGAATCCGGGCTGATCGGCGTGCTCGGCCGCTGGGTCATGGAAACGGCCGCGAAGCAAGCTGCCAGATGGAAGGCGGCCGGCTACAACCTGCGCGTCGCGATCAACGTGTCGGCGCGGCAACTGGTCGATACCGCCGTGGTCCGGCATTTCACCGAAGCGCTGCAACGCGCCGGTCTCGACCCGTGCCTGATCGACCTCGAACTCACCGAAAGCTGCCTGATCGAGGACGAAGCGGCTGCGATCGATCTGATCAAGCAATTCCGTCAGCTCGGCGCGCAAGTCCATCTAGACGACTTCGGCACCGGTTATTCGTCGCTGTCGCAGCTGGGCCGCATTCCGCTCGACGTCGTCAAGCTCGATCGCAGCTTCGTGCGCTCGATCAATGCGGACACCAAAGCGCAAGCACTGGTGCGCTCGATGGTGGCAGTCGCTCAGGAGCTGAATTTTAAGGTGGTCGCCGAAGGCATCGAAACCGAATCGGAAGAGATGTTCATGAAGGGGCTGGGCGTCGACTACGTGCAAGGCTTCCTGTACGGTCAGGCGATGCCGGCCGCGGAATTCGAACGCTGGCTGCAGGATAGACAGAAGCTCAGACTGATTGCCTGAGCTTCCGTGCGCCCCGAAGGAAGTCCCCTTGGGGGGGCGCCCCGCAGGAAGTCCCCTTGGGGGGCGCCCCGCAGGAAGTCCTCTTGGGGGACGCCCCGCAGGAAGTCCCCTTGCGGGACCGCCCCGAAGGAAGTCCCCTTGGGGGACCGCTCGCCGCGGCTCATTGACGGTGGGACCTGGATCGATTCAGGCGAAACTGGCCGTGCTGGCCGTGCTGGCCGTGCTGGCCGTGCTCTGGCGCAGGTTGGCCGTGCGGCGGTTTTGCAGCATCACGAGCCGCTCCATGAAAACGAGGTCCTTCTCCTCGATCATGAAGGCGGCGTCCACCCAATCTTCGGTAATTTCCATCAGCTCGCCGCGCGACAGTTGCAGCACGCGCTGGCGTGCCCGCAGCATCGCGCGAATCCCGTTCATCTTCGGCTTGAGCGTGTCGATGAAGGTGCGCGTCGCCAGATAGGCGTCACCCGGTTCGAACAGCTGGTCGACCAGCCCCTTGCCGAAGTGCCATTCCGCTGTATGCGATTCGCCCACGCCGATCAGCTCTTCGGCAAGGCGCATGCCCGCCTTGCGCGCGACCAGCGAATAGCCGCCCATGCCCGGGAACAGATTGAACGCGATCTCCGGAAACCCCATGCGCGAGTCGTTCTGCGCGAGCAGGAAATGGTGCGCTAACGCAGCCTCGAAGCCTCCTCCGAGCGCCGTGCCCTCCACCATCGCGATCGAAATCGCCCCCGTATCGAAGCCGCGCGCCGCGGCGTGCACGCAATCGACGCAGGCGCGCGCATAAGCCATCAGCGCGTGGCGCTTGCCGGAGCGGATCGTGTCGGCAAAGAAATCGAGGTCGCCCCCGACATTGAACACGTTCGGAATCAATGAGCCGGTCACCCAGAAGTCGATCTGCAAGCCGGACTCTCGCGCTGCCTGCGCGAGACCCAGTATGTCGTGCACCAGTTCGAGGTTGAAACAGGGACGCGGCTGCGCACGCAACATCATCCACATGACGTTGCGTCCTTCTTCGTAGTACGCAGAAACTTGCGACAGATTGCCGGCTTCGAGGAATGGGCGGCAGGCGTGGTGATTATGCAGATTCATTTTGAACTGTCCTTTTAAGGTTAAACACTGGTATTGCAATGTGAGCCTAAAGCAGACCAGAATCGGCTGGGAGCGGGAAAACCAACAGATGAAAGCGAAGCATGCGTGAAGGCGCGCCAGGCAAAGCGGTGGCGCGAGGCCCGGGGTGGCGGAAAACACTATGCGAGCGCAAACGATTGCGCAGCGGAGATGGACGAGATTACTGGCAGGAAGGCAGCAGACTGCCAGTTAATTAGCGATCGAGAAAATACGGAATTTCTTGCCGGAATTGAAAGCAAAAGAAATAATTTCGATCAGGCAATGCAATCGAAAATATAGCTTCCGGATATTTGTTTTCGTTTTTTGTGGGCTGGCCGACAGAACCGCGAGATGCGGGAAATTCAAACGGCATGAATGACGCTGACTAGCGAACGCTGACTAGCGAACGCCGATGAGCGCCGATGGCCCGCTCATCCGATTGAACGAACGCCGCGCGATTACGCGGCGTGACTGCCAATGCGCCGGCCAGCGGCCGGCTCCGCGCCCATTCGACGCAGAGCCAGGCCGCGCTCAAGGCGCGGCGGCGATCACCTCGGCAACAGCCGCCGTCAGCTTCTTGCCATATGGCACGTGCAGAAATTCGTTCGGTCCGTGCGCATTCGACTTCGGCCCGAGCACGCCGCACACCATGAACTGCGACTGCGGGAAGCCGGCTTTCAGCACGTTCATCAGCGGGATCGTGCCGCCCTGCCCGATGTACGCGACCTCCGCGCCATAGTGCTGACGCGACGCGTCGTTGAGCGCCGTGGCGAGCCACGGCGCGAGATCGGGCGCGCTCCAGCCGGTCGCCGCGCCGGCGTCCGGCTTGAAGGTCACCTTGGCGTTGTACGGCGGATCGAATTCGAGCAGCGCCTTCAGTTCGGCGACGGCCTTCTCCGCCTCGATCAGCGGCGGCAGCCGCAGCGACAGCTTGAACGCGGTGCGCGGGCGCAGCACGTTGCCGGCATCGGCGAGAGCGGGCAAGCCTGCCGCTCCGGTCACCGAGAGCGACGGACGCCACGTCGAATTGAGCAAGGCCTCTTGCGGATCGGTGGTGGTAGGCAGCACCTGGCGGCCGTCCTGGCCGCAGGCCCACGGAATTTTCTTCCAGACATCGTCGCCGAGGATATGGGCGGTCGCCTCCGCTTCGCGCAAACGCTCGGCCGGGACCGGGCAATGAAAACCCTTCGGCAGCAGATTGCCGTTGGACGCGTCTTCGAGACGGTCGAACAGTTGCCGCATGATGCGAAAGCTCGACGGCACAATGCCGCCGTAGCCGCCCGAGTGGATACCTTCGTCGAGCACCTGAACTTCGAGGTCGCCTGACACGAGGCCGCGCAGCGACGTGGTGAGCCACAGCTGATCGTAGTTGCCCGCGCCGGAATCGAGGCACACCACGAGCCCCACTTTGCCGAGCCGTTCGCGCAAGGCGTCGACATACGGGAGCAGATCGTAGCTGCCCGACTCCTCGCACGTTTCGATCAGGCCGACGCAGCGCGGACGCTCGATGCCTTGCGCGTCCAGCGCGGCGAGCGCGGTCAGGCTGGCGTAGATCGCGTAGCCGTCGTCGGCGCCGCCGCGGCCGTACAGCTTGTCGTTTTCGAGCTTCGGCGTCCATGGTCCGAGGTCGTTGCGCCAGCCGTCGAACTCAGGCTGCTTGTCGAGATGGCCGTACAGCACGATCGTTTCTTCGCTGCCCGAACGGGTGGCGGCCGTTTCGAAGAAAATCACCGGCGTGCGGCCCGGCAGACGAACCACTTCGAGCTTGAGACCGCGCACCGGCTGCTGCTCGGCCCACTGCGCCGCGTCGGTGACCACGCGCTCCAGATAGCCGTGCTTGACCCACTCGGGATCGAACGCCGGACTCTTGGCCGGCACTGCGATGTAGTCCGTCAGCGCGGGCACGATCTCGTCGTTCCATTTGCGGTCTACGAATTCGCGTAGCGTGTCGTGATTGATGCGCTGCGCCTGCTGGGTCGTATCGTCGGAGGTCATGATGGCGGTCCGTTCGGGTTCTGTTCAGTCGAAACGCCCATGATAGTCTGGATGAAGAACCGGCTAAACCCCTCGCCGCACTTTCACGGGCGAGACGCTGGCGATGCTCCGCCTGGTAAGGGGCAAATCAGCTGCGCAAACAAGGCAATCGCGCGACAATCGAGGCATACGTCGCGTATTGGGGAGCCGGACTATGGGTGGCAATATCGTCGTTCAGGCCATCGCCGCGGTGCTTGCATTGGCGCTGTATTTCCTGCCGTCGATTCTGGCGGACCGCCGCAAGCGCCATGACCTGCTGACGCTGGCGCTGTTCAACGCGTGCGTCGGCTGGACCGGGTTCGGCTGGCTGCTCGCGCTTTACTGGTCGTTGCAGCCGAACCCGCCGAAGAACGTCGCGGGCGAAATCGTCCAGACGCGCAAAGTGATGCTGATGCGGGCGTTTTCATCAGCGCTTCAGTCGCGCGTGCAGAAGCGCGCAACGGCGCGTGAGCGCGCCGAACATAAGCAGCCTTAAATAAGCGCGAACACGCGACGAGCAAGCGGTGTGATTTGCATGACGTTGATCGTGATCTCGGTGGCGGGATTGATCTCGGTGGCGGGATTGATCTCGGTGGCGGGATTGAAACTGATCGACGGATAGCACAATCCGCAGCGCGCCGGACTAGTTCCAGGGCGGCTGCGGAGCCTTCTTCTGTCGCGCTCCGATCGCGCCAGATGCGGCGGCCCGCACGATGCGACGAAAGGTGGGGCATTCCATGTGGCTCGGTGCAGGGCAAGCCGCGGCGTGTCGCAGACCGTCGCGCATGGCGCTCAGTTTGCGGATCGTCCTGTCCAGTTCCTCCGCCTTGGCCGCGAGCATCTGCCGGTCGATACGCAGCCGCCCCTCCGGCGCGAACATCCGCGCAATCTCATCGAGCGAGAAGCCGGCGGCGCGCCCCAGCGCGATCAGCGCCAGCCGCTCCAGCACCCCCGCATCGAACTGGCGGCGCAACCCTCGCCTGCCGCTGGAGACAATCAGCCCCTTTTCCTCGTAGAACCGCAGCGTCGATGCGGGAACGCCGGATCGCTGCGCCACCTCGGCGATGTCTAGCTTGTTCACCTCTTGACCTCAAGTCGACTTGAACTTGCATAGTGTAGCTTCCGCTCCCCGGGGCGCAAGCAATGGACAACGACCATGAATATCGACCACCAGACCGAAAACGAGCAGGCGGCGCTTTGGAACGGCAGCGCCGGACGCGCCTGGGTGGCGGCGCAGGAGGTGCTCGACAACATGTTCAAGCCATTTGAAGACCTGCTCGTCGACATGACGTGCGCCGGATCCGCGCACCGGGTGCTCGACGTCGGCTGTGGCACGGGCAGCACGACGCTGGCCGTGGCGCGGCGGTTCGGCGCGAAGGGGCACTGCGTCGGTGCCGATATTTCGGCTCCGATGATCGCCGCCGCCCAGGCACGCGCCGAAAGGAATGGCTCGACGGCAAGTTTCATCTGTGCCGACGCGCAGACCCACGCCTTCGAGCCGGCGGGCTTCGACAGGATCATGTCGCGCTTCGGCGTCATGTTCTTCGACAACCCGGTCCAGGCCTTCGCGAACCTGCGGCGTGCAGCAACGGACGACGCCGAACTCGGGTTCATCGCCTGGCGCAGTGCCGCGGAAAATCCGTTCATGACGACGCCTGAGCGCGCTGCGGCGCCGCTGCTACCGAACCTTCCCGCCCGCCAGCCAGGCGCGCCGGGACAGTTCTCCTTCGCGGACCGGCAGCGGATCGCTTCCATCCTCGAAGAGAGCGGCTGGGCCGGGATCGACATCCGGCCGATCGAGGTGGACTGCACGCTGCCCGAAAAGGAGTTGGCAGGCTACCTCAGCCGGCTCGGCCCCGTCGGCAGGATCCTTCAGGAGGCGGACGAGCAGACGCGCACGCAAGTTATCGAAACGGTCCGCACCGCCTTCGATCCCTATGTGCATGGAACCGAAGTTCGCTACACCGCTGCTTGCTGGATGGTCAGCGCCAGAGCGCCGTCTGCGTCAGCCGCGCCCCACCTCCGCGCGCTTCCATAGCCTCGTCACGCACGCGGCCGCTACGGGGCCGGCTGGGTCACAAGTCTATTGGGCGCAGTTCAATGGCGGAGCTTTTACTAGCGGCTTTAAGCCGCCCGGCCAATCCTGCCCCACAGCACGGAGGCCGCGGGAATCGAGCGCGGCTCGGCCCGCACGCTCTCGTACGCAAACATCTCGCGGCGCAGTTCGCCGTGTTCGTCAAACCATTCGCAGATCAGCCAGTTGCCCGGATTGAGCGCGACGGGACCTGCATAGGTCACGGTCATGCGCGGACCGCCTTCCTGCAACGTGACGACGTCGCCGGCACTGAAGCGTGCGGCTGGCTGTGTTTGGAATTCGTCAATGGTAGCGGTCAGCATATTCATTCCCCTACGGACCTGTTAAGTGGTTTTAAGCCATTGAGACGCGTATTTAGACATTCGACCTACTGAAGAGAACCTCTAAAAAGTTTGCCAAGATTAACAATCGAATTTGTCCGCCGCAAGTGCTTTTTGTTGATACCTTTTTCAGCGGCACTGGAATGTCTTTCCCACTCGCCCTGCCAACTTGAGAGATCGGGAAAACCCCTTAAAAACAGCGCCAATCCGCCGCCCATGCGGCACTGCACGATAGGAAATTTTACGTCGCCAATTGAAAGCGGCACGTAAAAGATACGACCTGTTTTTTGTCATATCTAATCTACAGCTGGCGATTTAATTCGGGTTTATTCTGATCGCCGTTAAAACGAAATTACCTGTGAACGGAAAACTCATCGGTAAATCCGCGATGCTGCGGAAGCACTTTGTTTAAAGTGCATAAAAGTTTTTAGACACCGTCGTTGAAATCGTTTTCTCCGCGCGCTATCAAAGCGGCGCTGCAACCCGGCGCGATGCCGATTGCTGATGCCGCACCAGCAGCACGCTCAAGCCGACACACGCGAACCTCAGCAGCGCGTTGACCGCCAGGCTGTACTGAAACCCATGTGCGTAAGCGTCCGGCGTCGAACGGCCGCCAATCGCACCGAAGAATGCGCCGAAGAGCGCGCCGCTGATCGCCGCCGTGCCGAAGGCCGAGCCGATCTGCAAGGTCGACGACACGACGCCCGACGCGAGACCGGCCTTCTCCGGCACCACTTCCAGCATAATGCCGTTACCCGCTGTTACCCCCCGCTGTTACCCCCCGCTGTTACCC
>NZ_JBYSWU010000023.1:0-113365 GCF_058781505.1 Paraburkholderia sp. FW306-2-2C-D06C | reverse complement strand
CTCAAGGATTCGCTACGCCGGGCTTACGCCCGTCCTTGACCCGCCAAACCTACCCACTCAAAATTCAAAAGAGGCAAATTTTCAGCGCTGGCAGTAGTTATCAATTCGGACCGGCGATCGCGTCGGTGACCTACAGCAATGTACGCCTCGTTTACAACGACGGCGCATACCGTCATTTCAATAATTACGAGGCGGGCTTACGATATTTGCTACGCCCCAATGTGATATTGCTCGCGGATTACGTGTTGACTGAAGTACGGGCTGGACACTTGGTCGACACCGACGGAGCTGTCCGCGAAACGAGATGGCATCAAGTCACCTTAGGCGCATTGTATTCACTTAGCAAAGCAACGGACCTTTATGTTTCCGGCAGCTACCAAATTGCACTCGGCGATGGCTCTACATTAGTAAATGGGACCTACCAGAACATCGCAGCGACGTCGATCTCGGGGGCTTCAGCATCGAATCGGCAGTTAGTCGTCATGTCCGGCATTCGGCATCGCTTTTAACACGGCAAGTGGAAGCGTTGTTCCGCCTTGTTTTATTGAGGCACTGCGCGGGCAGCGTAAGGAATTTCGCGTGATTTACTCAAGGCGGGGATTGCTGGTGGTAGCGAAGGTCGTTCCGTGAAGTGTGCTAGATGCTATGTGGGAGGGGCAGCGGCAGTAAGCCCGACTGGAGTAAAACGGGACTTGCACACTCGTTTTCTCCGAAGGAGCACGCAAATGGATGCGCCTGACACAGCCCTCCGTGGGCAGAATACGACGGCAGGTGGCCGCCTGTACATGGCTTTTGAACTGGGCGAGAAGAACTGGAAGCTCTCACTGGCGCTGAGGCCTTAACGGCCGTCATAGCATCTTCGGTGTAAGGGAGACGTGGGAGGCGCAGCGGAGATAACACCCGTTATCGCGGCCAAAGTAAAAGCGGGGCCGATGTGGTCGATCTGGCAATGTCGAGGAGAGTATTAGCTGATGGACCGCCCGCTTGAGGACCCCTCCAGAAAGCCGCGGGCGCCGTCTTCCGCCCGGTAGCGCTGTGCGGGGCCCTGCGCGCCATCTCTGTATACACTTAATAAGTATTCCACACGGTATTCTCACTGAGAGCTGCAAAAGCGCGCAACGTACGGGATTCGCACGCGGTGACAGAGCAGGCGGGCATTTCTACCGCAAGCGCTAATTTCTTGCGGCATCAACCGGCGACCGATCATATCTTTCCCTTCCATGTTCAGCTTCGACCAACTGCCGCAGATCCATCCGAGTGGCCCTGAAAAGATCTAACTCCGAAAGTTGGTTGAGACGGGACTTCTCAAGTTCCTCCTGCAATGCGAACACCTTGGCCTCCAGTTGCTCGATACGTTTTCGTAAAACGGAACGAGGACTATTTGCGTACTTCGGTGCGTCCTGTTTCTGCAGGCGTTTTTCGACACTCTTGGCTTCCTGATAGGCCTCGGCTATGAGTTTTCGGTCGTTCCACTCCTTTTGCGACAAAACGTTGCGTTGTAGTTCTTTTCCAAACTGTCGTTTAACGTGCAGTACCACGTTGTCCCACGTTACTGGAACGCTGGCGTCTGGCATTCGTTCTATTAGCCTGACGATCTTGCGGGCAAAATCAAGTGTATCGTCAGTCGGATATGATTGTGGATTGTCTTCCAGCGTTGTACATCATGTTGCATCGAGAGTCCCATGCCCCTTGATGCCTCGATTTCTCGTTCCACTATTTGCATGTTGATCGAATGATCTGCGTCGAAACATGGGATAAAGCGAGGGCAGGCATAACAAGCAATCGGAGCATATTCGCACGCAACGGTACGACCGCACATTCCAGTAGTTTCGACGCGATTGGTTTCAAGGTCCGTGCTGTCGATCCTTCGTTCTTCTGAGACGATGTCGCCGGTATAGACGTGGATTGTCGGCAACTGCACCCGATGCCTTAAAGAAATCATGATGTCCTTCATCGCATGAAGGAAACCTTCGTCGTAGCCGAAGGTGAGCGTGCTGAAGTCGCAGTCGATGGCGTCGATTGGCGGGGTGCCTTCGCGCGCCGAATCCCGCATGGTCCATCGGAGAGGAGAGTCTTCTTTCCATTCTGTAGCATCATCATTCGATTTCGTCGATGCCGCGGTCTTCGATCCGGTCGGTAAACGTGGCGACCGTCGTTTTGAACAGACGCGAGTAGTGGCGATACGAATCGAAGTCGGTGGGCAGCAGAATTGCGTCCGGCGCGAGCACCGCGGCTTTCATCATGCCCATTGCCGAGAACACGCCGAGCGCGCGGGCTTCATAGGTCGACGTGGTGACCACGCCGCGACCCGCGTAATCGCGTAGGCGCGCGAAGCGGCGAGTGCCGTCTTCCAGCGTTTGCGGCGCGCTATTGCGGCCGCCGCCGATTACCACCGCCTTGCCGCGCAGTTCCGGATAGCGCAAAAGCTCAACCGACGCGTAGAACGCGTCCATGTCCAGGTGCGCGATGCGGCGGCTTGCAGAACTCATGGATGGCGGAAACAAAATGACAGCAGCGACAGCAGCGGGGCAGGGACGTCAGCGCCTCGCCGGTGCGGCCGCGCGTACGGCTTGCTGCGTCGGGCGTCCGGACGCGCTCGGAATGCTTCGCCGCGCGCCGGATGCCAAACCATCATAGTACCTTGCTCCGCCTGGGCAAGGCACCGTGCTGCTCACTGTTACTGCTTTATGCCTTCAGCCTGGATATTCAGCGTGGTCAGCATCTTGAAGCCGTAGGTCTTGCCGAAGTCGACGCCGAAGTCGTCGCGATTGAACGTCGCGGTCGATTCCGTGCCGCACACTTCGCGCTTGAGCATCGGGTTCACGAAGCACTTGAACGATTCGATCTTCAGGTTGACCGGCTTGGTCACGCCATGCATTGTCAGCGTGCCGATCACTTCCACCGGCTTGTCGCCGTCGAAGCGAATCTGCGTGCCCTTGTAGGTCGCGGTCGGGAACTTCGCGGCGTCGAAGAACTTGTCCGTGACCAGTTCAGAGTCCAGCTTGTCGTTACCGATATCCATCGAGCTCATATCGATCGTCACGTCGACCGTGCCGGTCTTCGCCGCGCGATCCAGCACGACGGTGCCGCTGCTCTTCCTGAACTTGCCGCGCCAGATCGACAGGCCGCCGAAGTGGTCGGTTTCGAAGCTGGGGTACGTGTGCGTCGGGTCGAGTTGGTACGTGTCGGTGGCCATTGCGTTGAACGACATGGCTGCGGCGAGCGCGCCGGCGGCGAGCAAAAGTTGTTTCTTCAATTTCTTCTCCAGGTAATACGAAAAAAAGCGCAAAAAAGAGGCGCAAAAAAAGCAACAAAAGGGGCACCAGAAGAGGCGCTAAAAAAGGCTCAACAGAGGCGCGAAAGCGTGCGAGGTCGCCTGTTCGCGTCAGTTACTTCTTCGCAGCGACGATGTGAAATTTGATGACGACTTCGTCGGCGACGACCGACGTGTCTTTCCATTCGCCAGTGCCGACATCGAACTGCGAGCGCTTGATCGGCAATGAGCCGTCGAAGGTCTGCGTCGCGCCCTGGCTGGCGATCGTGACCGGCACCACGACGGTTTGCGATTTGCCCTTGATCGTGAGCTTGCCGGTGATCTTGTACTGATTGCCGCCGGCCGGCGCGATCGCGCTCGACACGAACGTCGCAGCCGGATAAGTTGCGCTATCGAACCATTCCTTGCCTTGCGCCTGCTTGTTGTAGTCGTCGGCGCCGAGGTCGTAGCTGCCGGTATCGATCGACACGTTGGCGCTGCCGGCGGTGGGCCTGGCCGGATCGAAATTCAGCTGCGCCGAGAACTTTTTGAACTTGCCGTCCACCGGCACGTTCATCTGTTTGGTCGTTGCGACGACGCTGCTTTTGCCCGCGTCGACATCGGCGTGCGCGAGCCCCGCGCCGAGGAAGGACAGGGCGGCAACGCCGGCGAGAATCGAGTGAGAGAGGTTTGATTTCATAGTGGTACGCATCCTATCGAACCCGCGCGCGTTAATTGAATACCGCTGGGAATTTGATTGCCAACATGCTGGAGCGAATCGTTCCTTACTTGAGGAGCGGAATCATGCGCGCGAGCAATCCGTCGCGATCGACGAATTGATGCTTGAGCGCCGCCAGCACGTGCATGGCGACCAGCGCCAGCAGCGTGTAGTTGAGCAGCACGTGAACGGTGCGCAGCGTGGCCTTGAGCGCCTGATCCGGGCCGATGAGCGTGGGCAGCGGCACGATGCCGAGATAAACGACCTGAATGCCGGCGGCGGAGCTATACAGGTAGCCGGATAACGGAATCGCCAGCATCAGCAGGTAAAGCACGCCGTGCACGAGATGGGCCGCAGCCTTCTGCCACATGGGCGTGGCGGCTTGCAGCGCCGGCGCGCGGTGCGTGGCGCGCCACAGTACGCGCGCTACGGCCAACACGAATACCGTGACGCCGATCCACTTGTGCCACGAGAAATACTTCAGCTTGGTCGGCGTGAAGCCGGGGATATCGGTCATGATCCAGCCGATATAGAACCCGCATACGATCAGCAGTGCGATCAGCCAGTGCAAGGCAATGGCCGGCCCGCTGTAGCGGTCGATATCCGAAGGAAGGGAATTCATTTTTTCATGCTCGCCTGGTGTGTGCCGCGTGTGTGTTGCGTGTGTGCCGCGTGCCGCTGTAGCGCGTGCCGCGTGCAAGTGCGGATAGTAGGTAAGACAGTGAAAACTGAATAGGCGGGTGCGGGAGAACAGATTGTTGTCGTGGTGAAGCTAATGTGGCCGGAGTCAATCGGTCCGCGCTTCTTCACCGCGGCTATATGCGGGCACGGGTGCTTCGTCGGCGCGCGCCGGTAGTGCGGCTTTGACGGACCACCACGCCATCGCGAGGCCGCCCCCCACTTCGGGTATCCTGCGGCATTCACCCTTCATCGCCACGCATCAACCCACCTGGAATCCAGTTAGTGAGTCCCATTGTCCTGTCCTGGGGTATCGCCGCAGCCGCCACGGCCGGCGTCATCACCCGGCCTTTCAAATGGCCTGAAGCCGTCTGGGCCGTAGCCGGCGCCCTACTGCTGGTCTCGCTCAGGCTTTTGCCGGTCGAGCTGGCAATCCAGGCCGTTGGAAAAGGCACCGACGTCTACCTGTTTCTGACCGGCATGATGGTGCTGTCCGAAGTCGGCCGCCGCGAAGGCCTGTTCGACTGGGTCGCCGTGCTGGCCGTCAACCACGCGAAAGGTTCGCCCAAGAAGCTGTTCCTGCTGGTCTATCTGGTAGGGGTGGTCATCACCGCATTCCTCTCCAATGATGCCGCCGCAGTGGTCCTCACGCCCGCGGTGTTCGCCGCCGCCAGGAGAGCGAAAACGCATCCTCTGCCGCTGCTGTTCGTGTGCGCGTTCATCGCGAATGCCGCCAGCTTCGTGCTGCCGATCTCGAATCCGGCCAACCTGGTGTTGTACGGCAATCACACGCCCGCGCTCGGCCCGTGGCTGATGCGCTTCACGCTGCCTTCGCTGTTGTCGATCGCCGCCACCTACGCGCTGTTGCGCTGGACCCAGCGCGAGGCGCTCGCGGGCGAGTGCGAGGCGAATCTCGAACCGCTCGAGTTGTCGTCGAGCGGACGCGTCGCGCTCGCGGGCATCGCGGTTACCGCCGTCGTCCTGCTGACGGTCTCCGCATACGATATCCCGCTCGGCCTGCCCACCGCGATACTCGGCGCGCTGACCGCCACGGTCGTGCTGATTCAGGAGCGCAAGTCGCCGCTGCCGATGATCAAGGAAATCTCGTGGAGCGTGCTGCCGCTAGTGGCCGGGTTGTTCGTGCTGGTCGAAATGCTCGATCACACCGGCATCATCACCACGCTGGCAGGTATCGTGCAACGCGCGACGCAACACAGCGAACTGGCGACGGCGGCGTCGGCCGGCGGCATCATCGCGATCGGCGGCAATCTGATGAACAACTTGCCGGCCGGTTTGATCGCAAGCTCGACGCTGATGCAGGCGCACAGCCCCGAGCGGGTGATCGATGCGCTGCTGATCGGCGTCGATCTGGGCCCGAATCTGTCGATCACCGGCTCGCTTGCAACAATCCTCTGGCTCAACGCGATCCGCCGCGAGGGCGAGGACGTGAGCTTCATGAAGTTCCTGAAAGTCGGCGTCGTGGTGATGCTGCCGGCCCTCGCGCTGGCGCTTGCTGCGCGGATTCTGACCGGTTGACCGGCGCGCGGGCCTGTTCGTCGTCGTTCAGATGCCGCAAGGCGGCGCCGACGTCTTGCGGGCGCGCGCCGGCATCGTCGGCGGCGCTCGCGTCACGTGTAGCTCCGCGTTTCTCATTCACGACGTTTGCTACCGCCGCGTGCCGGCCGAACGCAGCGGGAGTGCAGTGTCCGCTGTTTCAGCGGTCAGTTCGAGCGCGCGCAGCGCCGTTTCGAGCCGCTCGAGCCGCGCACGCTGCGTCGGCATCAGCCATGGCTTCGGAAACTTGCTGAGGCGATTGCGCCAGTACGAAAGCGGAATGCGATCGTTGGTGGAAATCATCTGGAACACGTGTTCCAGATGGGCAATCTCTTTGTCAATGTCTTGATAGCTCATCTAACGTTCCGGTAGGTGGATCGGATGCGCCTCGCGCCAAACGTCCAGCAAGCCGCGTTCCTCCCCGCGCTGACGATGCGCTGACAATCCGCTTAAAGTGGGGCGCTATTCGTCTGATGTATCGCCGCCCATCGGCTCGCCCATCTACCGATGGCGCGAAACGGAGAGTGCGCGGAAAGTGCGTCCGGCACGGGCACCGTCTCGCTGGCGGCCTGATCGAACGGTGTGTCGTCAGGTTCGATGCGGCCCCAATGGATGCCGATGGCGTTTTTTGCATGGACCTCGTTGAAAATCTGCGCTGCTTCGGCAGGGTGGGGTGAGGGTAGGCGCCGATCAAGAACGGAGTGCAACGCATGAAACCCTGCGCGCGCACACAGCGGCGGCACGGGCCTGGAACTTGCGATCGTCGAGCGGATTGCGCGGCTGCACGGCGGTAGTGTGCAGTTTCATGCACGCGAGGGGGGCGGGCTGGAGGTGTGGGTCGTGCTGCCGCTCATCGAGCGAGCGGGGTAGAGGGTGGAGGGTGGAGGGACAGCGGACCACCGTTCGGAGCGGGCTACGAACCCCCTGTCATGATCTGTAAAACCGGGACTCGATCAACCCTTGTCCAGCCACGCATCCAACCCAACCCGGAATGCCACGCCTGCGATAACGGGCACGGTCATCATAAGGATGATGCCGAAATTGGGAACCGGGTCGCCATAAGCGATCGTGTCATACAGCACGACGGTTGAGACGATGACGAACACGATCAAGCCGACGGCGATCATCAAAACATTGCGTGTCGCGATGGACAACCGCTTGTGCTTTTGCGGACTCTCCACAGTGCTGGCAGCGGGTTTTTTTTCGTGTTCGGCAGACATGATGGTTCTCGGTGCTTGAGGTCGTGTTCGCTGCAGAGATAATTGTAGGCTAGGAGCGGGGCTTTTTGCCTTACGCGGCGCACAGCCATAGCGCCGCGTAAGGCAAAGAAACCAGGCAAGGTCCAACGCTGCAGGCATACGTCCAAAGCCCGGACCCACGAACGGGTCAAACACCACTAACCCTTAAACCTCAACAACTTGCGAGCCAGGCGAGCACCTTATCCACAGTGTTGCTCACAGAGTAGTTAGCGCGAGTTGCTTGATCTGGCCGTGTGACCTTCTATATTTCAAGGTTTATAGGAACCAGTAGTGTTGAAGGATGGACTCCGATCCCCGGCACCGTCTACGCCTGTTCCTGATGCGCGCGACGACCACGAACGGCACGGCCAGCACACTCGTGATGGATGCGAACGGCTGTGCGCACCGGCCGCTCAGTTGGTTCATCCGGTTCGCCGAAGCACGCTATGCGCCGCCTACGGTGAAGGTCTATGCGCACGCGCTGATCCGCTACTTTTCCTGGCTCATCGCGGGACGCCGTCGATGGGATATCGCACCTGAGCACGCCCGCGCCCACTGCATGCTGTTTCTGAACGAGGAGCTGCATTGTCAGGTGCGCTTGCACCGTGGCGGATTTGTCGGGGTGAACGCGACCGTCGCCAACGCGACGCAGATACGAAGCTTTCTCGCGGCAGCCCGCGCGTTTTACCGCTTTGCGATCGAGACCGGGCTGTATGCCCATTCTGATCCGCTCACGCGGCTTAGTGATACCGACGACGGCGCCGCGCGGCGGGCAGCACCTGAGACGTTTCCACGCATGCCGCTGGCGAGCGGCGTCCTAGCGTCGACGGGCGCGCCGAATGGGCGTCACACCTCGGCGTACTTCGTAATCGTCAGGGAGCAGTGGCTGCCGCAGATCATTGACGACCCACTGTTTCCACGCAGGGTGCTCGATGCCGGACAGCAGGCCGGCTGGCATCTTCGTGAGCAACTGGTCACACGTCTGCTGTTTGAAACCGGTGCCCGGATCAGCGAGATCTGCGGCTTGACGCTCGGCGACTGGCATAGTCGCGGACTGCGCTGCGAGGCCAGTGCCTTCAGCAAGGGAAGTGGCCAGCGGCGCGTCAAGGCGCTGCGCTTCAGCGATACCACCGCCAGACTGCTGCGTCGCTACTTCGACCATGACCGGCGCGCCCGCGATGAACATGGCTGGTGTCTGGCGGATTACCTGCGTCGCAGCGATCCGGCTTCGTGGCATACCGTGCCGTTACTCCTGACCGCGCAGCGCACGGCCCTGAGCGCACGCACATTCCGCGATCTCTCGTGGCGCCCCGCCTGTCGTCACGCAGGCATCAGCGCGAACATCCATCAGGCGCGCCACTGGTACGTCACGCAGGCCATGCGGGAGATCTATCACACGCTGCCGGCCGGTACGGACCGGGAGCGCGCGATCGACGCGCTGATCGCCTACATGAAGTGGAGCAGCGGCCGCGCGACCCTTGAATGCTACGACCATCACTTCCGGCAACTGGAGCATGCCGACCTGCAGGCGCGGCTGCACGCGCAGCTCGACCGCTCGCTCCACGCGCGACGGACAGCCGGCGTGCCACCGCCTGCCCCGTTAGCGGGGACCACACCGGTCATGGTTGTCCCGCCCAACCCGGACTGGGAGCTGCTGCAGCGGCTGGGACGGGCGTCCGGTGAAACATAATCCCTACGTAGAGACGCCTGAGCGCATCGACCGGATCGCGGCGCTGCCCGATCTGCCTGACGCGATCCGGCATGCGCCCAACACCGAATGTGACGCGCAGGCAGCGTCCGATGCTGCGCAGGTACCCGCGCGCGTGGTGCGCTATCTGTACCGCAATGCATATCGCAGGCCCTGGTATGGCCATCTGGTGCTGGTCGCGCTGGTGATGGCCGCGCAGCGCTACGAACACAGCTCGATCTACAGTGCCATTTCCGTCCTGCACAGCAAGCTGCGGCTCATCTTTGGTGGCCACCACCCACAGGGTCGGCTCAGGGACATGGGTGCATTCTTTGACGATCTCGACGAGTACATGCGTCTGTATCTTGCCGGCACGGTCGGCCAGAATTCACGCGAGGCGCGCATCACGTTCTTCCAGCGCTACCAGTCGGTTGCCAGCGCCGAGCTGCAATGGCTGCGGGGGCTTCCGGTCCGTCAGCGCGAACGCTACAAGCCGTGGCTCCTTCCGCCCGCCAACCGGTCACTGCACAAACAGTGGCTCGATCTGGAGCCGATCGTGCAGGCGCGCCAGCAGCGGCGCAAGGAAGACACCGATGTGCTGATGCAGGTCTATCCGGATATCCGCAGCGAGGCCCATCTGCGATGGAACTGGTTCACCCGTTTCCGTGACGCCTACCACAATGCGGTACGACAGTTCGATTGCCTGAACGCACCTGATAGCCCCATGGAATATTCATATGTCGACGGGCAATGGTGCTTGCGCCTGCGGCTTTGGAATGTTGGGGCATTGCTCGCGCGGCACGCGACGCTGCAGTTGCCGGGCAATGCGGACCTGCCGCCCCCCGATACAACGCTGCTTGAACTGGTCGGTATCCAGGAGGTGGTCAGTGGCCGCGACCTCGATATCAGCGCCACGCTGTGGTTTGCGGATCTGCTGCGCCACGCCCCCGACCGGGTGCGCAACGCTGAAGCCATCGCCTGGCGCAAGGCATGGGGCTACACCGCGGCGACATTCATCTGCAATCACCCGGGTATCCTCCTGCCCTCGTGGCAGGTCTTCCTGAACCGCGCGCAGGCCTGCCTGGGGCACCTGCTGGTGCCGGTCGAGCAGGTCTTTCACGCATTGACCTTCGGCGTGATGGCGCTCGACCTGTTCACGACCACCGGCGCGCGACTGAACGAGGTCATGCAGACGAGCCTGAGCCAGGACTGCCTCGTCCGGCTGGTCCATCCCGCGCCGGCGACTGCAAATGACCCGGCGCCCCGCATCCGGTACCTGTTCCGTCTGATTCCGAAGGGCGAACGCCGGAATGTCCGCCATGACTACTTCGTCGGCACGGAAACCATCCGGCTGGTTGCCCGGGTCGCGCAGATCCTCGCAGAACACTACGCGCTCCCTGCAGGGTGCCCGTTACCCGTGATCCCCTTCGCTCCCGGACATCGCCGCGCACACCGGTTCGGCGCCGAACCGTACCTGTTCCAGTTCGAACACCGGCATCTGTCCGCGGTCGCGATCAGCGCCTGTGTGCGTTTCATCCTGCACGGCATGGTGCTCCGGACGGCCTCGGGTCGGACCGTGTCACTGCGCCCTCACTTGCTGAGGCACGCTTTCGCCACGCATGCGGTACAGGTAGAGAAGATCCCCGTTGACATTGTCGGCGCCTGGCTGCATCAGAAGAGCGTGCCGGTCACCCAGTACTATTCTCAGCCCACGGCGACGATGATCGCCGACGCAGCCGATCGTTATCTGGCCGCGATCGCCCGCACTATCGATGTCGGGGAGGCGGTCCTGCGCTCACCGGCCGAACTCCAGCAGCTCTATCGCGACGCCGCGACCCGGACCGGCACTCTCGCCGAGGTCGTCGGCGGACACTGCGGCGCGCACGGTCTCTGCAAGGTGCAGTTCGCCTGCATCGGCTGCGCGGCCAAGGTGCCGGATCCCGCAAAGCGCCCCCAGGTCGAACACCGGCGCGAATGGGCAGAACACGAGATCGATTACTACCGCCGCGAGGGACTACTTCCCGATGTGCACCGGCTCCAGCAGCTTGTCGCGGCAGCCGATACCGAGCTGCGGGAGATGGACCTGATCGAGCAATATCGTATCGACGAGGCCCGGCGCCCCCAGCAGGAGAAACTCCATGCCAACGAATCAACGCCCGTGGCTGATCCAAATTCACCAGCAACGTCGCGCGCGCACACTCGATCTAGCCCGCCGCGCCGTCGCCGCGCTGGAGCGTAAGCACCGGCCGGTCACCATCGCCACGATCGTGGCCGCATCCTGCGAGTTCGACCCGGAAGGACACGGCATCAGTCACAGCGCGCTGCTCAACAATGCAGGTGCGCGTCAGCTGTATGAGCAGCACCGCGACTGGCGGCCGCGCCGGCCGGCTCGACACCCGCCTGCATCTTCCTGCACGGAGATGCCACCGCCATCGAAACTCGACCGGGATCCGCGTACTGCACGGCAGCGTCTCGGCCGCCTGACCAAAGCCGAGCTGGTCGACCGTCTGCTGGTCGCGGAACGCGCATACGCGGCCCTTTACCACTGTTCGATGAAGCTGCAGGCGCGCGCCCTTGAGGAAGAATGGGAAGCGCTGCAGGCGCAGAAGTTACTCACAGCTTCGCGGGATAAAGCTGTGGATAAAGTTGAGAGAACCCTTGCCAGGCAACGTACCCGTCGGGTAATCCGTGTCTGACTCACCCTCCGGTCTCCTGCGTGCACCGAATTTGCAGACGCCGACAACTTCTACGGTTCACTGCGGATAGCCGGTATTGACAGGATCGATAGGGAACGGCGGGATTCGACCCATTGCGGCCGGTCGCCACACCACACCCGTAGCGACACGTTCCGGAGTAAAGCGGTCGCTCGCCGGCTAACCTTGCCGACGGGTGATATTACGAGGTGGTCTCATTTGCGGTCTGCGGTAAATGCGGGACCCTTGAGACAATCGCTCGACGTTGCTATGGGCGACTTTGCGATCGCCCATAACGTGACGCCCCTGCTTGCGCAAATCCGCGGAATTAGTCCTGTACGAAGAACTGCACTCTTGCGTTCAATGGTGAGTCAAAGTCGATTTCGAATCGCACACTCAACGTACCATCGTCCTTCGGAACCATGTTATGGATTTCCATGGTTGCGTCGCCTTGGAATGGAAAGTCTAGCGGTTCGCCCTGAGGCGCGGACACCTCGCAAATGTTTGCCAACACGTGGCTATGCCGGTTTATCGTTCCGGGTGGAAACGTGAAGTTCCCGTCGAATACGCCGTTTCCAACGATATTAATATGCCAGAGACTCATGATCCTACCTCCGAAATGCAACAGTTTCTTAACGCACTCGCGTCACGGTTCCAGTAACCTGACGTCGTGTACTCGTGCCGGAATTGGAACTAAGCGGCCGACGAACGGGCGTTCCATAGTTCACTTGACGCTTCTGGCTGACTCCGGAAGTTCCTTCCGTTGCCAGGTTGGGGGTTGCTGCTTCCGATGCTCTGCTGCTGTTGGTCATACACACCTCCAATTTCAGTAACCACATTCCAACTATCACCCGGCCCTCGCATTGCGTATTTCGCGAAGGATTTACAACTGCCGTATCGCTCAAACCGTCGAGTGGGTAAGACACCTAGCAGACGCGACTGCTTCTTCGGGCGATGCAATCTGAAGCTCAAAGTGAAGCTCTGAAAAAGAGCGATTTGCCTAGTATCTGAAAGACGAAGCCGACGGGCCATTACTGAAACTTGTCGCAATGCACGTTTGTGACATACACGCCGGATGCGTGCATCACAGTCCGCCAGATCTTCACGCCGTCGCTTCCTAAGCCCCTGACGCTCAGCAAACGTTTCCATAAGACGGTTGACGGCCGTTTTCAAGTTCGGAGTGACCGTTCGAGTGACCCCGTTTCCGGGCTAGCTAACGTCCGGGGATGGCCGGTTGCTGCCGATGGACCGATCGCTTCTTGATCGACGGCATCTCACTATGACCGTGACAACTTGATGCATCGGCCGTCCCTATAAGCGCCAGTAGCTCATAGTTCGCCGCAAGGAAATCATTCCTTTGACCCAAATGTCGCAGGCTCGCTATAAAAAAACTGGGGATAACTCAAAAGACCCCGTACGGCGTCCATGCAGTGGGCGGTGGGCAACCGAACAGCCCATCAGCCACGCTGCAAACATCAAATCAATTCGACAGCGACAAATACGGCGAGGCAAGCGGCGTCGGCGGGAACGGCTGCAAGCCGGTTTGCTTGCTGAAGCTGTAGCGCACATACACCGCGGCGAGCCACTCGCGATATTCATATGCATTGCCGAGCGAAGCCGTCGCGCCGAACGCAAGCTGCGGCGCCAGCTGATATTCGCCCACGGCGTTCAGCGAATACGACAGGCCGGTCTTGCTCTGGCCAGGATAGACCGCGTCGGTCTCGACACCGGTGCCGATAAATTTTGCATTCGCCGCGGCATCGGTTTGGCGGCTGGATTTGTCGTTGAGCGGGAAGTAATTCGACGCGTCCTGACGATAGTGCTGCACGCCGATCGAGCCTTTCAGGTCGTAGGTGAACGCGCCGTTGCGGCCGGTCCATTCGACCGGCAGATTCAGGATCACATACTCTTGCGGGCTGAAATAGCCGCCCTGACCATACGTGAAGTACGACAGATTCTTGTTGTAACGCATCAGCGTCGTATTCAGTCCGACGGTGAACGTCTGATCGGCGTCCTTCAGCACGCGCGTGTAGATGCCGCCGCCGCCTTTGACGGCGTTGTTGGTCGGCACGTTGTGACCCGTGAACACCTGGTAGGAGGCGTTCGTGTACAGGCCGCTCGTGCCGTCGTCCCATGAAAGGCTGCCGCGGCCGCCGTAGGAAGTCACGCCGCCCCATTCGAGACCGGAGGCCGCGTCGCGCGCGCCGGCATAGGACAGCAAACTGTCGGTGACCGCGCGGCGTGCGACGGCCAGCGAATACGACACCTTGTCGGTGATGCCGCCGTTGTACTGCGCGCCGCCCACCACGTTCTGTTCGCGAAAGCCGAGCGGCGTCACGCCGACGTCGCCGCTGATATTGCGGCTTTCATAGCCGAGCGACAGGCCCACGCCGCTCGCGGTCTGGCTGCCGTAGTTGTTCGTTCCAGCGACCGCCGCCGATTCGGACGTGCTATTGGACAATCCCGCGCCGAAACGCGCGAGCGTCGAGACGTTGCCCGCGGCCGTACCGGCATCGAGCGTCACCGGCGTCGCCGTCACGACAATATGACCGTTGCCCGCCTTGATACGCCCCTGGACCGGTGCTTCGATGTCGGTGAGCGTCGACAGCCCGTCTTCACCGCTGCGGTTGCGGAACACGATCCCGCCCGACACCGTGCTCGCCTGCTCGCGATTGATCTGCGCCAGTTCTTCGGCGACGCCGAGCGTTTGCGTATTCGCTGCGCGCGCGTTCCCCGCATTCGACGACGCGTAGTTGCTGCCGTTGCTGTTGCCGTTTATGCCGGGCTGCGGCGGGTAATACGGTTGCGCGTAACCGGTCGGCGGTTGTGGAATGTATGGCTGTTGCTGAGCGTAGTAGCCCTGATTGGGATACGGCTGCTGCTGTTGCGGGTACGGCTGATAGGGCTGCTGCCCGTAGGCCTGCTGCTGTTGCGGGTACGGCTGATAAGGTTGCTGCCCATAGGCCTGCTGCTGCGGATAAGCCTGCTGACCGTAGTACGGCTGTTGCTGCTGCGCGTAGGCCTGTTGTTGCCCATACGGCGCTTGCGCGTAAGTCTGCCCATTACGGTTCTTGTTCGACGCGCTTGGCTTCCTGCTGGTCGAACGATTGGTGCTCGCCGTCGAGCCGGTATAGCGCGGCTGTTGCATCGCCCCGGCGTTGGCCTGCGCTTCGCGCGCGGCCGGCGACATCGGCCAGGGCGTCGCCGTGTAGCCGTCCGGCGCGCCATACGGCGCCTGCTGCGGATACGGCGCCGCGGCCTGCTGAGGATAAGCCGCGTTGTACTGCTGCTGCATCGGCTGCATCGGCTGCATTGGCGTTTGCGTCTGCACCTGGCCCTGGCCCGGATAAGGCTGCAACGGCGCACCCGACTGGCTCGACCCGTAGGTCTCCTGGCCGTAGCCGCCCGAGTCGACGCCCGGACGGGGCGCGTCATAAGGAACGGCGGTGGGCGCGGCATTCGGCGCATACGGCTGCGCGGGCGCCGCGGACGGCGCCACATACGGCGCCACATAAGGCGCGGGCTGCGAGGGCGGCGGATAGTTCGGCACGGTCTGTGTCGGCAAGGAGGACTGCGAATACGGGAGCGAAGCACGCGCGGCATTGAAGCCGCCGCCCGCTAGCGCGGCGTTGTCGGCATCGGTTGGCGTGAGGGTGGCGGTTTTGCCTTCGAACGGATTGGTGCCCGGCAGCGGCGTCGCGCCGATCCGTGCCGTTGCGGCTTCCCACCCGCGCGGCACGTTGCCCGGCGCGTTGGCGCCAGTGCGCCCGGCGTTGCTCATCAGCGGCGTATTGGCGGCGACCAGCGCTCGTTGCAAATAAGTCGACGCGAGCGACAGCTTGCCTTCCGCGCGATACATACGGCCGACCGTAGCCAGCACGCCCGGATCGCCGGGCGCGGCAGCGAGAGCCTGATTCGCGAGCGATTCGGCGTAGCTGAACTGTTTCGCGCCGACCGCGGCGGGGATCGTCGCTTGGAGCAGATTCAGGTCGTCGGGCCGGCGCTGGAGCGCGACGCGATAGCTCGCGAGCGCATTGCGGTCGTCGCCGGCGCTCGAATACAGGCGGCCCAGCGCGGCTTGCAGATCGGCATTGTCGGGCATCGCCGCGAGCCACGGCGCGATCACGTCGTAAGCGCTGGCGAGATCGCCGCGCTGACGCACCGCATCGCATTGCTTGATGACGATCCCCAGATTCAGATTGCCGAAATCCGTGCGTTGCTGCGGCGTCAGTTGCATCGACGCGAGCCGGCGCATCACCATGCCGAGTTCGGCGTCCTGCCGCGTGGCGGACAATATGCCGGCGTATTGCAGCAGCAAATCCGGGTTGCCGGGCGCGGCGTTCATCGCGCCGCGCACGAGGCTCAACGCGCGGTTCGGGTCGCCCGCCCGCTGATAGCCGGTGGCGAGCACGCCGATCAGTTCGGGGCTGTTGCCGGCGACCGGTTCGGCGGCATACAGCGTCGCGAGCGCCTGCTGGCGCTGACCGCTGCGCGCCATCCGCGTGGCGATGTCGGCCTGCTGACGCACCCACAAACGGTGTTGCAAGGCGGTCATCGCGTCGGTGCGCTGCGCGGCCGGAATCCGTTCGAGTTGTGCGAGACCCGCTGCCCAGTCCTGCGTTTCCGCCGACAGCAGCGCGCTCGCATACAGCGCATCGGTCATGTCCGGATGCGCGGCGAGCAAGCCGTCCATCATGCTGCGCGCGTTCGCGACCGCGCCCTGGCGCACGTAGATGCGCGCGAGGTCCAGACGCAGCCAGGGATCGTCGGGCGTATTCAGCAGCGCGTCTTCGAACAGGCTGCGCGCCGCGCCCAGATCGCCGCGCGCTTCGGCGGCGCGCGCCTGCGCGGCCTGCGCTTCGCCGCGCAGACGGCTGATGCCGCCGGCCTTCGACTGCTGTGCCGCGTTCAACTGATTGGCGAATTGCAGCGCTTCGTCGCCCCGCCCCTGGGCGGCGAGCGCGCCGACGAGGCCGCGAATCGCGTCGGGATTGTCGGCCTGGCGGCGTAACGCCATCCGGTACGCCTGCTCCGCGCCGGCGGGATCATGGTTCGCGAGCAGCATTTCGCCGAGCAGCACCTGCGCGGTGACGTCGGACGGATTCATTGCGATCGCGCGTTCGAACAGCGACTTCGCCTTCGCGAACTCGCCGTTGCTGCGCGCGCCGATCGCGTCGCTCGTATAGGTCCAGTAGGTCGCGCTATCGAGTGCGGTTTTCCAGCGCGCCGGATTGCCGCTGCGCGACGCGCGCTCCAGATAGTTGCGGGCCTCGGCGAAGTGTTCCTGCTTCAACGCGGCGATGCCCATGCCGCCGAGCGCGTCGGGATCGTTCGGGCGGTTCGCCAGCAGCGACGAAAACTTCGCGCCCGCCGTGCCGAGGTCGCCGCGATCGAGCGCGGCGAAACCGTCGGCGATGATGCGCCCGCGCGCATCGACGGAGGCGTTTTCCTGTGCGCGCTCGTGTGCCGCCTTGTCCTGCTGGACCATCGAATCGAAGCGCGCCTTGACCGCGGCGTCGTCGCTCGCGACTTGCAGATACGCCTGATACAGCGCGGCGTCGGACGGCCGCGCGTCGAGCCACAGCAGCGCCTGGCGCCAGCTTTTCTTCGCCGCCGCGCCGACCGTGCTGTCGGTGGTGAGCTTTTGCAGCCGCGCGATGCCGTCGCGGCGCGTGACGTCGCGATAGGTCAGATGCTGCGCAAAGGCGAGCGCGTAACGCGGGTCGTCGGGATTGTCGCGCGCCAGCTGTTCGAGACCGCGGCGGGCCTGATCCCAGCCTTGCGGCGTGGCCGAGAGCGCCTGGTAGTACTCGAGCTGAAGTGCGGGCGTGGCCGGTTTGCCGCTCAACGCGCGCTGATATTCCTGCACCGCGCCCGCACTCTGGCCGCTTTGCGCGAGCCGCCGCGCATCGTTGACAGTCTGGTCGCGCAGGCTCGATTCGCCGAGGCGCCGGCCCAGTTCGTCCAGATTCGGATAGTTCGGCGCGACCGCTTTCAGACGTGCCAGATACTGCTGCGCGCCGGCGCCGTCCTTGCGGTCGGCGAGCACCATGCCCATGCCGAAGAGCGCATCAGGCTGCTTCGGATCGATGCGCAGCACTTTCAGCCACGCCTGCTCGGCGAGGTCGCCGCGCTGATGCGATTGCCAGTATTTGCCCTGATCGATCAGCACGTTCAACGGATCTTTCGATGCCTGCGCGAACGCGTCAGGCGAGGCCGTCGCCGCATAGCAGACGGCCGTGAGGCTCAGCGCGAAGCGCAATGACAACGCGAGGGCGCTCAATCGCATGCATTTCTCCAACTCGGCACGAGACGGCCGGCTTCGTCGAAACGATAGCGGCCGTCGATGAATCCGGTGCCGAACAAGCCCAGCACACGATCGTAATAGACCGGGTCGCGGCCCGGCACATTGGCGTCGAACGCGGCCAGATGGGTGCGCGCGAGACCGAGGCCGTGCTCGTCGCCGAGCGCCTTGAAGTACGGCGCGAGCGCGCCCCAGTAGCTCAACGGTCCTTCGCCGCTCGCCGTGCCGGTGGTCGACGAAACCTTCTCGGGCGGAATGCCGGTTTGCCCGATCTTCGCGCGCATGCCGCCGAGTGCCGCTAGCCAGGGTTTCGCGAGCGGATCGGCGGGCGACGCGAGACCGGCCCACAGATAGACGCGGATCGCGTCGTAGCTGCCGGTGTCGCCGTTCTTCGGATCGACCACGAACTGGCCGTTTTGCCACGCCGCCCAGTCGGGCGCGAAGCCTTGCGGCGAGGTGGTCCTGATGAACCTGTACGCGCTGTCCGCGAGTTTGCTCCACGGGCCGTTCGGCACTTCCCGGGCCAGCGCGCGCAGCACCGGCAGCGGCAGGTAGCTCGGATTCAAACGTGTCACGTCGCCGTTTTTGAAGCCTTGCGGCCCGGGCAACAGCATCGGGCCGACGCCAGGCAGTTGCGTCATTTCCTGGCGCGCGATCTGCGCGGCCAGCGCCTGACCGAGTTGCGTATAACCGGCTTCGCGCCACAGGCGGCCGGCTTGCAGCAGGTCGTAGGCGATCCACAGGTCGGAGTCGGACGCGGAATTCGGATCGAGCACGCCGTACGAGCCGTCCGGCTTCTTACCCCATTGCCACGACGGCAGCCGTACGTTCTGCACGTCGAACTGATTGCCCGCGAGATTGGTGCGGGTCCAGTTCAGCAATCGGTCGAAGGTGGCGCGGTCGTTCGCGACCAGCGCGAAGAACATCGCGTACGACTGGCCTTCCGACGTGGTCTGCTGAGCCGGCGTCGAGTAATCGATCACGCGGCCATCGGCCTGCACGAAACGTTCGACGAAAGTGCGGTACGCGCTCCAGTCGCCGCATGCGCCGGGCGCCGCCGTGGTCTGCGCGACCTTCACGACGCTGGCGAAACCTGTGGACGCAGCAAGGCCGAGGCCGAGGCCCACCGTCAGCGCCACCCATGTCTGATTGATTCGAACCTGCATTTCAGTCCTATTAGTTCCTTAAGCGGCGCGCGGCGATCGAGCGCAGCGTCCGGTAGAACAGGCCCGCGATGATCAGCGCGGCGAGCACGCCGCCCAGCATCAGCAGCAGCGGATGCGACGACAGCGCCCAGCGCAGATACTCCTGCGGCGACAGGCGGCCCACGTAGTACGCCTCGCCATTCGACGTGATCGTCACGGTGCGGCCGTGAATCACGGCCATGGCGCCTTGAATCTGCGGCAGCACATCGGCGTCGAGCAGGGCGGCGGAGAGATCGGCGTCCGACTGGCCGGCCGCGCTCACCAGCGCGACGGCGCTGCGGTTCTTCTGTAACGGCGACTCGAAGCCGGTCAGGAGCGCGTCGCCGTTCGAACTCACCAGCGTCAGATCGGCGCGCGCCGGCGAGCGTTCGACGCCGCGTTCGCCATGCCACCAGTCTTCGAGCTTGAAGGCGATATCGGACAGCTGGAAAGTGCGCGCATTGCCGTCGCTCGAGAACGGCATCGACTTGGCCCAGCGTTGCAGCAGCGGCTGACGGCCGGGCGCGCCGAGAATCAGCAGGTCCTTGCTGGCGAACCTGTCGACGTCGTTCGAGGTGCCGACGCTCACGCCGGTCACCGGATAGCCGGTCGATGCGCCCATCCGGCCCATCGCCAGCAGGTACAGGCTGTAGTCGCTCGACGTGGCGTCGTTCGGCAGGATCACCGCGGTTTCGGAGAGGTCGGCCATCCGCGTGAACGGGAAGCCGCTGTTGGCGAACGCGGCCAGATCGGGCAGGGCCATGTAGTGCGGGAACGACGACAGGTCGATGGTCGAATTCGGATCGATCGCGCCGACCACGTTTTCCAGCAGGCGGCCGTGGCATTCGCCGGTATTCGGAATGTCGTAGAAGAAATGCAGGCGCACCTGCGCGCGCGGCGTCAGCAGCAGCGGCGGGATATGGACGGTGTGGCGCGCTTCGGCGGTCCCGTCGGGCAACACGCTGGCGAAGTAATGGCTCAGTTCGAACACCGAGGCCGACTCCGCCGGAATCGGCAGCGCCTGCACGAAGCCGTTGTTGACGCTGACATTCAGCGACGAACGGTCCCGCAGTGGGCGCACCGTGTAGCGGTAGCGCAGATCGATCGGCGCGCCTTTGGTGTGCCACATGAACAGATCGGGCGGCACGCGCAGATTCACGCGCACGGCGTCGGCGTCGTAGCCTGAGACGGTCAGATCGCGCGCGTCGGCGAGTTCGCCGAAACGCACCGGGCGATGGGTCGGCAGCCAGTTCGGCGCGTCGTACGGCACGCGCGGCGCGAGCTCGGTCAATTGCGTGATCGTCGCGCTCGGACCGGTCAGCGTGTTCTGGCCGATGCCGAGCGCCCTGGCGGCGGTTTTCAGCTCGGCCTCGGTGCGGCCGAGTACGAGCAGCAGCTTGCCGCGCGCCGGCGCCTCGCGATCCACCACGGTGATAGTCGGCCCGGAGATCGCCGGAATCGTCACGCCTGCGGGGCGTTGATCGGATGTCGCGAATACCACCGCGTTGCCGGAGAGCGGCGCGTCATCCAGTTGCGCCGGAAACACCGCGCCGCGGTAGCCGGCGAGCGCGCCGAACCACGAAGCAACGATGCCGCCCGCTTCGAGCGTGGCCGCGCCGGGCCGTTGCGGAAACACGAACGGCAACTCCAGGCGCCGCACGTCACGGCGGTCGAAGAACGGCTGCGGCAGCGCCGCGAGGTCAGGCTTGCTGGCGAGCGACGCATAGGTCAGCTCGAGCGAACTCGCATTGCTGACGGTGGCCCACAGCGACGAATTCGCCGGGTCTTCGCAGCGTTGCGTGTAATGGCCGATCAACTGCACGTTCAGGTGGTTGAATTCGGTGATGAAGCGCGGATCGATCGAGACGTCGCGCGCCACCAGCATGCCGGCCTGTTCGTGCGGCACCGGCAGGGTCGCGGCGACTTCGCCGTTCAGCAGCACTTTCAGCTGCGAGATATTCGGGAGCAGCGCGGGCGAATAGCTATAGATCAGATGCAGGACCGCACCGGTCGCCACTTCGTCGCCGCGCACGGAAAACGCGACGCCGTTCTGGCCGTCGGTGCCGCGCAGCTGCAGCGGATCGAGCGCGCCGAGGTCGGCCAAGGTGAGCGTCTGACGGCGGCCGCCCGGCACCAGCGTGCCCGGCTCGGCGGTGGTCGGCGTCCTGATGCCCAGCGCTTTCACCGACGACGCGGCGAGCGCCGGCGTGGGCGTCGCCAATGGCGCTTGCGCGATCGTGTTCGGATCGAACAACACGGCGGGGCCCGGCGCGCGCACGTTGCCGACCCCGGTGGCGACCATTGCGGCGCCGGTATGAGCGGCCGGCGCCGCAGCGCCTGCGGTGCCTGTTTCCGTGCCTGTTTCCGTGCCTGTGTCTGTGCCTGCGCGGCTCGACGCCGCCGCAGCGGCTTCAGCCGCCGACGCCAGCGGCGCCGTCAACGCGGTTTGCAGGGCGAGCCAGCATGCAAGGCCGCGCATCAGTCGTTGCGAGCGGATGTGTCCAGACCGACGCGTTTCCGATTTCATCCCACTGCGCTCGTGGTTCGAGCGTTCGAGGTTTCCCTTCGCCATCCGGTTGCCCATAGATCAATCTTTGGTTTTTAGCTTCTTGACGTCCACTGGACGGCTTTTCATCGAGCTTCGAAGGTCGGCATAAAGATGTTCGAACAGGCCCAGAATGCCGCGCACGCCGACCGTCAGCACATGCGACAGACCGCGCAGCGGCGTGTCCTGCTGACGTCCTTCGGCCCAGCCGGTCCATGCATCGGCGCGGGCGAACGTGGTCTTGACGAACTCGTATTCCTGTTGGCGCGTCAGTGCGGAAAAGCGCAGGCCGACGCGGCCCGGCGCGGCGAAACCGACGGTGGCGGGGAACGCATATTCCTCGTCGCCGCGAAACAGCGACACGCTCACGCGTTCGTGCATCGGCACTTCGATGTTGCCGGGCAGCGCCACGCCGACGCCGCCTTCCGAGTAGTCGATGGTTTCGCAGGCGAGCGTGCGGCCGGTCGAAAACTTCAGCATCACCGGCATTTGCATCGCCACGCGGTGCACCGCGCGAATCTGCCGGCGCTCGCTTGCGGCGGCCACGCTCGCACCGAGGATCAGCATGTTGTAGGTGGTCCAGCCGAGGTTCAGCAGGGTGGTCTGCACCACGCTGTGCACATTCCAGTTCAGATAGATGTGCGCGATGCCGACGCAAAAGCCGATCAGGTTGAGCAACAGCAGGAACAGATACGGCCGCGAGATCGCCCAGTCGAAGTAGTTCTTCTCGATCTGGCCGCCCTTGGCCGTTACGTTGAACTTGCCGAGCTTCGGGTTGATCAGCGCGAGCAAAGTCGGCGCGGTGATGTACGAGGCCAGCACCGACTCGTACACTTCGGCCCAGAACGAATGGCGGAACGCGCGCTGCATCCGCGAGTTGGTGATGCTCGCGTGCATCATGTGCGGCAGCGCGTAGATCGCGATCGTACTGGCGGCGGCTTCGATCACGTGCGCGCCGAAGAACAGATACGACAGCGGCGCGGTAAGGAACACCAGACGCGGGATGCCGTAGAAGAAGTGCATCATCGCGTTCAGATAACAGAGCCGCTGGCCGATTTTCAAACCCTTGCCGGTCAGCGGATTGTCGATCCGGAAGATCTGCGTCATGCCGCGCGCCCAGCGAATCCGCTGGCCGATGTGGCCCGACAGGCTTTCGGTCGCGAGCCCCGCCGCTTGCGGAATCGCCAGATACGCGGTGGTGTAGCCGAGACGGTGCAGCTTCAATGCGGTGTGCGCGTCTTCGGTGACGGTCTCGACCGCGATGCCGCCGATTTCTTCCACCATGGTCCGGCGCAGCAACGCGCACGAACCGCAGAAGAAAGTGGCGTTCCACAGATCGTTGCCGTCCTGCACGAGACCGTAGAACAGTTCGCCTTCGTTCGGCACCTTGCGGAAGGTGCCGAGATTGCGCTCGAACGGATCGGCGGAAAAGAAGTGGTGCGGCGTTTGCAGCATCGACAGCAGCTTGTCGCGCAGGAACCAGCCGAGGCCGATCTGCAGGAACGAGCGAGTCGGAATGTGATCGCAGTCGAAGATCGCGAGGTACTCGCCGCTGGTGATTTTCAACGCTTCGTTGATATTGCCGGCTTTCGCGTGGCGGTTGTGCGTGCGGATCGTCCAGTTGACGCCGACTTCCTCGCAGAACGCCTTGAACTCGGGGCGGCGGCCGTCGTCGAGCACGTGGATCGAGATCCTGTCGGCCGGATAGTCGAGCGCGAGCGCGGCGAAGATGGTCGGCTTCACCACCGCGAGCGGTTCGTTGTAGGTCGGAATGAACACGTCGACGGTCGGCCAGGCGTCGCGTGAAGCGGGCAGCGGCAGCGGCGCACGCTTGAGCGGCCACGCGGTCTGGAAGTAGCCGAGCAGCAGCACGATGGTCGAATACACCTCCGCCGACACCAGCAGCAAACCCCATGCGGCGTCGAGCGGATGTTCCCAGTAGGTGGTCGAGGTCAGGCGCCAGTATATATAGCGGCCGGATGTCACCACCGACAGCATGATCATCACCATCGTCGCGTACCGGCCCGGCAGGCGGCGAAACAGCAGCGCGCAGACGAAGCAGCAGGTCGCGAACATCAACTGCTCATAGAACGCGAGCGGTACGGTGAACACGAAGTACAGCGTCACCAGTGCGAACAGCGTGACGATGCCGGTCACGATCCTGCTGTTCCAGAAGCGCGCGTCGACGAAGCGTTCGAATCGCGGCGGCTCGGCCGTGTCGGCGCGCGGTGCGCTCGGCGTGCTCATGCGACGTTCCTCGGCGAGACAGCGATCGCATCGACGGCCGCCATCAGCCAGTTGCCGCACGCGCGGAAATCGGCGGCGGCCTGGCTGAGCGGATCGTAGTGGATCAGCGTGGTGTCGCAGGCGAGCGCCTCGCTCACGCCTTCGTCCAGATGGATCACGCCGGGGAACAGCTTGCCGCCGAGCATCTGGCGCAGGACCTTGAGGACGTCTTTGGTCAACTGGCGCGACTGGTCGATCTGATTGACCACGTAGCCAACGCCGCCGAACTCGGCGCGCGGCGCGGCATACGCCTCGATCATCCGTTCCATTTGCGGGATCGCCGCGTAAGAGGCGGCGTCGGCGAGCACCGCGTTCAGCGCGAAGGTGGCCGAGCACAACGCGGCGCGCGCATACGCGGACGAACCCGGCGGCGTGTCGATGATGACGACGTCGGACGCGTCGAGCCGCAGCGCTTGCAACGCGTGCGCGAGCCATCGCGGTTCCTGGTCGATATACGCCTCGAAGCGGCGGCGGTCGTCTTCGAGCACCGCGCCGTAGGGCAGCACGGTCACGCCGTCGACGCCGTCGAACATCACGGAATGCCACGGATCGCCCGTCAGCGTCGCGCGCGACAAACCGTCGACGCTGTCGAGCGGCACGCCGAAATGCAGGCGCAGCGCGTTTTGCGGATCGAGATCGAGTGCGATCACACGCCGGCCGCTATGGGCGAGCACGGAAGCGAGATTGGCGGCGAGGGTGGTTTTACCGACCCCGCCTTTAGCGGACACCACCGCAACGACTTTCATGTGCGGCGCGGGCCGTTGACCAGCCACGAGTTGGAGGCGGCGGGCGCGGCCGGACGTGCGGCGCTGGCCGGCGCGCTGGCCGGTTGAGAGGCGGCGCCGCGCAGACGGTCGAAGACCGATAGCAAGGGCGCGGACCCGGTCGCCGCGGCCGGCGCTTGCAGCGGTGCGGGCTCGGGTTCAGGCGCGAACAGCTTGCCGAGGATCGAAGCGGGTTTGGCGGCGGGAGCAAGGGCGGGTGCCGGAAGCGGCGCTCGCGCCCACGTCGGCGCAGGTGCGGACGCCGGCGCCGACGGGATGCTGGTTCGCGGCGGTATGGCCGGAATGCCGGCTTGCGGCGCAACGGGCGCCGCCGCATCGATCCGGGCTGCGGCAGGTTCCGCCTGTGCCGTGTCGCCGTCTTTCGTTTCCAGCACGCTGAAGCGCGCGGCGCCGCGCGGACCGGCGGGCCGCACGGCGGGCTGCACCACTGCGGCGACCGGCGGAATGTCGCGCCGATGCGGCCGGGTGAACAGCGGCGCTCGTGCGCGCGTAACCGAGGCGGCGTCTTTGGATGTCGTGCCCTGACGATCCTCGGCCTGCTGCGGCGCGTCGTCCGCCGACGTCTGGGCGGCGGCCCCACGGCGCGGCCCGATCGCCGGAATCTCCGGCTGCGTCAGATCCAGCGTCACCAGCAGCGGCCAACGCGTGCGCGCCGAGCGCGCTTCGTTTTCGCGGCTGATTTCCTGGTATGCGCCGGCGTCGCCGCCGAAATGACCGAATAGTTTTTCGATGTCGCTCGATGAACTCATAGTGTCGCCGTCTTGTTCATGACTTGCCTTACCCTCATCCTTACCTTTACTCGCGGCGCAAAAACGCTGATCCTGCTACTTCACGCGCAACGGTCTGGCGCGTCATATCCGCTGCCTGTTACCCGCTCGGTACCTGTCCGCCGCCTGCCCGCTACTTGCCCGCTATTTGCCCGTCATCTGCCGCTACCTGCCTGATGCCTTCACGTCCCGCTCAAGCAGGATGCCGGCCGAGGCGGAATTCGATCGCGGTGTCCTCGCCGTACTCGCTGGTCTGCGCGACCGACAGGCCTTGGGCGCCCAACGCGCTCAACCACGTCTGATAGACGCCCTGGAGGAACGCGGGCGTCCATGCCAGCGCCGCGTCGCCGAAGGTCCGCAGCGGCGCGCAGTAATGGACGATGCGCAGACACGCGGCCTCGTCGGATAGTTCGACGTAGCCCCAATCCATTTCATGCCAATACAGGTTCAACGTATGCACGAGTCCGGCGGTAGATTCGCAGGCTGGCAGTTGATGCGCCGCCGCAAACCGGCAGCCGACGCGGTACATCAGTTGGCGCAATTCATCGCGGCCGATCTGCGCTTCGAACTCGTGGGCCAGTGCAGTCAGCATGCCTCGCCACTGCGGCGAGATTTGGCGTTCCAGCAGGTAGTCGAGAATTGGGACCATATTTTCCGGGAAATGGCCGTTGCATCAACCCGTGTAGAACGGGCGCAGACAGCCGCATGCCAATGAAAGTGTTGCGACAGGGAGCGCGCATTGCACGCGTCCGCAGTTACTTTTTACCGAATTCGTTCAATCTGTCCCGGCATAGTTCGGCGCAGTCTACTTAAGACATTAAGATTTAGCTACTTTCCATTCGTCAGCTTAGACGCGCGCAAGATGAAATCGAAGCCATGGGCGATATGCATTTTTGCGGCGTGAATTGCTTTCTCCGGCGGCTCGCCGCCGGATGCGCCGTTTCAAATGCCTGTGTCTTGGCCGCGATAACGGCATATTTCAGCGAAACTTTCCAGCGCTCGGCCGCATTGTAAATACAACACTTTGCGTTTAGGCGACTGCAACAGGCTACTGGTCCTTGAACGTTTCTTGCTGGATCTTGCCCGTGCGACACGCACCGATCTTTCGCTTCGCGGCCTTCATCACCCGCAACGTGCGGGTCGGCGATGCGGGTCGGCAATGTCTTCGGGCGGCTGGGCGGTGAGGCGTTCGGCGTGTTGCGTCTGGCGACCGCCGCCGCGCTATATGCGGTCAGGGCGTCGGGCCGCGATCGCGTGATGGCGGCATAGCGGGGCGGCGTTCTGATGGAAGGTGGCGTGCCGCGCTGTGGCGCAGCTGACGTGCCGGTGATGTGCAGCGTGCCGGTGATTGGCAAACGTTTGCCGGGGCAGCGCGTCGAGGTTCTCCGACGGGCGCGATGCAAGAGCCGAATCTCGCCGCATGCCTATTTACGTGGAAGGGGTAAATATTTGTCTGATGGTTGCCGTTATACATTGGCAGAGTGACCGGAACCAGCCTGATAACTATCACTATCAATATGCTTTCCACCTCAACGAAGCAACAGGCCGATGCCGGCTTGCGCGAGCGTTTCCATCGACGATCGCTGGAGCACCAGCGTCCGCTTTCGACGGTAACGATGGCGTTTACCGTGGTCGCATTCCTGTGCTTCGTGGGGGCGCGCAACTTCGTCGGCGGTCCGGCGCTGCCGCTGTCGTACCGGCTCGCTTGCGCACCGGTGCTCGGCCTGCTGGTGCTGGCGATTCCGCGCGCGAATACGACCTGGGCATTCGGCGCGATCGGCGTAGCGTACTCGCTGTCGCTGGTGGCGGGGCTCGCGCTGAACATCTCCGGGGTCGACCAGCCGTTGCTGTGGGCGCTGCCCGCTCTCGTGGCGATTCCGATCTGCGCGGCGCCGCTGTGGCTCACGCCGGCGCATTTCTGGGTGGGCAGCACGCTCTTCTATGCGGCGGCGCTCGCCTTGCTGCTCGGCGTGCCGCGCACGCATGACGTCGACATCGTTACGTGGATGTGGATCGCGGCGATCGGCATGCCGACTTCCGCGGTGTTTCACTTCGGCTTTTACCGGTTCCGGCGCAACCACTTTCTGCTTGAGAGCCAGTTGGCAAAACTCGCCGCGACCGATCCGCTGACCGGCTTGCAAAACCGTCGCGCGTTCGTCAAGCAGGCCGAGCACCGCCTCGAAACCATGGTGCCTGATGCGCGAGTCAGCGTGATCTTTCTCGACATCGACAGTTTCAAATCGCTGAACGACCGCTTCGGCCACGCTGTCGGCGACCATGCGCTGTATCACGTCGCCCAGGCGCTGATGGAACATACCACGGCGGAAGACAGCGTCAGCCGCATCGGCGGCGAGGAGTTCGCGGTGCTGCTGCATGAGGGCCTCGCCGGCGCGCTCGAGCTGGCCGAGCGCCTGCGCGGCGCGATTGCCGCGCTCGAGCGTCCGGACGGCTATCTGAGCGCGAGCTTCGGGGTGGCCGAACACCGCCGCGGCGAAAACATCATGGTGCTGCTCGACCGCGCCGACCAGGCGTTGCTGCGCGCCAAGCACTCGGGCCGAAACCGCGTGTGCGCCGAACACGCGCCGCCGGGCGAGGCGCTGCAACTCATGTCCGAAGCGGCGCGCACGGAGGGCGGCGCGGTGGCGCGCAGGCAGCGATGGGACAACTATTACCTGACCTCGCACTTCCAGCCGCTTTACAGCTTGTCGCATCAGAAGCAGGTGGGCTTTGAGGCGTTGCTGCGCGGCGAGCACGACGACGGCACGCTGGTGCCGCCGGTCGTGCTGTTCGCGCCGAACCCTCGCAACGACGAAGGCGCGCTCGATCGCGCGAGTCATGCCGTGCATCTGGGCAATGCGCGCGAGGCGCTGCCCGCGAGTGCGTGGCTGTTCCTCAACATTCTGCCGGCCACCTTCATCGCCGAAGGTTACGCCGATCAGCTCGCGGCGATTGTGCGGGCGGTGGGGCTCGAACCGGAGCGGGTGATTCTCGAGATTCTCGAGTCGCACGGCGGCAGCGTCGACGAAATGTCGCGGGCGGCGGCCTTGTATCGGGAGCACGGTTTTCTGATCGCCGTCGACGATTTCGGCGCGGGTCAATCGAATCTCGACCGGCTGTTCCGGATCCGTCCGGATCTCGTCAAGCTCGACGGCGAACTGATTCGCGCGACGAATCCCGGTACCGAGCAGCCAATTTTGCCGAAGCTGGTATCGCTGCTGCACCAGGCGGGGATGCTGGTGGTGGTGGAGGGTGTCGAGACGACCGAGGAGCTGATCCTCGCGGTGGCGTCGAATGTGGATTTTGCACAGGGATATCTGCTCGGGCGGCCGGCCGCCGAGATGGCGCCGCCGGAATCGGTGCGCCGGCGGATCGACGATGCGTTCGACGTTATCGCGCAAGGGCGTGCGCACCAGCATGCATTGTTCGAAAGCGAGGTCGAGCCTTATCGGGTGGCTTTGAATAGCGCGGCCGACGATTTGCGAGCCGGTGTGGCGATGGATGAGGCGTTTGCTTTTCTCGCTACGTTTGAGCGGTGTGTCAGCTGCTTTATTCTGGATGATTCGGGGCGGCAAATCGGGCATGAGGTGCGAGGGCCGGCATGGAGCAGCGAAGCGACTTCGCTGTATCCTGTTGCGAATCCGCGCGATGCGAGGTGGGATCATCGGCCTTATTTTCGTAATGCGGTTTTGTTGCCCGGGGTGGCTGTGACGAGCAATCCTTATCTTTCTTTGGCCAGCGGCCGGCCTTGTGTTGCTGTTACTTTGGCTGTGCAGTTTGCTAAGGAACGGTCTGTTGTTGGGGTTGAGCTGGATTGGTCTTCTGTGGGGTTGCCCTGGCCCGCTAGTGATTGAGGTTTTTTTGCGCGTAGCGCCTGGATGGTTGTTTGCTTACGGCGGTGCAATTTCTTGTTTTGTTACTGGTTTATTGGCGTTGCCCCTGTGCGGGGGATTTGCATACATCGCATGGGGACCCTATAACAGCGCATATCGTTATAAATCAAATCCAGCAGCGCGACCACATCCGCGCGCTGGACCGCGCGAGTGCAGTGGCGGCGCTCACCGAACAGGCTGCCGCATGAACAGATAGCACGAATTTTCCTCAAACCGGCCCCTGCATTGCAGGGGCTTTTTTCTACCTGCCGCAAACTGCGTGCAACTCGCATCATGCGGTGTTCGAGTCGCTTACATGCGGTCACGCGGTCAGGAAAAACCTGCTCGAAGGTCCGGCGATGGATCAACGCGCGAAGCACTACGACACGCCGTATGACCTTCTTGTGCGTCGCTATCACGAGGACCATTCGCAATGTCACTCACGATAACCGTGCCATCTATGCCAAGTCCGATCCCGTCAAGCACTTCCGACTGGCTGCGCACCGAATCCTTTTCATCGAAATATGCATAGAGGCGACGCGCCGCCTGTTCGTCCTGGACATCGTGAATCAGCACACGAACCGGAGTTGCGATGTCCCGCAGAACGATCGCATTCAGGCGGTGCTACCCATCGACAAGCCGCAACGTACCGTCCGGCAGGCGCGCAAACGAGATTGGCAAACTTGCCTGCCAGTCATCATCGGCAAAACGCGCAAGATGCTTGGCCACGCGTGCAGGTCGAACGACACGCTGTCCGGGAAAATTGGTTTCATCCAGTACACGCCGCGCGATGCCGGGGGCACCCAACGCCGCACATATTGCCCACGCCGTGCGCTCAACTGCTTGGCTGGTAAGCGCCTTCAGCCCTCATGCTTGATCGTCTGATTTCGTTAAATGGCGCTTAATGTTTGGTGCGATGGCTCGTCACGTTAAGATGACTTGACAAATTTTGACACCCTGACGGGAACGTTTCCGCTACCTTGACGTAGCATCCGCTTAACGCGCCGTTGATGGACGAAGACTCATCGCATCAGCAACGAGCAATACCTCATGCAAAGTGGGTATTTCAAGATAAGGAGTACAGACGTTGAGTGACGTTACGCAACAGGAGGGGGCTTGAGTCAAAAGAAAGGTTTTACGCATCGGCACTATCATCTCGACATGCCGCAGGCCAGCAGCGCCGGGCTGGCCGATATCTTTGCCTTCGAAGGTGAGCGGGCCATCGGGGAGCCTACCCGGTATCAGATCCGGTTCACGCATCCACAACCTGATCTGTCGCGCGTCGAGTACTTGAACAAGCCTGCGGCGTTCGTGATCCAGCCGCCATTCAATGCGCTCACGACGCTCAAGCCGGAACCCGAACGGCGCATACAGGGAGTCATCACGGGCTTCAGCCAGCGCGGCAGCAGCCGCGACGAAACCACCTATGAGGTTGTGCTGGAGTCGCGCCTGGCGCTGCTGCGCAACACGCCGAAGTGCCGGTTCTTCCTTGAGAAAAGTTTTCCGGAAATCATCGAGCAGATATTGCGCGAACACGGCTTCGACAGGATACACGCAAGTTTCGAGTTCAACCTGTACCGTCAATATGGCCCGCGCCCATTCGTGATGCAGTGGCAGGAAGACGACCTGACCTTCATCACGCGGCTATGCCGCCGCTCCGGTATCTGGTTTGTCTGTGAGGAGGGCGGGCACTGCGAAAACGTGCGGTTTGGTGACGACTTCACCCATTACCGCCGCGACCCGGACCTGACCGTGGCCTATCGCCAGTACAGCGGCCTGGAAAGCTCAGGGGCGGAATCGGTCGATTCGCTTGAAATGGACGCGACGACCTTGCCGACGAGCTACAAGGTGCGCACGTTCAGCACTGAGCGTCCGATATCCGAACCGATCGAAGGGGCCAGCCGGATCACTGAGGACCGTACCACCTATGGCGAGGCTTATACGTGGGGCACGCCCGACCTGAGCGAGGATGAGGCGAAGGAAGAAGCGCTGCTGCGGCGCGAGGCGGCCGTGGCCACACAGGTGGTGTATCGCGGCACCTGCAACATGCTGGACCTCGCGCCCAACTGCATCCTCAAGTTATCGAACCGGAAACTGCCCGACGCTGAGTACGGGCTGGTCGCTGTCCGGGTGAAATGCAGCGCATCGCGCAAGCAGCCTTACCGCGTCGAGTTCACCGCGATGCCATCCGACCGGCTGTACCGGTTGCCGTTGCTCGAACATACGTGGCCCAGAATCGAGGGGGTCATCACGGGCACCATTGCCTCGCCAGGTGGGTACAAGGACCCGTATCTGGACGCGCAGGGCTCCTATATCGTGCACATTCATGCGGATCAGGATAAGCGCACGCCTGGACTGGAAAGCTGTCCGATGCGGCTGGCGAAGCCGTTCGCGGGCGCAGGACAGACCGGTTTCCATTTCGGTCTGGTCGAAGGCACGGTCGTGACCGTGGGCTTCCTGTGGGGCTGCCCGGACCTTCCGTTCATCAGTCAGGTACTGCACACCGCGCAGGATACCGACCCGGTCATCGCGGGCCATCCGTGGGGCACGCGCAATACGCTGCGCACGCGCTCGAACAACACGTTCCAGCTCGAGGACCGCGCAGGCCGTGAGCACGTCAAGCTCGCGACCGAGCACGGCAAGACGCAGCTCACAATGGGCTACGGGGTGGACCGTGATAACAAGCAGCGCGTTAGCGGTTACGAACTGCGCACGGACCTCAAAGGCAGCCTGAGGGCCGGTGGCGGCCTGCTCCTGTCGGCGGACATGCAGGAAAAGGCGATAGGCCAGCAGACCGACATGGACGCGATGTCAAGCCAGTTCAACATGACCCAGGCGCAGGCGCAGGGGCTGGTCGATGCAGGCGCGATGGCAAAGGCCGAAATTGCGGACCTGAAAGCCGAAAACGAGTGGTTGAAGAATGAACTGGCGGGCCTGAAAGAGGCTGTAATTGCACTGTCAGCCCCGCGCGGCATTGGCATGGCGACGCCCAGTCGCGTCATGGTGTCGTCGGGCAAGGACACAAGTTTTGCGACCTCATCCGGGTTTAACGTAAGTGCGCTGAAGAATATTGCTCTTGCGGCGGTCGAGGCCGTGTCCGTGTTCGCGCAGCGCGCGGGAATCCGCCTGCTTGCGATGCGTGGAAAGGTCCAGATCCAGGCGCAGGCGGATGCGATGGAGCTTGTCTCGCAACTGAACATGCAGCTTTCCAGCGTGGCGGGAACACTGACCGCCAACGCTGCGAACGGGATTGTCCTGAACGGCGGCGGTACGGCGTATATCAAGATTCAGGGCGATAACGTCGAAATCGGCGGCGCGGGAGACCTTATCCTGAAGATCGTGGATATCGACAAGAGCGGCCCCGGCGCGCTCTCGCTGCCGCTGCCGAAGTTCAACCAGACCGACGCTCCGAGCGATGAGCGGTTCATTCTCAGTGACCATGTCACCGGACGCCCGCTCGTAAATCGTCCGTACAAGGTTCAGACGGCAGACGGCCGCATCGTGGAAGGCGTCACGAACGATAAGGGCGAAACGTCGCTGACGCAGAACGATATCGCGCGGGGTATCAAGCTGTTGCTTTCGAAAATCAAGGGGGCCTGATTCAATGGATGAGCAGAACAGCCAGCCGGACGAGCAGCCGGGAACGCAGTCCGACGCACAGCCACAACCCTATCAGCACGATGTGATGACCAACGTGGTGCCGATGCAGCGCGATCACCTTGGACAACCGTTCTGGGAGTCCTACATGTCGCCTGCGGGTTATCAGGTGCGGGCCGAGGCGCGCGTTCCACCGCACATGCCGGGTGTCATCATCTTCGTGCATGGCGTGAATTCCGAGGGCGAGTGGTACGAGTTCGCAGAGAGGGGGTTGTGCGACGGCTTGAACGTCAGGCTTGGTCGGACGGACTCGACCTTATTAGTAGCGAATCAGTACAGCGTTGACGAGAATGAAGGCGGGGGTGGTGTCGGACCGCGCCAGATGGATCAATTCAAAAATTCCCCCGTCATCCGCTTCTATTGGGGCTACCGCAGCGACTACGATGACCTGGAACGCTGGAAGGTGCCGTTGCGCAACCTCGAAGGCGAGGACCGTTGGGCGCCCGCGTGCCCCAAGGATGGTGGTCCGTGGTATTGGGGCGGCGGTGCGTTCCAGAACGGCACCAACAACCTTCAGCAGCTCTGGAGCGACAAGGGCTTCTCGCGCTCTGTCTTTGGCTTCGACATGCAACACCTGAATACCGAAGTCGAGCGGCAGTTGCAGGATGCGCCGCCGCGCGTCTATTACTCCCACGCGGCGCAACGCCTCGCGAAACTGGTTGACAAGATCCGTAAGGAATACCCACGCGACACCATCACGCTTATGTCGCACAGTCAGGGCACGATGATCGCAATGGCCGCAACCCTGCTTTGCAAGGAGCGTGTACCTGATGCCGTGTTTGTGATGAATTCTCCGTATGCGCTGGAAGACAAGATGACGGATGCCCTGGCGTGCGGCAGCGAGCGTCCTACCGGCGAAGCTCGCGTCAATACGTTTCGTGCTGTCGCGAATCGTATCAACCAAGACAAGCAGGTCTACACCGAAGAGATGATGCAGCAGTTGCATGTCGGCGCGTCACAGGACATGAACTTCTGGCGGCCTGATCTGAAGCTGAACCACGGTATGCCCGAGCGGGACAACCATGGCCGTCTCTACGTCTATTTCACGCCGCATGACCGCGTGATGGGGGCGGCGCCCTTGCAGAGCATCGGCTGGCAGGGTGTGAACGACAAGCTGCTCGCAGAACTTGGCGATACCGTCAAGCAGCGCATGCTCGCGCGCAGTACGCCGGTTGGCGACGAGCCTGGCGTGCGCAAGTTTGGCACGCTGCCACCGATCCCGGAAGACCGGCTTGTGGCCGAGGCAAAGCCGACCGACTTCTGGAACGGAAATCGCGGGGTGCTGGGTGGGCTGTTTGGTGTTACGGATATATGGGCAATCCCGAATGCGAACCAGACGGTAACGGTCAATGCCGAGAAGGTGCCGAATCCGCTGACGGTGGAAGAGATGAGTCATTTTGAGCAAACGCGCAAGTACGCGTCCGAGTATGGGAAATTTAATACGGACGAAAACAACCCGAATAAAGGCTCTTACGATGACTCCACGTTTCCCTACTACAGGTCAATCTATCAACCTGAAAAGTACGTGACCCGTGACGACGTATACAGCAATACCGGGAAACGGACCGAACGGGAGTCTCATGATGAAATGATTGACCGTATCAGTAACTATAAGCCCGAGCCGACCAATCACAGCACGCTACCATCGAATACAGAGTTCATGAAGCGCGTAGCCGCTTACGATCTGCCTGTCGGGTTCTGTGATTCCTTCGATGACCGGGAATTCTGGTTCGACCTTATCAAGATGGCGGAGTGGACGAGCGGACACGACACGTATTTCGACTACGGCACGTTCGACAAGGTCGAAAAACCTGGGACCATTGACTGGACCACAGTAGCGGAGAAAATCAGTGAGGCAGAAGCGAAACGCATTCAATACGGGAAGGACTATCGTGGTTCGTAAGCTCATCATATTCGCTCTGTCGGCAACAACTATCAGCTGTGCAGCACAGCAACCGTGGTCGTTCAACCTTGGAGATTTTCTGGCCGCGAAGGAACTGCCCTATGACTCGCCGCCGCAGGTGATCTACCGCCTTGACGATCACCGCTTTGTGACGCTGGAGCACTACCGGGACTGCAATCACGGCGAGACCTTCTACAACGATACCAAGGCTGGCATTCGTAGTTATCTTGGTCGCGGCACCGTCGAGAACTTTCAGGGGAAGATCATCAATGCGGACCCGACAGGACGGAATCTGGTTTTCCCGGCTGCGACAGCACCCTACACCGCGTGCAGCGATCGCGGTTGCAGTCCTACCATGGCTTATTCGACGGACGGAGGCGCGACCTTTCACGGAATGAAATACTCTGAGCATAACTTCGATCCATTTGAATATTCAAAGAACTACATGGTCGCAGCGACAAAAGATGCGGTCTATGTTATTAAAAAACTCGGTGATACGACCGATCAAACAGCGACGACGCTATATCCCATGGTTCCCGGTTTCGTCTACTTCGCAAAGGAGAAGTTGCCTGACGGGAAGCGCATTGACTTCGATGCTAAAGCACCGACCGGCCTACATACGCCATCCGGTCAGGATCACATCACCTGCGATGCTTCGATCAAGCCGACCAATCCCGATGCACCACTTGTGAGGGAACGCCAATGAAAAATCCGGTACGTGAAGGCGACAAAACCACGCACGGCGGCGTGGTCAAGCAGGGTTCGGCCTCGTTCAAACTCGGAGGACATCGAGTCGCGCTAGTGGGCGATATCGTGACCTGTCCCGAACACGGCGACAACCCGATCATCGAGCACGGCGAAGGCTACAAGCAAGGTGGCCGAAAGTGGGTGGTCGATCAGTGCCGTACGCAATGCGGAAGCCTTGTTATTGCCAGCCAGTCGGGGATGAAGAACCGGTCATGAGTATCAAATGGGAAGAACCGAAGATCGAGGAATACAGGCATAGCGAACCACCCTCCATCTGGATCAGCGTGATCGCCTTTGTCGTTATCTATGCCGTCTGTCTTGTCGTGACAGTGCTGAACTGGAAGCAGGGTAAGCCGGTTATTTGCGCGGAGTTTTTCGTGCGCGTGCTGCTGGTTCCCCTGATCGTTTGGGGGATGATATGTGGCCTGATCTATTTCGGGTACGAGGACTGGAACGAACGCGTCGACCTCTTTAACAACCTGTGCCGCAGGACGTATGCACGCTGGCGCTGGTGGGCGCAGGAACGCGTTGCGATCCTTGGTCGTGTGACGCTGGCACCGGAGAAGGAGCTGGCCGAGCGCATGCTCGGGCTCGAAGGCAGCGCACCCATGAACGCCGGAAAGATCCTGCCGCTTGCGATAGAAAAAAGCAATTCGGCGTCGCGTGTCCAGCAGGTGCTGGAGCAACTGGTTACACCGTTTGCGCCGTATATGCAGGACATCGTGGGGCGACATACATTCAGTATCGTAGTGCAGTCGGAGCGCGAAGAGGACCTCAATGATCTTCGTGCACTCTTGCGCAAGCTGGCACCGCGCGACTTTGATTTTGTGAAGATAACCAGGGTCCCTCAGGCGCTGGATATGGGACTGATCGAGGGATGGCTGTCCGGTAACGGAATGCCGGATTTTTGCCTGGTACTCGCGTACCAGCTTCACTCCGCAGGACAGGAGCCGATCTGTTCTGAGGCGGCAGTGGCGCTGCTATTTGCGTCAGACACGGTTATCGCTGGGAGCAGGGGCAAGCTCAAGCCGGAGGCGTGGGTCTTCCGGCCTATCCCCACAACGATGGATACGGCTTTCGACAGGCTGAAAACCTTGCTGGCGGCACGGCAGTCACCCATTGAGCGTATCAAGCATCTGTGGCTCAGTCACATACCGGGTCAGGGAAAACATGCCACGCTTACGGCGGTGAAGGATACCGAACTGAAACTGGCCGTACATGACCTGGATACAGCCATCGGCGTACCGGGTCCAGTCAATGCGCTACTCATCCAGGCGCTCGCCGCGCAGATGGTGCAGCACGGCCAGGGGACGCAGCTGGTTGCGACACCGTACAAGGGCGGAATCATGCTGAATCTCATTGGGACCAGCGTCGCACCCGTCCAGGGTGTCGCAGAGAGATTGCCGACTCCTTTGAATGTCTGCTCCACGCTCCTGGTGAGTGGTTTTCTAATCCTGCTTTTTCTTGTATTCATCGACGCACAGTTATCGATGGGTTACTTCTTGGGGCTGCTTGCGTGTTTCGTCGCGGTGCTGCTCCTGCAGGTAGCGCTTTCTTTAGTGAGAAACAACCAGGTTGCGGATGACTTTTACCGCCGGTTGCCATGGTAAGGCCTCTATCAGTACCCGCCCTTGACCACCGCAGCCGCCTCCGCCGTCTTCTTGTACGACGCCGCCAGATCCGCCGCCGCGCGGCTCAATAACCCCGTATCCGTTCCTACCGCCACGAACGTCGCGCCCGCCGCCAGATACTCCGCCGCGATCCCCGCGTCCGGCGCCAGTACGCCCGCTGCCTTGCCTGCTTCCCGTACCGTCCTGATGCCGTTGCAGATCGCTTCGCGCACCCGCGCATCGCCCGGCTTGCCCAGCAAACCCATCGAAGCACTCAGGTCAGCCGGTCCGAAAAATACGCCGTCAACACCTTCCACACCCGCAATCGCCGGCAGATTTTCCAGCCCCAATACGGTCTCGACCTGCACCAGCACGCATAACTGTTGCGCCGCGGTGTTCAGATAGTCCGGTATCCGGTTCCAACGCGAGGCTCGCGCCAGCGCGCTGCCCACGCCGCGAATCCCCTGTGGCGGATAGCGCGTTGCCGCCACCGCGTCGGCTGCCTGCCAGGGCGTGTCGATCATCGGCAATAACAAAGTCTGTGCGCCGATATCGAGCAGTTGCTTGATCAGCGCGCTGTCGCTGCGCACCGGACGCACCACGGGATGCGATGCGTACGCGGCCACCGCCTGCAATTGCGCCAGCGTACTGCGCACGTCGTTCGGCGCATGTTCGTTATCGATCAGCAACCAGTCGAAGCCGGCTGTCGCCAGCAATTCGGTCACGTAGGCATCGGCAAGCGCGGCCCATAAGCCGAATTGCGGTTTGCCTTCAGCGAGCGCACGCTTGAAAGGATTTTGCGGTAGAGACATGTCGGCAAACTCAAACGAAATTCAATCCAATACCGCCGAGCGGGCCATAGTCGACATGGAACGTGTCGCCGGCACGCGCGGGAATCGGGCTCGTGAACGAGCCGCTCAGAATCACGTCGTTTGCGTTCAGGACTTCGTCGTAGGGCGCAATCTTGTTCGCGAGCCACGCTACGCCGGTAGCCGGGTGATTCAGCACCGCGGCGGCGAGTCCGCTTTCTTCCACCGCGCCGTTCTTGTAAAGCAACGCGCCGACCCAGCGCAGGTCGACGTCCAGCGGACGCACCGGACGTCCGCCCAGAACAATCCCGGCGTTCGCGGCGAAGTCCGAAATGGTGTCGTAGACCTTGCGCGGCGCCTTCGTCTCACGGTCGAATTGTTCGATGCGCGCATCGATGATCTCCACCGCCGGGCTCACGTAGGCCGTCGCGTCGAGTACGTCGAACAGGGTGACGCCAGGACCTTTGAGCGGCCTGCTCAGCACGAACGCCAATTCCACCTCGACGCGCGGCGCAATGAAGCGGTCGGCGCGAATATCTTGGCCGCTTTCGATGAACATGCTGTCGAGCAGCGGCGCATAGTCGGGTTCGTCGATCTGCGACGAGCGCTGCATCGCACGCGATGTCAGCCCGATCTTGCGGCCCTTGATCACATGGCCTTCGGCCAGTTTCAGCTTCACCCACTCGCGTTGAATCGCGTAGCCGTCCTGTACGGTCATCCCGGGATAGGCGGCCGAGAAGTGGCGTAATGGCGTACGCGTCTTCTCGGCGTTGTCGAGCCGCGCCGCGAGGTCGCGGATAGTCTGTTCATCTAGCATGATCGATTCTCTATGAGCCGCTGTTAGGTCTGGGGCCAGGCCTTGAGCCGTGCGTGCAAATTGTTGTGCTTCCACGTTCCCGCTTCGCTGAATTCATTGATTTCGAGCGATAAAGCCAAACCGTGTCGTTCAAATTCCGCGGCGAAGCGCTGTTTGATCAAGTCGAACAACGTGTCGCCAGTCGCCTTCCTGGTGGCCTCGGAGCGGCCCGCGCCGATCTTCAGATTCGCGTGCAGGAACGCGGCGTCGGGCCGGCCGTCGGCGATGCAGTACTGCTCGCAGCGCACCGCGCGCACGCGAATTCCGCCGAGCGGATAAACGCGTTGTCCGTTCTCGCGCTGCGCATCGAGGCAATCAGCGAGGGTCTTGCACAGTTGGCCGATGCTGTCTGCGCCGGCCAGGTTGGCGCTGTATTCGAGTGTCAGGTGCGGCACGTTGGGCTCCTCGAGGCTTAAGCGGGCAGGGGCGTGACAGGGAAGATCGCATTGATCTGGCCCGTTCCCGAACTGCCGAAGTAAGGCGTGATGACTTCGACCTTGCCCTCGTAACGATCCCAGCCGAGTGCGCCGAGCAGCATCGCGGTGTCGTGCATGCCGCCTTCGCCCCAGCACTTTTCGTTATAGAGCGGCAGCATTTCGCAGAAGGTCTTCCAGTCGCCGGCTTCCCACAACTCGACCACCCTGCGGTCCATCTGTTCGAGAAACGGGCTCCATACCTTATGCATGAACTGCTCGGCGGTGCCGTTGTTGGCGAAGTGGTGGCTGAGCGAGCCGCTCGCCAGAATCGCCACGGTGCCGTCGTAACGCTCCTCGATCGCCTTGCGCACCGCGAGGCCGAAGCGCGCGCTGGTCCCGAGGTCGTGCCACATGCACCAGCCCGCTACCGACACGGTCTTGAAGTGCTGGTCGCTGTTCATGTAGCGCATCGGCACCAGCGTGCCGTATTCGAGTTCGAGCGTAGTCTCGCTGTGCGCGCGGCTTTTCACGCCCATTTCATTGGCGACTTCCGCGATCAGATTGCCGAGCCCGACGTTGCCGGGATACGCGTACGGCATGTTCCTGATGAAGTGCGGCAGTTCGTTGCTCGTATAAACGCCTTCAAAAGCCGGCGCGCAATTGATGTGGTATTCGCTGTTCACCAGCCAATGCACATCGAACACGACGATCGTATCGACGCCAAGTTCGCGGCAACGCCGGCCGATTTCACGGTGGCCGTCGATAGCGGGCTGACGGCAGCCTTGATGCGGGCCGTCGAGTTCGGACAGATACAACGACGGGACGTGAGTCACCTTTGCTGCCAACGCGAGTTTGCCCATCGCGGTCTCCTATGTCGACCAGAGTTGGCGCTTTAGCGCCTTACTCTGGTCCCATGTAACGTAGTTGCGTCGACCAGAGTTGGCGCTTTAGCGCGTTACTCCGGTCCCATGCAAAGCACTTACTCTGGTCCCATGCAACGTAGTTGCTGTCTTGCTCCTACGCGGCGCATCAAGCGCCTGCGCTGAAAACACACCGGCGCTTCATGCGCCGGCACCGTTGGTTCATACGCCCCAGCGCGGAATGTGATGGGAGCCGAGCGACACGCACACGTTCTTCGGTTCGAGGAACACCTCGTAGCTCCACGTGCCGCCTTCCCGGCCCACGCCCGATGCCTTGGTGCCGCCGAATGGCTGGCGCAAATCGCGTACGTTCTGGCTGTTGACGAAGCACATGCCCGCTTCGACGGCCGCGGCGACGCGAAGCGCGCGGCCGGTGCTTTCGGTCCAGATGTAGCTCGACAGGCCGTATGAAATGTCGTTGGCGAGTTTGATCGCGTCGGCTTCGTCGTCGAAAGGAATCAGGCAGGCGACCGGGCCGAAAATTTCTTCCTGCGCGATCCGCATGCGGTTGTCGACATCGACGAACACCGTCGGCCGGACGAAGTTGCCTTTGCGCATCGCCTCAGGCAGTTCGGGCGAGTCGAGTCCGCCGCATGCGAGCGTCGCGCCTTCCTTCGGGCCGAGTTCGATATAGCTGCGCACTTTCGCCAGATGCTCCTGGCTGATCATCGGACCGACAATCGTGCTGTCGGCAAGCGGATCGCCAACGGTCAAACGCTTCGTGCGTTCGATGAACCGTTCGGCGAAGCGCGCGTAAATCGAGCGCTGCACGAGAATTCGCGAGCCTGCCGTGCAGCGTTCGCCGTTGTTCGAGAAGATCATGAACACCGCGGCGTCGAGCGCGCGTTCGAAATCGGCGTCGTCGAAGATCACGAACGGCGACTTGCCGCCGAGTTCCATCGAGAATTTCTTCAGGCCCGCGGTTTGGACGATGCGGTTGCCGGTTACTGTCGATCCGGTGAACGACACCGCGTGCACGTCCGGATGCGCCACCAGCGGTTCGCCGGTTTCCTTGCCGAAGCCGTGCACGACGTTCAGCACGCCCGCCGGAATGCCGGCTTCGAGCGCGAGATTGCCGAGCATCGACGCGCTCAGCGGCGACAGTTCGCTCATCTTCAGCACGGCGGTATTGCCGAACGCGAGGCAGGGCGCGACTTTCCACGTCGCCGTCATGAACGGCACATTCCACGGCGAAATCAGCGCGCACACGCCGACCGGATGAAACAGCGTGTAGTTCAGATGCGTATCGGTGGGGTACGTATGGCCGTCGACGCGCGTGCACATCTCCGCGAAATAGGTGAAGTTGTCGGCAGCGCGCGGCACGAGCTGCTTGCGCGTTTGCGAGATCGTCTGACCGGTGTCCTTCGTTTCGGTCTCGGAGATTTCCGACACGTTCTTCGCGATCAACTCGCCGAGTCGGCGAATCAGTTTCGCGCGTTCCGGAGCGGGTTTGCCGGCCCATGCCGGAAACGCTTCTTGCGCCGCGCGCACGGCGGCGTCGACTTCTTGCGCGGTGCCGCGCGCGACTTCGGCGAGCACGCCTTGCGTCGCCGGATTGACGGTTTCGAAGTAGTCGCGAGCGGCGCCCGGCTCGCCGTTGATCAGATGTTCGATTCGCATTGCCTTGTCCTTTCTCTTTCTCTTTCTCTGCCGATCGGAGTTGGCGCTTTAGCGCTTACTCCGATCCCATGCAAAGCAGCCGATCAGGCGCGGCCAAAATCCGCGTCGGATGCAATCGTATTGACGAGACGGCCAAGACCGTCGATTTCGCAGACCACCTCGTCGCCCGCATTGACGTTGACGATGCCTTCCGGCGTGCCGGTCAGGATCACGTCGCCGGGCGCGAGCGTCATGAAGCCGCTCAGGTACTCGATCAACGCGGGGATATCGGTGACCAGATCGCGGGTGTTGCCGTGCTGCTGCCGCGTGCCGTTCACATAGGTGCGCAATTCGAGTTGCGTGACGTCTTCGATATCGGCCGCATCGACGAACCAGGGCCCAAGCACCGTGCCGCCGTCGCGATTCTTCACGCGCAGGTTGGGGCGGTAGTAGTTTTCCAGGTAGTCGCGGATCGCGTAGTCGTTCGCGATCATGTAGCCGGCCACATGCTGCATGGCGTTTTCGCGCCTGACGTTGCGCGCGGTTTGCCCGATCACGACAGCCAGCTCGCACTCGTAGTGCATGAAGGTGACGTCCGCGGGGCGGCGCGTCACGCCGCGATGGCCGATCACCGTGCCGGAGCCCTTGAGAAAAACGAGCGGCTCGTCCTGCTGGGTGAATTGCAGTTCCTTCGCATGCTCGGCGTAGTTCAAGCCGAGCGCGAAGATCGTGCCGACCTCGATCGGCGCGAGCCACACGACTTCATCCTCGCGACGCACACGGCCGTCGGCGAGGCGCACGCCGTTCGTGTCCGGCCAGGCTTCGTGAATCGCGCCTGCATACGCAACACGGCCGCGCATCACGGCTGTTCTCCATCTTGTTCTTGTGCGCCGGCGAAGGACACTTCGAGCGGCGGCAGGTTGCCGATCGATAATGTGGCGGTGTCGCCGGTATGCGCGACCGGTGAACCGTGCGGCACGCCTAGTGTGATGACGTCGCCGGCGGAAAGCGTCATGAAGTCGGTGACGTCCGCGATCAATTGCGCGACGTTACGCACCGACGATGCGGTGCTGGCGGTGAAGGCCTCGCGTCCCTCGAGCAGAACCTCGATGGTCAGATCGTCCGGTGTCGGAATATGACGCGCCGCCACCACGGCCGGCCCGACCACGCAAAAACCGCCGCGTGCCCTGAAGCGTACCGAAGGCCGGTAAACGCTCGCATGCGGCACGCTCAGGTCGGCGACCAGCGTATAGCCGGCGATGTATTCGAACGCGCGATCCGCGCTAACTCGTGTTGCCGTGCGGCCGATCACGATACCCAGCGACGCGCCGACCTCCACACCCAACGCGTCGTCGGGCACGACGACACGCGCGCGATGGCCGGCGAGCGTATTGCGGGGCTTCAGATAAAGAACCGGCGCCTTCGGCGGAGCTTGATAGGGCGGGGCATGCATGGCGTCGCCTAGCGCGTCCAATGCGGCCCGGTCGTTGAGCAAGGTGCCGTAGACAGCGCCTGAAACCGGCGCCCGGCAGGCCATGCCGCGTGCCAGCAACGCGGCAACGGTGCGTGCATCCACGTCGCGAGGCAGCGCGTCGCCTTCGGGATGCAGCAGATGATCGGCAAGTGCAAACATAAAATCAGCTGTCTCCCGGAGAAAATACTAACATGTTAGTAGTATTACGCTTGATATCATTGACGGTCAATAGCCTGTCGGCTGCTCGCGGGTTTTCCCTTAAGCTTTGACGGCTGCTTTTACTCATCTTCTGCCATGTCCGCTTCCGCTACGACCCGAGTGCTGCGCCGCAATCTGCCGATGCTGTTGCTGCGCGCCAGAGAAAAAATGATGGAGCGTTTTCGCCCGTTGATTACCGCGCACGGACTGACCGAACAGCAATGGCGCGTGATTCGCGCGCTCAACGAGCACGGCCCGATGGAGCCGCGCCACATCTCCGACATCTGCACGATTTCGAGCCCGAGCATGGCCGGCGTGCTTGCCCGCATGGAGAGCATGGAACTGGTGACGAAGGAGCGTTTCGTGGAAGACCAGCGCCGCGTGCTGGTGTCGCTGACGCCGACGAGCGAGGAACTGGTGCGGGTAATCTCGAAGGATCTCGAGGCGCACTATCGCGAGCTGGAGCGCAAGGTCGGGCCGGAAATCGTCGAGCGCGTGTATCGCGCGGTCGACGATCTGCTTGCGGGGCTCGAAGAGGAAGACGGCGAGTGAGTTAGCGGTTCATTCGGCCGCGCTGAAGTTCAGCGCCGGCGGCCTGTCTTGAACGCTGGTAACGCCGCACGGCGCCCCACGCCGGACTTTCCAATACAGTTGCGACACAAAAAACAACACAGTGAGGTGCGGTTTTATTGTGCTGTATCGGGAATATGAGCGGCGCCGTCGATACAGTTGGCAGGTCTTCATGGAGCCTGCCGATGAGCGGACCTCCGACAATGTGCTGCGTGACGTAGCCTGATCTTTTTTGCTTCCAGCCCGGCGGTCATTCGTACCGGGCCTCCAGAGAACGAGGTAACCAGATGAATGCAGTGAACGAACCAGCGCAGCTGTCGGTGCAGCAGTTGGGTCATTTCATCGGCGGCGCGCCGGCCGCGCCCACCAGCGGCCGCTTCAAGGACGTGTTCAATCCTGCCACCGGCAAGGTGACCGGTTCGGTCGCGCTCGCTTCGGTCGAGGAAGTGGACGCCGCGGTCAAGGCCGCGAAGGCCGCCTTTGCCGCATGGAGCGAAACCGCGCCGCTCAAGCGCGCGCGCATTCTGTTCAAGTTCAAGGAACTGCTGAACAGGCATCACGACGAACTCGCGCTGCTGATCACGCGCGAACACGGCAAGGTGTTCACGGACGCGCAAGGCGAAGTGGTGCGCGGCATCGAAGTGGTCGAGTTCGCTTGCGGCATTCCGAATCTGCTGAAGACCGATTTCACCGACCAGATCGGCGGCGGCATCGACAACTGGAATCTGCGCCAGCCGCTCGGCGTGGTCGCCGGCATTACGCCGTTCAATTTCCCGGTGATGGTGCCGATGTGGATGTTCCCGGTCGCGCTCGCGTGCGGCAACACGTTCGTGCTGAAGCCGTCGGAACGTGATCCGTCGGCGTCGCTGCGGATCGCGGAACTGCTGAAGGAAGCCGGTCTGCCCGATGGCGTGTTCAACGTCGTGAACGGCGACAAGGTGGCGGTCGACGCGCTGATCGAACATCCGGACGTGGCGGCGCTGTCGTTTGTCGGCTCCACGCCGATCGCCGAATACATCTATACGGAAGCATCGAAGCGCGGCAAACGCGTGCAGGCGCTGGGCGGCGCGAAGAATCACCTGGTGGTGATGCCGGACGCCGATCTCGACCAGGCCGTCGACGCCTTGATCGGCGCCGCTTACGGCTCGGCAGGCGAGCGCTGCATGGCGATTTCGGTGGCGGTGGCGGTGGGTCATGTCGCCGATGAGCTGATCGAGCGCCTCGTGCCGCGCGTGAAGTCGCTGGTGATCAAGAACGGCGAGAACCTCGACGCCGAGATGGGCCCGTTGGTGACCGCCGAACATAAGGCCAAGGTGGCCGGCTATATCGCATCGGGCGAGGCGGAAGGCGCGAAGCTGATCGTCGACGGCCGCGCGCATCCGGTCGCGAGCGAAGACGGTTTCTTCATCGGCGGCACGCTGTTCGACCAGGTCGGCACGCAAATGAAGATCTATCAGGAAGAAATCTTCGGACCGGTGCTGGCGGTGGTGCGTGTCCCCGATTTCGCGAGCGCGGTCGAATTGATCAACGCGCATGAGTTCGGCAACGGCGTATCGCTGTTCACGTCCGACGGCGGCGTGGCGCGCGCGTTCGGCCGGCAGATTCAGGTAGGCATGGTCGGCATCAACGTGCCGATTCCGGTGCCGATGGCCTGGCACTCGTTCGGCGGCTGGAAGCGTTCGCTGTTCGGCGATCATCACGCTTACGGCGAAGAAGGTGTGCGTTTCTATACGCGCTACAAGAGCATCATGCAGCGCTGGCCGGATAGCATCGCGAAGGGCGCCGAATTTACGATGCCGGTTGCGAAGTAAGCCGTCGCACAAGCTGTATTGCTGCGCGGCCGTCCGGCCGCGCAGTGCACGCCTTACTGGCCCAATGTGCGGGCCCCCTTCACCGTGCAGGCCGCGGCGACTTTCTGGCCGTCGCTGAACGCGAAGGCCGGCAGGACCGTCGCGCCGATTTTGAGCGGCTCCTTCGGGCGTTCGAGCATCACGTGATAGCTGCGCGGTGCAAGCGCGAGCGTGCCGTGTGCCGGCACTGCAATTGGGAAACAACGCTTCATGCGGCTTGCCGCGACACGCGGCCGAAAATCGCACGGTCGGCCAGCCAAACCGCCAGCAGCGTGACGCCCATCAGCGGGAATACGATGCCGAGCAACACGAGGCCGGTTTTCCAGCCGCGCATGGGCGGCGCGGCGCGCTCGCGTGCCGGTGCACCGAGCGAACGCTGCGGCCGCCGTTTCCACCACATCACGCAGCCCGTCACAGCCATACCCGCGAGTCCAAGCGAAATCGCGGCACAGAGAATCTGATTGGCGACGCCGAAATAGCGGCCCATATGCAAGGACGTGCCGTACGACACGGCCTTCGACACGGCGCCGTAGTCGCCGTAGCGGATGTCCTTCAGTACCGCGCCGCTGTATTGGTCGAGATACAACGTGCGCTCCTGTTGCGGATCGGCTGGAAAGTACGAGACGGTGTACACGCCTGCAGGCGACGTGGGCAGCACGATGTCATAGCCGCTCGCCACGCCGAGCGACGCGATTAGCGTGACGACGCGGTCGAGCGGCAGCGCCTGCGTTGCTTGCGTAGTTTGCGTGTTGGCGGATGCCGGCACCGGTGCGTTGCCGACGGCCCACGGCGTGACAGGCAGCGGCAGGTCGTCCATCACCATGCCGGGCATCGATTCCATGTTCGATTCCTGCGTGTCGCTCAGGTGGCGCGGCGGGTGGCCTTGAGGCGATGCGCCCGTGCCATCTGCGTGGTCGGCGTGCATGGCCGGCCGCGTGGAGCGCAGCGGCAGACCACCCCACGAGCCCGCGGGCGCACCCAGATTCGCGCTGGTCGCGAGCGCCTTGAACTGCTTGCCCCACGAACCCGACCAGGGCAGGCCGGTCAGCACGAACGCCAGCGCACCGAGTGCGAGCCAGATGCCCATCACCGCGTGCAGGTTCTTCCACAACGCGCGGCCTTTCAGTGCGAAACGCGGCACCAGTGCGTCTCTCGCGGTGGTTTTTTCGCGCGGCCACCACAACGCGATGCCGGTGCCGATCATCACGAGCGTCCAGCATGCCGCCAACTCCATCAATAGCTCGCCAGGCTTGCCGAGCAGCAGCTTGCGATGAAGCATGCGGTCCACCTGCATGAAGCGGTGCTCGACGCTGAGCGTGCCCAATACTTCGCCGCTATAGGGATTCACATAGACGCTTTGCTTTTCACCGTCGGCGAGGCGGAAAACGAATTCAGCGCTGCGGTTGGGCGCTTGCGCGATCGCAACGGTCACCGCTGTTGCATCGGCCGGCATCGCCGCGCGTGCCTTCGCCAATAGCGCATCCTGGGGCAGCCTCGGTGTCGCCCGCGGTTCGACGATCAGTTGGTGCGGATAAAGCAGCGGCTCGATTTGCGGCTGGAAGCAATACAGGGTCCCGGTAATGGCGAGTATCACCAGGAACGGCATGACGAAGAGCGCCGCGTAAAAGTGCCAGCGCCATAGCGTGCGATAGCCGGTGTTTGCCGTGCTGGCCGGCGCAGCCATGCGTTGAGCGGTCGTGGTGGACATTCGATCCTCCTGAGGTGAGGGCAGTCATCGATCTTTCGAGCGACCCTGCGTGACGGGCGTGTTGGCGCGCAGGGTTTTCTGAACGGACGGGAGCGCATGTGCGCGCAAAGCCGCGTTCACATACCTCACATGCGCAGCTTCGCTTCGACGTAAAAGGTGCGGCCCGGATACGGGTGGTAGACGAAGTAACGCGCATCGAACAGGTTGTCGATGCCGACGCCGAGTTCACTCAGCTTCGTGGGCCTGAAAGTAAACTTGGCATCCGCGACGGTGTACGTACTGGTGCCGCCGAATACATCCGGGTTCGTGTCGGTGTTGGTCAGCGTGTTGTACTCGCGCCCCGAGTAGCGCGCCGCGAGCGTGACGGCCGAGCGCTCGTCGATGTGATACGTCGCAGCGAGATTGGCGCGCCACAGCGGAATGCGGTAGAAATACTTGCCGACCGTCGCCGGGTTCTGCGCGTTCGCGATGATCTTCGATTGCGTATAAGCGACGCTCGCGATGAGATCGAGTCCGCGCACGAACACATCCTGCCCCTGGTAACTGGTTTCCACGCCGCGCGAGCGCACCTTGCCGATGTTCTGGAAGTTCGTCACGTTAGGGATCACGGTCGTATCGGTCTGACTGAAGATCGTATTCTTCACGTCGTCCTGAAACAGCGAGAAACGGAATAGCCCGTTCCAGTGCGCCCATTCGGCAGTCAGCTCTTTCGACAGATCGTCTTCGGGTTGCAGGTTCGGATTGTTATTGACGATCGACGAGCCGTTGATTTGCCCCTGGAACAGTTCGCTGACGGTCGGGAAGCGATACGCGCGGCCAATCGATGCGCGCAAGGTCAGATCGTCGGTGACGTCGAACGACAACGACGCTTTCGGCGAGAAGTGATGCTGGTTAGCGTCGCGATACGGAAGCGTCACGCCCGGCCGCGCCTGCGAGCCGTCATAGGCTTGCCAGTCCTCATAGCGCACGCCGTAGACGAACTTCCAGCGCGGCAAAAAGCGCCACGCGTCCTGCGCGTACAGCGCCTGTGTCTGTGTCTTGCCGGCGAACGCGTTGGCAAACGTCGTGGCCGCTCCGTCCCGCCAGTTCAGCGTGTTGTAGCTTTCGTTCTCGAGAAAATAGTTGTCGTAGTGATAGCCGAAACTTAGCCAGTGGTTTGCCAGGCCAGCTTCTGGCGTGGCGGGTGTGTAGGTGGTTCGGAGATCGAGCGTCTTCCAGCCGGTGCCGTCGCCGAAAATCACCGTGCCGGGGCCGTTGCCCGGCGCCCCCGAACTGGCGGTGCGCGCCACGCTGTTGCCGATGTCGTAATACGACGCGAGCGCTTCGCCATTCCAGCCGGCGGCGTTGTGCGTTTTCAGCGACACGCCGTATAGCCAGTTCTCGCTATGGCCGAGACTCGGTGCGAGTGCGGCAGCGGGAATCGTGTATTCGTAGCCGCCGATCGCGACCTTGCCGCTGTAGACCGGATTGCCGTTGGCGTCGCGCAGCAACGTCGAAGTCTGGCTGTTATAGGTCTGATGCCAGTAGCCGAGCGTAAAGCCGGCTTGCAGCGTGGGCGTGAAGTCGTACTGCGTCTTCAGCTTGAACTGGTCCTGCGCCGTGTGCTCGATGCCTTCGCCGTTGACCCCGAGTACGGCGGTCGTCGTGTTGGTCTGGTTGTTGTAGAAGTAGGCGCCGCTGACCGGCGTATCGCCGGCTTTGGCGGGTGTGCTGGATTTCGCGAGCGTTGCGAATTGCAGTGGCTGGCTCGTATTGTCCAGATGGTTCACGCCGAGCAGCCAGGAGAATTTGCCGATCCGGTCGCCGATCGACGCGCTCGCTTCACTGCCGTTGAAGTTCTGATTCACGCCGAACAGGCTGAAATGCTGGGTGAAGGCCTTGACGTCGGCATTGGCTTCGAACTGCTTCGGCATGCGCGTGCTGATGAGCACGGTGGCGCCGAGCGAGTTGCCCGGATACAGCGCGGAGAACGGCCCGTAGAGCACGTCGACCTGTTGAATGTCGTCGGGAAAGACCATCGACCAGCGCGGCGGAAACGAATAGCTGTTGCCGAGCAGATTGCTGAGCAGCAGCCCGTCGGCGTAGACGAGGCCCCGCGCGCTTTGCGTGTTGCTGGTGCCGCGCACGGCGATGATCGAGTTCAGGTCGCCGATAAAGCGTTTGCGTACCGCGAGATTCGGCATGTACTTCAGCACGTCCTCGGTGTTCACGACGTTCCAGTTGTCGAACTGTTCGCGTGTCACGGTTTCGACCGAGGCCGGCGTGTTCGGATCGACAGCGCGTGGCGCGGCGCTCGCTTTGGCGCTGATCGTGACCGAAGGCAGGGTGGCATCGGCGATCGCGCTGTCCGCGTGAGCGGGTAATGGGATGAATGCCGGAATCAGCGCTGGAATCCAAGCTGGAACAAGCGCGGGAACAAGTGCCGGCACGCAGGCCGGAATGAATGACAGCGGCGAGCGGCCGGATGTGACGCGCCGCGCGCCGTGGCGGGCGCAAAAGGGCAGCCTTCGCAAAGCGAAGTTGAACATGGACATTTCCTGGATGCATTGAACAGACGATCGCGCGCGCCCTCGACGGGCGCGATGAGACGCGATCAGGAACGACAGCGATCAGGAAACGGCGGGGGGATCTCTTGGGCGCCCGGATGGGAACGCGCCGAGCGGGGTGAAGCGGGTAGAGAGGGTGGGCGGCGCGGCGCCGGCGACGGCTAGCGCAACCGACGGTTCAGCCGGCGCGAGGGTGGGCATCGCGATGTGATGCTCGAGCAGGTGACAGTAGCCGCACGCGCCGAATGCATCGTCGTGGCTCAGATGCACAGCAGGCTGGCCGGCATGGCTCGCCTGCACCGAATCCAGCGGCTGGAGCGCCGAGCAGAGCGCGGCCACCGGCTCGTGTGCGCGCCCCGACACCAGCATCTGACTGACGACCGGCGCGAACACGACGAGCCACATGGCGATCAGGCCAAACCATGCGGTCATGCGGTTGCGGGAGCGTGGAGTCATGATGGTGAGCGAAAAGACGCGCCGGATTCTAACATCCTGGCTTGATCTCCTGGCGCGATCGTCTCCAGCGGCGTCGTGCGTGGAATGTCGGCGAGGTATGCGCGGCATGGGCAGCGCCGTCTGCTGGAGCAACGCTGAATCTGCGATATCGAAAGCGGGAAATCTTGTTTGGCCATGAGCCGGTGCCTGGTTAGCATTCGACGTCTGGAGCGTTGGCGCCGGCACGCGGCCGACTTGTCCGGATGCCTTTCGCAAGACTGGCGTCGAGCAGGCGGCGCGCAAGGCTCCATATGCGATCTTCCACGACTTCATCCTTTCGACATGTCACGCCTCTGCCCATCCACTCCGGCGGAACCGGCTGCCGGCATCACGCGGCAATTGGCAGCCGCTATCGCGAACGCAGTCCCATCCAATGACTCAGCCGCGATCACCGCGGCGCGACGCGGCATGCTCGACTTTCTCGCGGCGGCCTTCGCCGGCGCCCGCGACCCCGGCTATCGAAAACTCTTGACGGTGAGCGACCAGGATTCACGCGGCGAAGCGTCGGTAATCGGCAGCGCGGCCGGCGCGTCGGCGCAACAGGCCGCCTTGCTCAACGGTTACGCCGGACATGCGCTCGACTACGACGACGTGCACAGCAGCGTCCGCGGTCATCCGGCAACCGTGCTGCTGCCCGCGCTGTTCGCGCTCGCGCAAACGCGCGGCAGCAGTGCGTTCGAATTGCTCGACGCGTACGTCGTGGGTGTCGAAACGATGGCGCGACTCGGCTTGGCGCTGGGCAGCCGCCACTACGAGCAAGGGTTTCACAATACCGCGACGCTGGGCACCTTGGGCGCCGCCGCGGCTGCATCGTTTCTTTTGAAGCTCGACGCGGCGGCCGTCGAGAATGCGCTCGGTCTCGCGGCCACGCAGTCGGCTGGACTGAGACTGCAGTTCGGCAGCGAGGCGAAGCCGTTGCATGCCGGCCTCGCCGCGCGCGCGGGCGTGTTCGCGGCCGAACTGGCGGCGGCCGGCCTGCAAGGATCCGCAGGCGCGCTCGATGGGCCGGTTGGTTTTTTCGCCGTGTTCAGCGGCGGCGCCGCGCAGCCGGAGCGCGCGCTCGAAGGATGGGGCGCGCCCTGGCAAATCGTCACGCCAGGACTGTATTTCAAGCCGTGGGCGTGCTGCACGGCGACGCACTACGCGGTGCATGCCGCGCTGACGTTGCGCGAGCTGCACCGGCTGACGCCGCGTGATATCGAACGCGTGACGGTGACGTTTCCCCCGGGCGGCGACACGCCGTTGGCGAACCGTCTGCCGGCAACGGGTCTCGAGGCGCGTTTCAGCGTCGAATACGCAGTGGCCGCCGCGCTGACGGATGGCTCACCCGGCGTCGCGACGTTCGCCGACGTTCCCGTGCGTGACAACCTGATCGCGCTCGCCGCGCGCGTGACGCGCCGTCATGACGAAACAGCCGCGCGTGCCTCGACCGATCCGGCCACGCGGTTCTCGACCATCGAGATCGAACTGCGCAACGGCACGGCGCTGAGCCACACGACGGACCGTCTTTATAGCGCCGAGGATCTGCGCGCGAAATTCTCGGACGCCACCGGTCACAGCCGGCGGCTCGCATTCATTCCTTCACTGATCGACACGATGCAAAGCGCTGCCGATCTCGCTTCTCTTTTCACAGCTTTCGCACAAGTCAGCGTATGACCACGACCAACAGTAACGCTACCCGCAGGCAGATGCGCCTCGGGCTCTTCATTCAGGGCGCGGGGCACCACGTCGCCGGCTGGCGTCATCCCGATGCGCAGGCCGGCAGCGAGAATCTCGCGCTGATGCAACGCATCACGCAGACCGCCGAGCGCGCGAAGTTCGACATGGTGTTTCTCGCCGACGGCCTGACGAGCGGACCCGATGCGCATCCGTCGATGGCGATGCGGCTCGAGCCGCTGTGCCTGCTGTCCGCGCTTGCAATGGGCACGCGCCACATCGGGCTGGCCGCCACCGCGTCGACCACGTATAGCGAGCCGTATCATGTCGCGCGAGCATTCGCGTCGCTCGATCATCTGAGCAACGGCCGCGCGGCCTGGAACGTGGTGACGACTTCATACGATCGCACAGCCGCGAACTTCACGCGCGGCAATCATCCGGAGCACGCATTGCGCTATGAAATGGCGGGCGAATTCGTCGATGTCGTCAAAGGACTGTGGGACAGCTGGGACGACGACGCGCTCGTGAAGGACAAGACGCGCGGCGTCTACTTCGATCCCGCCAAGGTGCATGCGTTGGACCATGAAGGGCAGTTCTTCAAGGTGAAAGGGCCGCTGAATGCGTCGCGTGCGCCGCAGGGGCATCCGGTGGTGATTCAGGCCGGTTCGTCGGGACCGGGACAGGATCTCGCCGCGCGTACCGCCGAAGTGGTGTTCACGGCGCAGCAAACGATCGAAGAAGCGCAGACCTTCTACCGCGACCTCAAGAGCCGTCTGCCGAAGTTCGGCCGCGAGGGCGAACAACTGCACGTGATGCCCGGCGTGTTTCCTGTCATCGGCAGAACGGAGCAGGAAGCGAAGGACAAGTACGCGCAATTGCAGCAATGGACCGACACCTCCGGCGCATTGTCGCTGCTATCCGACCGGCTCGGCCATGACGTGTCGAAGTATCCGCTCGACGGTCCGCTGCCGGAGCTGCCCGAATCCGATCAGTTGAAAAGCCGCGCCAAACTGCTGACCGATCTCGCGCGCCGCGAGAATCTGACTTTGCGCGAACTCTATTACCTCGTGGCCGGCGCGCGCGGGCACCGTATTGTGTGGGGCACGCCGGTGCAGGTCGCGGACGCGCTCGAGGAGTGGTTCACCGGCGAGGCCGCCGACGGCTTCAATATCATGCCGCCGTATTTCCCCGGCGGCCTCGACGATTTCGTCGAACTCGTGGTGCCCGAATTGCAACGGCGCGGTTTGTTCCGCACCGAGTACAGCGGCACGACGCTGCGCGATCACCTTGGCTTGCAGCGGCCCGCCAGCCGTTACGCGGTCCGCTGAATCCGGCGAAGAAAAACGCGGTGCCTGTTGAACAGGTGCCGCGCCTTTGGATCGCAGCGTCGTTGGGTTAGTCTCGTTGAGTAAGTCTCGTTGAGTAAGTCTCGCTGAGTAAGTCTCGCTGAGTAAGTCTCGCTGAGTAAGTCTCGCTGAGTAAGTCTCGCTGAGTAAGTCTCGTTGGGTTAGTCCTGTTGAATCAGTCCCCACCCGAGGCCAGGGACGCTCAGATCGCGAAACGGTTCAGATCCAGTTGCAGCGGTACACGCGGTTGCGCTGCAAGTGCCGTGTCCAACACACCCGGCACACCCGGCATGTGCGCCAGAAACGCCTGCGTGCGCGGGTTCGCCGGCGCGCGAAACAGCCGTTCAGCAGGACCCTGCTCGACGATCACCCCGGCTTCGGTGAAGTAAACCGCATCGCTGACTTCCTCGGCAAAACGCATTTCGTGCGTGACGAGCACGCAGGTCATGCCGTCGCGCACCAGATCGCGTATCACGGTCAGCACTTCACCCACGGTTTCAGGATCGAGCGCGGAGGTCACCTCGTCGAACAGGATCAGATCCGGCTGCATGGCGAGCGCGCGAGCGATCGCCACGCGCTGTTGCTGTCCGCCCGACAGCTCGCCCGGATACGCACGCGCTTTATCGGCGAGGCGCACTTTCTTCAGCAGGTCGTAAGCGGTGCGGGTTGCGGCGGCCTTGTCGCGGCCGAGAATGCGCACCGGTGCGACGACCAGATTGTCGAGCACGCTCAGATGCGGAAACAGGTTGTACTGCTGGAACACAAAGCCGACACGTTTGCGCAGTTCGATCTCGTCGCGTTCGGACGCGAGTTGATCGACGCGCGTGCCGTCGACTTCGATCTCGCCCTGCTGGGGGCGCAGCAGTCCTGTGATGCAGCGCAGGATCGTCGATTTGCCCGAACCCGACGGACCGATGATCGATACGGCCTGACCGCGGAACACGTCGAGGTCGATACCCTTGAGCACCGGATTGGCGCCGAATGAAAGATGCACATCGCGCAACCGTACCAGCGGGCGCGCGGCGGAGGAGGCGGCAAGTAAGGTGTCAACTGAGGCGTCAACTGAAGGCATAACGTTTTTCGATGAAACGGGTGAGGCGCGCAATCGGATAGCAGTACGCGAAGAACAATCCAAGCACGGCGAAATAGACGACGACCGTGAAATCCGCACGCGCCACCGTATTGCTGGCGACCTGTGCGGTGTCGAGCAGATCGTGCACGCCGACCAGCGACGCGAGCGCGGTCGCCATGGTGATGCTGGCGTAGAGATTCATCCACGGCGGCAGCATTCGCTTCACGCACTGCGGCAGGATGATCCAGCGGAATACCTGCGTGCGGCTGAATGCGAGCGAACGCGCGGCATCCCACTGCGCGTGCGGGATCGACTGGATCGCGCCGCGGAAGATCTCCGCGAAGTTGGCGCTGGCGGGCAGCGCGAGACCGAGCGTGACCTTGAACCAGTCGGGGAACGGCAGCGTGTGATGGCCGATCGCGATTTCGAACGGGAAGACGTAGGTCGAGAAGTAGATCAGCACGAGCAGCGGCGCGTTGCGGAACACCTGCACGTAGCCGCGCGTGACGACGCGCACGATCCGCAGCGGCGACAGCAGCAGCGGTCCGAGCACGAGGCCGGCCAGGGTGCCGAGCGCGATCGCGAGCAAGCTGATTTCGATGTTGACCCACAGCGATTTGGCGAGCGCGGGCGCCCACGTGAGCGCGTTGAGCGTCGCATGGTGGCGGCCATAGGCGGTCTCGTGCTCGATCACGGCAAGCAACGCGGCGACGCCAACGACCGCGAGTAATGTGCCAAAGCGGGCGCCAAGACGGGCGGCAGGGCGCGCTGCAAGGCGCGCGGCAGGGCGGCGCCGTTCGCCCCGCGCGGGCGTTGAGCGCGTTTCAGTGGCCATAGCCGGGCATCCTCAAACGCGCCTCGAGCCAGCGTCCCGCGCGGTTGACCGCGAAGGTCAGCGCGCCGAAAAACAGCAGGATCAGGATCATCAGTTCGAGCACGTTGTCGCGCTGCGTCCAGATCATGATCGACGCATAGGTGATGTCGCCGACGGCGATCGCCGAGGCGACGGTGGTCATCTTGACCAGATCCACCATATTGTTGACGAGCGCCGGCAGTGCGAACCGCACCGCGAGCGGCAATTGCACGCCCCACAGGCGCTGGCGCCGGCTATAGCCGAGCGACTGCGCCGCTTCCAGCGTAGCGCGCGGCACGGCTTCGATGCCGGCGCGCAATGCTTCCGCATGAAACGCCCCTTTGTGCAGCGAGATCACGATCGCGCTCCAGATGAACGGCGTCAACGGATTGCCGCCGAGATCGCGCAGCGCCTCGCTGATCAGCATGTTGATCACCAGAAACGCGCAGAACAGCTGCACGAGGGTCGGCGTATTGCGAGTGATTTCGACGAAGACACGCGCCGGGCGCGCCAGCGCAGCGCGCGGCGAAGTCAGCATGGCAGCCAGCACGACACCGGCGGCCAGACTGCCGGGCGCCGTGACGAGCGACAACTCGAGCGTGACCAGCATGCCGTGCAGGAACGATGCGAGTTCGTCCGCGTCGAGCACGAAGCTGTAGTTCAGGCCGATCTTGCCGATGGCATCGACGAGCGTCGCGGCGGCTTGCGAGAAGCCTGCAAGCGCTGCACTCATGTACGTTGCGCCTTGTACTTCTCGTGCAGGTCGAGCACGGCCTGCGAAGGCTGCATCGCGTTCTTGCGCTCGACATCGATCAGCCAGCCGCTGCGATGCCAGTCCTGGACGATTTTCTCGAGCGCGTTCTGAGTGTCGGTTTCACCCTTGCGCACCCAGATCACGGCCGGAGACGGAATCAGATCGTTCGATACGGGGATGGTGTAGTCCTTCCAGTCCGGATTGCGCGCGACGAGCAGGCGCAAGGTCGGCGCGACGTGCACCGCGGCGACGCAGTTATTGCCGCGCAGCGCGAGCAGCGATTCCGGCTGGCCGCGGAATGCCTTCACCTGTGCGCCGTATTGCCCGGCGAGCGGTTTGGTGTAGTTGCTGCCTTGGGATACGCATACCGGTTTGCCGCGCACGTCGCTCCACGTCTTGATGCCGCTGTCTTTACGCGTGATGAGCGCGCCACCGATTTCCTCGAACGGCGTGGGCGGATAAGAGAGAATCTCCGCGCGCTCCTTCGTGACTTCCATGTTGGCGATCAGCGCGTCCACCTTGCCTTGCTGCAGGAACTGCACACGATTCGACGGCTGCACCGGTGTCAGTTCCACTTCGACGCCGAGCCGCTTCGCGACGTCTTCGGCGAGATCGACGTTGAATCCGAGCGGCTTTTGCGTGGCGGGGTCGAGCGAACCGAACGGCGGCCCGGACAGGATCACGCCGATCACGATCTTGTGGCGCTGATGGATGCGATCGAGCGTGCTGTCCGCGTGCGCGGCGCCGGCGGTGAATGCGGCGAGGACAGCGGCGAGGACAGTGAAGGCGCGCAGAGCGCGGTGGAGCGTGATGCGATGCGGTGCGTTGAACATGAAAAGGATAGGCGGAATTTGGGATCGCCTATTCTCGGCATGCCAGGCTCAGGAAAGAACCAATCAATTTTCATACCGTTATCTGGTTCGCGCATTTGTGCAGACGGCGCCGATGTTTAAGCGTCGTATCTGACGTTGCGACGATTTATTGCGGCATTGCGCGCGCTCCCCTAACCTGCCGGCTGCCCATCGCGCCTACATTTTCTCTGCATAATCTCTGCATAAGCCCGCTCCGAACGCAGACGTGGCCAGTTGACGCGTAACACCGGCTCGCAGAGGGCGGCCCTGGAAAAAGGGCGTCATACAGGGGTAAGGATTTCCTTATGCTCGATTCAGGATGTGTAGTGCCGATTTTCCGTGCTTCCTGACTGCATCACGCCCGTCGCCAGCCTAGGATGAAATATCGAATCGTCCATGCGGTTGCCTCCCATGATTCCCTATTTGTCCGGACGCGAAAACGAGGTGGAGCACATCAACTCGCTCTGTCTGCACCTGTTCGACACATGGTGCGAAAACAGGAGTGTGACGCCGCTGGGTTATCTGCTGCATTGCTGGCCGCTTCTGGATAGCGGACCGCATGCCATCAGGCGGCTTGGCGAAACGTTGCGCGAACTCAGAAAATCGCATCCCGAAACACTGAACCGGGAGACGTCGCAGGCGCTCCGCGAACTGGCCGATTGTGTTGACGAGATCCTCGCATTCGGCATCGCGCCCGAGCGGATAACGGCAATCGGCTAGCGCAGGCTTGCGGGATCGAACCAGAGTTCCTTGCGCGACAGCGGAACCCACTTCGGCAGGAACGGATTCTGAAGTTCGACGAGTGTCCGGTCTTTCAGTTTCAAGGCGGCCAACTGTTGGCTGAAGTGCCGGTTGAAGAAGGCATCGAAGCTGCCGTCCCGCACCATTTGTTCGAGCCCGTCGCGAATGCGCGCGGCGAGGCGCGGTTCCGATTTACTAACGTAGAAAAACTGGGCAAACGGATACCTGATCAGCAGATGACGATCGATCGCGAGGTTCGGGTAGCGTGCGCCGTAAACACGTAATTCCTGGGGCGCCTCGGTCACGCCGCGCGGGAACAGGTCGAAACGCCGGTGCAGAAGCATGAGAAAAAGCGAATCGTACGTTTCCGCCGTCCTGACCGGCACATGGTTGTACTCATACACGCGCACGTCGCCCCAATCGCTGCCTTGTCCGATGGATAGCTTGCGAAACTGGTCGAGCGTGCCGACCGCGTCGATCTTCGGCTGGTTGTCGGCGGCGATCAGCGCGACGCGGTAGCCAAGCAGCCCTTTGTCGATCGGAAACGGAATCGGGATCATGCCCTCGTCGAACTCTTTGTGTCCCGCGTCGCTGATCATCACGTTGATGCGCTCGCCCTTGACGGCTTCCATGTGCGAACGGGCCACCGAAATGGCGTCGGTGTAAGGCTGTTCGACGTAGGGGCCATACTTGGCTGTGGTGCGGGTGAGCACTTCCGTCAAGAGTTCGAACGGGTAGGCGTAACGGACGAGGAATTCTTCGGACTTGAGCGGTTTGACGATATCCTGCGCGAACGCCGCCGGAATCAGCACGGCGCAGATCGTCAATCCGGCGAGCAGGCCGCGTAGGGCCGCGATGCTCCACGCGCGCGGAGAGAGGGCGCCGGGGCGGGGTCGCTTGACGGCGGACGGAACGCCGCGGGAGTCGCCGGCTGTAGACCGCGAATCGGCGACGAGCGCAGAATAGAACAAAAGAGATCCAGAGCACTCGCGGGGGGATATGGCTCTCAACATGTTTGGCGCCTTGTGGAGTTCGTTCGATCGCTTTCGCCGCAGCGTCGTGTTGCGGCTGCTGGCGACGGTATTGCTGTTCAGTTGTGTGGTTACGCTGATTTTGACCGGATTTCAACTCTACCGCGACTATGAAAGCGGTATCGAACGGGTCGAGAATCGCCTTGCCGATATCGACAGAAGCTATCGCGACAGTCTGGGCGAGGCGTTGTGGCGCCTCGACCGCGCGCAGCTGCAACTCGAACTCGACGGCATGCTGCGTCTCGCCGACATTCGCGTCGCCGAGGTGCGCGAGACGGACACGGCGCAGTTCCCGATGGTGGTGACGGCGGGGCGGCGCGAGGCGGGGCCGTCCTTGAAACGCGAGGTTCCGCTGCTCTACCGGGTTCAGGGCAAGGAGCAGCGAATCGGCACGCTCTACGTCGAGGCGACGCTGATCAATCTCTACCATGAGCTGAAGCAGACCGCGCTCGTCATTCTGGTGAGCCAGGCGGCCAATACTTTCCTGGTTTCGCTGTTCGCCATCTACATCCTGTCGCGGCTCGTGACGCGGCATCTCGGTGCTTTCGCGCGGACCGTCGGCGGCTACGATTTTCATCAGCCGCCACGGCCGTTCAGCCTGCAGCGCCGGCCGCCGCGCAAACCGGACGAGCTCGACCGGGTGGTGGCCGCGTTCAACGATATGGGTGCGCGGCTGCATCGCCGCTACCTCGAAGAGCGCGACGCCGCCGCCGAGCGCGAAGCGCGGCGTTCGGCCGAAGCGGCGAACCGCGCCAAGGGCGAGTTCCTCGCCAGCATGAGTCACGAGCTGCGCACGCCGCTCAACGGCATCCTCGGCTATGCGCAGATCCTGCGGCGCGACCCCACGCTGAGCGAGCGGCAACGTGAAGGGGTGGCGGTGATCCAGCGCAGCGGCGAACATCTGCTGGCCTTGATCGACGACACGCTGGATTTCACCAAGCTCGAAGCAGGCAAACTGCGCATCGAGATCGGCGACGTGCCGCTCTCCGCCCTGGTGGACGTGATTCGCGAGATCATCGGCGTGAAGGTGGAGCAGAAGCAGCTCGCATTCATCTGCGAAATCGCACCTGGTGTGCCGTCCGCCGTGCGCGCGGACGAACGCCGGCTGCGCCAGGTCCTGCTCAACCTGCTCGCGAACGCGGTCAAGTTCACGGACCACGGCGAGGTGAGCCTGCGGATCGCGCGAACCGGGGCCGGCAAGGTGCGTTTCGACGTGCGCGACACCGGTATCGGCGTGAGCGCCGACCAGCTGGAGAAGATTTTCGAACCGTTCGAGCAGGTCGGCGGCCTCGAGCGGCGCGTCGGGGGCACCGGGCTCGGTCTCGCGATCAGCCGGCAATTCGTGCGCGCTATGGGCAGCGATATCCACGTCGAGAGCCGCGTGGGACACGGCAGCGCCTTCTGGTTCGAACTGGCTCCGGCGCTCGCCGAACCGGCCGCCATGCCCGCTGCTCCGGCCGCCCGGGTCGAAACGGGCTACCTGGGCCCGCGTCGGAAGGTTCTGGTGATCGACGACGTGCCGGTCAATCGCGCGGTCGTCGTCGAGTTTCTGACGAAGCTCGGCTTCGAGACCGTTGAAGCCGAAACCGGCCGCGAAGGGCTCGAGAAGGCGCAAAGCGAACGGCCGTCGCTGATCCTGACCGACATCGTCATGCCCGAAATGGACGGTCTCGAGACCACCCGCCGGCTGCGGCAGATCTCCGGTTTTGCCGAGTTGCCTGTCATCGCGGTGTCCGCGAGTTCGTCCGGCTCCGATGAGAAAAACAGCCTCGCCGCCGGCGTGAACGCGTTCCTCTCCAAGCCGGTCGATTTCGACAAGCTGCTCGCGCAAATCGCCGCCTTGTTGTCGCTAACGTGGAGTTATGCGCCACAGGCGCCGTCGGTCGCGCCCAGTGCGTCGCTGGAGCGGCAGCTGGCCGTGCCGGCCGCGGAAATGAGCGAACTGCACCGCCTCGCCCGCGATGGCAATATGCGGGAGATCGTGCTGTGGGCCGAACGTGTCGCCGCGCTCAACCCGCTCTATGCGTCGTTCGCGGCACAGCTTCGTCAACTGGCGAAAGGCTATCAGTCGAAAGCGATTCTCCAACTCGTCGAGCAGCATATGGAACGCAGGCCGGCACCATGAGCGAGACCTCCCCCCACCCGGGTGAGCCACCCACCATCCTCATCGCCGACGATACGCCCGCGAGTCTGGGCGTGGTCGTCGACAGTTTCGTGGACCGCGGGTTTCGCGTGCTGGTCGCGCTCGACGGCGCGGAAGCGCTCGAGCGCGCGCAGTTTGCGCAGCCGGATCTGATCCTGCTCGATGTGAAAATGCCGGGCATCGACGGTTTCGAAACCTGCCGCCGGCTCAAGATGAACGAGGCGACGCGCGATATCGCCGTGATCTTCATGACCTCGCTCACCGGCAGCGAGGACATGGTCGAAGGCTTCGCGGCGGGCGGCGTCGACTATGTGACCAAGCCGGTGCGCATCAACGAAATGATGGCGCGCATCGACACGCATCTGGCGCTGCGCGCCATGCACAGGCAGCTGGTTGCCCGCAACCGGCAGCTGCAGAGCGAAGTGGTGGTGCGCCAGCAGGCCGAGGCTGCGCTGTCCCGCGTGCGCGACGGCCTGGAGGAGCGCGTCGCGCAACGCACCGACGAACTGGCGCGGGCGAATGCGCGCCTGCGGTCGCAGATCGACGAGCGCAGGCGGGCCGAGGCGAAACTGCTGTCGAGCGAAGGGCGGTTTCGCACCATCGTCGAGACGAGTCCCGTGCCGCTGTGCATCACGTCGATGCCCGGCGGCAAGATTCTCTATACGAATGAGCCGTTGCGGGAGCTATTCGGTATCGACGCGCGCGACCGCCCGGTCACCAGCATCGTGGACCTGTACGAGAATCCCGCGGAGCGCGACAGGCTGGTGCAGCATCTGCGCGAAGAGGGCAGTTTCCGCGACACGGAAGTCCAGCTCAGGCGGCTGGACGGCACGGTATTCTGGGCGATCGCGACGGCCCGGGTGGCGACCTACGACGATGCGCCGGCGATCTATGTCGGTCTGAACGACATCACCGAACGCAAGCGCATGGAGCAGGCGCTGTTCGAGTCGCGCGAACAGCTGCGCGAACTGTCGGCCTATATGGAAGCCATCCGCGAAGAGGAACGAAAGCGCATCGCGATGGAAATTCACGACGAGCTGGGTCAGTTGCTGACCGCGCTGAAGATGGACGTCTCGCTGCTCAGGATGCGTCTCGGCAATGACCCGGAGGCGATGAAAAAGGCCGACAGCATGCGCGAACTGGTTGAAAAGACCATCTGGATGGTGCGCAACGTCGCGAGTCATTTGCGGCCTGCCGCGCTGAACTTCGGGATCGTGTCGGCGCTGGAGTGGCTGGTCGAAGATTTCGGCCGGCACAGCGGCGTTCCCTGCCAGTTCCGGATCAACGGCAGCGAGCCTGTGCTTCCCGATGCGTTCGCGACGGCGGTATTCCGCATCGTCCAGGCGTCGCTGACCAACGTCGCGCGCCATGCCTGCGCGACGCGAGCGGACGTGACGCTGACACGCTCCGCGACGGCCCTCGATCTGCATGTCAGCGACGACGGCTGCGGCTTCGATCAGGAAGCGGCGCGCAAGAGTTATTCCTATGGCCTGCTCGGCATGAGCGAGCGCGCGCGAGCGATTGGCGGATCACTGCTGATCGACAGCGCGCCCGGCGCGGGCACGGCAGTTTCAATCCACATTCCGTTAGATGACAAAGTAGACAAATGATCAAGATCCTGATTGCAGATGACCATGCGATCGTGCGTGGCGGCCTGAAACAGATCATCGCGACCACGACGGATATCGTCGTCGCCGGCGAGGCCGCTCAAGGCTCGGAGGTCGTCGACAAGCTGCGCACGAGTCACGTCGATCTGCTGCTGCTCGATATGACGATGCCGGGCATCAGCGGGGTCGATCTGATCCGCCGCGTGCGCGCGGATCAGCCGGCCTTGCCGGTCCTCGTATTGAGCATTCACAACGAGGCGCAGGTCGTCTCGCGCGCGTTGCGTGCGGGCGCGACCGGTTACGTGACGAAGGACAGCGATCCGGAGGTGCTGCTTGCCGCGATTCGCAAGCTTGCTGCCGGCGGGCGCTTCATCGATCCGAAGCTCGTCGACGCGATCATCTTCGAGACCCACTCGGGCGATGCGCCGCCTCACGACATCCTCTCCGATCGTGAATTCCAGGTGCTGCAGATGCTGGCGGTCGGCAAGAGCATCAACGACATCGCGGACACGTTCTCGCTCAGCGCCAAGACCATCAGCACGCACAAGATGCGCCTGATGCAGAAGCTCGGTCTCAGCAATAACGCCGAACTGATCCGCTATGCGATCAGGCACGGTCTGGCCGCCGAATGACGCTAGTCTGATGAATCATCCTGGTCGGCGTGTTAGGGAAATCCTGACGTTCGAATCAGTTGTTCCTGAATGAACTATCCGCCGCTCCCGACTGAGCCGCCAGCAAGCGCGTCTTACGATGCGTTATGGGCAACATGGAGCGCAGCCTGTCGTGGGAGAAAAATCGTTACGCGGACTGGTCGAGAAATTGCTGGGTGCGGCGAGCGCCCAGCCGGTCCGGATACTGTTGACGCATCGTTCGCAATCTGGCCGGACACGCCGCGTGTGTGTCGAGGTGCAACGGCCGGGCGGCCCGCTCGCTCTGTTTTTCTTCCGCCACACTGATAGAACCTGGCATGTTTTTCCACCCGGCGCCGCGCGTCCTTCGATGATTGCCGCCGGCTTGCCGTTGGACGAGGCGCTGACGGCGAAGGAGACGACACATGGCTGAAGACAACTGCCTTTCGCAGAACGAGCTGGAACTGCGGACGTGGATGCTGGCGTGGTACGACCACGCCGTTTCGGTCGGCTTCGTCCGCCCGCCGTTCACGTTGAGCGACGCGACGGCCGAACGGCTCGAGGGTTATTTCAAGGTGGGACTCACGCCGGTCGAAGGCGCCGAAGCGTTTTTCGGCGTCGTGCATTGAGTCTTGCGGTGCACGCCGCAGACGAGCTTTCGCCCACCCCTGCTCGGCGGCGGCATAGTTGGGCGGTAAGCGACCTGCGCATGGCGTGTGCATCGGCCAGTCAGCTCACTGGAGATGCTGACCGCCGTTGAGGGCAATGTTTGCCCCGGTCAGAAAACCTGCCTCGCGCGAACACAGGTACAGGACAAGCGCGGCGACTTCTGCGGGCTGTCCCAGTCGTCCGACGGGTATCTGGGGGATGATCCTGGTTTCAAGGACATCCTGCGGCACTGCCATTACCATCCGTGTCGCGATGAATCCGGGCGAGATAGTGTTGACGGTCACGCCTTTTTTCGCGACTTCGAGCGCCAGCGATTTCGTGAATCCGTGGATACCTGCTTTCGCGGCCGCATAGTTGGTCTGGCCGAAGCCGCCTTTGGAGCCGATGATCGAGGATATGTTGATAACGCGCCCCCAGCCACGCTCGACCATGCCGTCGAATACGGGCTTCGTCATGTTGAAGACCGAATCGAGATTGGTGCGGATGACCGCGTCCCAGTCGCCCTTGTCCAGCTTTTTGAAAACTGCGTCTCGCGTAATGCCGGCGTTGTTGACCAGAATGTCTACCGGGCCTACTTCAGCGAGGATTCTCGCGACGCACTTTGCACACGATTCATAGTCGGCCACATCGACCGGATAAGCCTTGAACCGGCGGTCCTGGGCCTCCATGTGTGCAAGCCATGCGTCGACGCCGGTGTTTTTCGGCGAGTACGTCACCAGGACCGTATAGCCCGCATCGTGGAGTTTGATGCTGATGGCTTCGCCAATCCCGCCGGTTCCGCCCGTGACAAGTACGATCTGCTTTGTCATTTTCGTGACCTGATCATCGAATAAACGGAGACAGCGGCGAATGGAAACCCGAAAGTCCTGGGGCATCGCCGCACCATGAAATCCACCACTCGCCGGCTTACGGATGCGAACCTCCTGGCCGGAGACAACGATTACTTCGATGTCGCGCGAGAAGCCCGCTCGACCGCCTGCCTGGTGGTTCTCGACACGGCCGCACTCACTGCTTCGGCGTTGTTTTCGGCAGTGAGGATCGTTTGTTGCGAGGCCTTGCGCGTCGTCTCGTACCAGGCGCCTGCGGCGGAAATCGCAGACTTCAAGGCTGAGGTGGCGGTTTCCGCGGCAGCAGGCGCATACTGTGCGGCCCCGTCGATCAGCTCTTGCAATTTTTGCTGCTGCCCGACGAAATGGTCATTGGCGATGTTTGCAATTTCCAGTTGGGAATTTGATGCAATGGCGATTAATTGACTGAAATACGAGTGGATTTGCGGCACGATCAGTTCCGCCGCGCCACTGTGCGGCTTGCTCCATTCTTGCGGACTGTCTCCCGATAACGCTTTGAGCATCACCTCTTTGGTTTCGGCGATACTCGACCGGGCGGTTTTCAGGTTCAGTTCGATCACCTTCTGAAAGATCTCGACGGTCTTGTTTGCCAAAGCAAACGATGCTTCTGTGTTGGCTTGTCGGATCACTGCGTTTTGCTCAGGATTCCACAGATTCATCGCTTGCTCCCGGAAGTGACAGGTAAAAGGTACGTTGAGGAAAACCTTTCATTCGATGAAGTCGGCTAGCGTCACAGGATCTTCGATAACGGGCGCATACGGAGCGTAGAGCCGCTTCGTTTGCAATTGTTGCGTTATGCCATCCCGCCATACCTCAAACCCCGAAATCTGCGCCAACCTCATCGCCTGAACGCCGAGCAATACATGTCCGGCACTCACGGCCTTCAGCGTGGCGGCGAGGCCATCCTCCAACAATTCCTGCACGGCGACCGCGAGCGAAATCGACGTGTCCCACCGGTCTGCTTCGTCAACCGGTGAGGGAAGCACAGCCTGATGCCGCTTGTTCGCCGAGTTGCCAGCGGGCGTCACAAGGTAGAGGCGTGTGTGAGTTCCTGTACGAAGGCGCCGTCGACGGCTCGGCGCGTCAGGCTGCTCTGCGTCGAACCGGTTCAACTGCAGGAGCAGGCTATCGATCGAGCATAACTGGACTTTAGTCAGGTGGTAAGAGTCGAGTAGCTGATGGAGCCGTCTGCGCCAATATTCGGCCGACAGAATCGGACCGCCTTCAAACCCGCATAACGACGGACGCATCACGCACTCGATGTGCGCGATCTCTTCATCGATCAATATACCCATGCCCACCCCCGGTACATTTTCGAATACTGCTCGATGACGTCGTTTACATTCATGTCTGAGCCGTACTATAGGTCTAACTTTCTTCGAAATCCAATCGAAAATCACGTATATGGCGAGTCGATGCCGATCGGTAAATAATTCGTCAAGAATTCGTTTGAATAAGAACGCGCGATTCAAACGCATTTTCTCTTTGACGCAGAGGCATGCGTCAAAGCAGGGGATCCTTGTGCGAGCGTAATTCCGGACAACAATTCCAATGTGAATATTGTTCGCTGGGTGGAGAACAAATCAAATAGCGCCGGTGTCGGCTGGGACTTCGCTACCGGCATCGGCACGGTCAACGTCACCAATCTGGTGAACGCCTGGCCACGTTGACCGGGTCGATGAGCAGGGTGTGGAAATGGGGTTGGAGTGAAGGAGCGCCAGAGGCGTTGTCGCATTAAAGTCTTTGCTTCGTGGAAGTACGATGGACTGGGCCCTCCTCAAGTCGCAGGGAACTGATCGTTGATAGTCCAACGCACGGGCCTCGGGGGCACATCGGAGCAGGCGAGCGATTATGACCTACACTAGAAAAGCGTCTTTCGCGTGCTCGGGTGCCCCTTTTGACGCAATGCAACGTCGCCGGCAGCCGATTGAAGCGGGCGAATGGCCATGGCACGGGCAACACACCGTCATCTGCTGCCCGAATTGATCTGGAACTGATGTTCAAGAAGGGGGCATCATGTTGCAAGCCAGTGAAATCCAGAAGCGCTTTACTCATCTGCAGCAAACCGTCAGCGAGGCATCACGGACCTGCCATGCCGAGGCGGCGATTCCGAAGGACTTGATGAACTGGGTGGATGAGCTCGATAAGGAATGCAAATCGGCAAAGAAGGTCATGTCGTCCAAGGATGAGGATCGAATCCGGCAGTGCGTCGATGATCTCGAACGGATCGGTGATCGTGCAGAGCGCGCTTGCCAAAAAGCCGGCAGTCTCGATGCTAGGATCATGGATGCAGTCAGTTCGATGCATTCGGAACTTTCTGACCTGAAGCGACAGCTGCACTGACCTACCTGACGGCCCCGGTCCAACCCGCCGGGGCTATTTACACTTCGGCGCCATCAAGACGCGCAGCAACGCGTCCGCTTGACGCGCGGCCGTTTGCTTTCGCATGACTGCCGTGCCCGATTGCGGAGCAATTTTTTGCACGGAGGTATGTCATGGCTACGTACGTCATCCTCAGCCGTCTCGCTCCTGACGCGTTCAAGGATCCCGAGGACCTGAAGCAACTCGCCGCCACAGTGGCCGAGAAGATCAGGACCGCATGCCCTGCCGTCACCTGGAAGGACAGCTATCTGACACTCGGGCGCTTCGACGTCGTGGACGTTGTTGAGTCGACCGATCTGAAACAGCTCGAGCTGGCAGCGTTGATCATCCGAGGCTACGGACACGCCGCCACCGAGACCCTGCAAGCCACGCCGTGGCACGAGTTCATCGCGGCACTGTAACGGAGATCGATGGATCGGGCTCGAGGCGATGAAGTTTACCGGGTTGATGCTGCGTCTCACCGTAGCGTGTCTGACCGTGTTCGCAGGAGTCGCCATCTTGCAGGATCGTTTTATCTACTTCCCTGAGAAGGCCGCAATCGAGGACCTCGCGTCCGGCGGACTTCGCGCCTGGCCGACACCTGAGGCGTTTCGGGGCCTCGTGGCCGAGCCGGCCGGAAAGGCGTACGGCACGGCCATCGTCTTTCACGGCAATGCAGGGCACGCCGGACACCGTTCGTTCTATGCCGCGGTGCTCACCCGGCTTAGGCTACGCGTGATCCTCGCCGAATATCCTGGCTACGGGCCACGCGACGGCGTGCCGGGCGAAGAGCGTCTGGTAGCCGATGCCCAGCAGACCATCGCGCTTGCGCATCGCCTCTACGGCACGCCGCTGCTGCTCATCGGTGAATCGCTCGGGGCCGGCGTGGTGGCCTCGGCCGGCTCGCGCGAACGCGACAAGACCGCCGGCTTGCTGCTCATCACGCCATGGGATCGGCTCGAGCACGTCGCTGCTTACCACTATCCGTGGCTCCCCGTGAAGTGGCTGCTGCGCGACCGATACGACAGCGTGACACACCTGGCGTCGTTCGACCGCCCTGTTCTCGTCGTGGTTGCGGAAAGCGACAGCATCGTCCCCGCGCGCTTCGGCGAGGCGCTCTACAACGCGCTGGCCGATCCGAAACAACTGATGGTCGTGAAGGCGGCTGGACATAACGACTGGATCGGGCACGTCGACGATACCTGGTGGCAGGAGGCGATCGGCTTCCTGCTCGCGCCTTCCCATTGAAATATGAAATCCCGCTCTGTCCCGCCCAAGTGGGAACGGTTCTACGTCCTCGATGAGAAGAACCGGCCTGTCGAGGTGTTCGACCGCAGCGAGTGGTCGCGCTGGATGTCTGAGAACGAACTGATCTTCCGCCGCACGTTGCTGGAAGAATCCGGCGTGACGGTCACGACCCGCTTCTGCGGTGCGTCCGAAACGAGTACCGGGGAGGCCCTGTTGTTCGTGACGCGCATCGCCGGAATGCAAGCGCGAGACAACAAGAGCTATGGAGCAGGTACGCTCGATGAGGCGCTGGAGCAGCATGAGCGCATCGTACAGAAAATCCTCCGGATGCTGACCGGGCGGTGATCGCCACAGCGCGACGATTCTCCGCGACCGTGGCCATACCTCGCGGGAGCACCCTCGATAGGAAGAACCAGGCCAGTTCGCGGTCCGGCACGGGCCCTTCAGGCCCTCTGCAGAATGTCCATCGCCTGTTCTGCATCGTCCAGCGAGTCGACCGCGAGATAAGCAATGAACTGTGTGCCAAGTACAGCGGCGGAAACGCCGCGGAGGTTGATCCCCCCGTCTGCCAGCATCTGGGTCAATTGCGCGATGATCCCCAACTGGTCCAGACCCATTACACGGACGGAGTGAAGGCTCGGGGTGACGGTGAACCCCACCTGTGTCGCGGCCTGGATCTCCCTGTCCCCCTGCAGCGGGGCGACAAACACGACCCCCTTGCCCGATGCTTCCGGCGTGCGACGTGCGACGACGAACTGCAAGTCTACGCCAGCATCCCGCAACGCGCTTAATACATACGCAAGCCCACCCGGTTTGTCCTCGATGGTAGCTGCCCAAACATCGACGCGTTCTACGCTCAGTTCCATGGCAGTCCCTCCCGCCTGATGCATCTCACTATAAAAATCTAGTTCACCAACGGCACGCGAGCAAGGCCGGCAGCGTAAGCGACACACGGGAATGCCGGGAATGCCGGGAATTCCCGGGCCGGCACTGCTAGGTTTGATGCTATGCAACGCCGGCACTGTGCGCCCAGGAAACCACCCGCTTCGGTTTGTCGTCATGCGACGCTTCTTCCGGCAAGCTGCCGATATAGCCGGCGCGGCTGCGCCACGTCTCGATAGCATCTTGGGAAATGCAATCAATGGACACAAGAGAATCCTCAGCATTCACCGCGCTCCTGCCAGTCAGGTTGGCACGCGATGGCGGCAATGACCCGAACAGCAGCCTGACCGGAACTTCCGCAGTCGACATCCCAGCCCCAACAGTCAAAAGCGGACACACTTTTTCTTTCAGCCAGGACGGCGAAAGCTTCCTGCTCGACGGCGAGCCTTTCCAGATCCGCAGCGGGGAGATGCATCCCGCCCGCATCCCGGCCGAATACTGGCAGCATCGCATCCTGATGGCCAAGGCGATGGGGATGAACTGCATCGCCTTCTACGTCATGTGGAATTACCACGAAACGAGTCCAGGCATTTTCGATTTCCGCACAGGGAACCGCGCCATCGAAGCATTCATTCGACTGTGTCAGCAGGAGGGGATGTGGGTGTTGCTGCGGCCGGGTCCCTATATCTGCGGCGAATGGGATCTGGGCGGCATTCCGTCGTACCTGTTGAGTTATCCGGACATCCAGCTCAGGACCGACTCCGCTAACGATCCTCGCTACATGTCGGCGGTAGCTCGCTACATCAGGGAGCTGAGCCCGCGCATCGAACCACTGCTGGTGAGTAACGGGGGACCGATCCTGATGATTCAGATCGAGAATGAATTCGGCTCGTACGCCAGCAACCCGGCTTACCTTGAAGAGATACGGCAGCTCTGGCTTCAGGAAGGGATACAGGGGCCGTTCTATACCGAAGATGGCATCAGGCAGCTTGAACAGAATCGCACGAGCGTCACCGGCGGCGCGATTGCATTGAGCAATGGCGATGCAGAGCAAATTGCGGCCGTCCGGCGGGAATTTCCGGCCGTTCCGGCGATGGCCGGTGAAGTGTATCCAGGGTGGCTCACCCATTGGGGCGACGAGACGCTCAAAGGGACTGCCGTCGATATCTCCGGCACGCTAGACGCGCTCATGCAGCTGAAGCTGTCGTTCAACCTCTATGTCGTTCACGGCGGCACCAGCTTCGGCTTCTATGCCGGCGCAAACGTGGATGCCGATTCAGGCGAATATCAACCCGACATTACCAGCTACGATTACGCAGCACCCATCAGCGAGCAAGGCGTGGCGACGTCGAAGTACATGAAGTACCGCCGCGTCATTGCCCGCTATCTCTCGACGCCGTTGCCCGATATACCGAAACCTGTCCCGACGATCAGGCGCAAAGGAGGTCAGGCCTTGATGCCGGAACTTTGCGCGTCCATTTGGGACAACCTGCCTGGCGCGCTCCCGGCCGCGCAAACCGTCGACCCACAGCCGTTCGAGTTGTACGGCCAGGCGTTTGGTTTCGCGCTGTATCGCAAGAAACTGCAGGGCTATCGCGGTGGTGTGCTGGATCTCAAGGATGTTCACGACTACGCGACCGTTTTCGTCGGCGAGCAATATGTAGGCGGCGTGTCGAGAGCTTGCATGCCGGAGCACTGCGCGCAGCCGCTGAATGTCACGCACCACGCGCCGCTTACGGTTCCGCTTGTGTCGTCGTCGCCGGACAGCGACGTATCATTGGATATCCTCGTCGAGGGCATGGGGCGCGTCAACTATGACCACGCGATGATCGACCGCAAAGGCATTCTCGAACCAGTTACGCTGCAGGATGCGGGAGGCTCGAGCGACACGCTCACCGGCTGGGAAGTCTTCCTGTTACCGATGGATACCGCGTTTATCACGAACTTGCGCACCGTCTGCTCGAACCCCCGTAAGGCTGGACTGTTCTTCAAAGCGACCTTGCCGTTGGATACAGTCGGCGATACCTATCTCGACATGCGTGACTGGACCAAAGGCGTGGTCTGGGTCAACGGGCACAATCTGGGCCGCTACTGGAATGTCGGTCCGCAAAAGCGCCTGTATTGTCCAGCACCCTGGCTGAGGCCGGGTGACAACGAGGTCGTCATCTTCGATCTGCACCAGATGGAAGCGAAACCGGTTGAACTGGCGCGCACGCTATCGTAAAGAAGGCACTGGAAGCCAACACCGGGAAATCCGCGGCCACTTCGATTACCCTTCGCCACCGGCTGGTACCAGCTCCAAAGTGAGCACTTCGAAAGGCGCGAGTGGGATAGTGTGCGGCTGGTCCGCGTCCAGCGCCGGCGGAACATGCGAGGCATGGCCGTGCCATAAGCTGCGCGTCTGGAATCGTCCCGCCGCGCCGGCCGGCAACTCCAATTGGCGCCGCAAATCGAGCACGAAGCTCTTCGCCTGGCTGTCGGGATTGCGCAGCGTGATGATCGCCTTGACCGGCGACCATGCAGCCCAGCCGTACACCTCGAGCCCGTCCGGCGCACCGCCAATCCAGTGGCTGTCGCGCAGCACGTCGGCGTTCGCCCGGGCCCACCTGGCAGACTCGGCGAGAACGTCCCAGTCGCCGTCGCTGAGCAGCGACGGCGTGATGTACAACTCCTGCAGTTGTGCGCCGCTGCCGAAGTACGAATGCACTTCATTTGCGAAGTCCTGGCCTTGAGCGGTGTTCAACCGATCGTTGCACTGCGCGTAGATGATGCCGTGGAGCATCAGCGAGTTGAGCGGAAACAGCGGACTCCTGACAACGACGTTGCGGTAGGTCTGTGCGTCGCGATAGGTAATCCAGCATTCGCGGTTACTGCCTACGCCGTCCAGGTCGTCATCCTTGCCGCCGCGCCAGATCGAGTCGGCGTGGCGCAGCCAGAACGGCGACGGATACGTGCCGACGGTGAGGTTGATGAAGGTATCGGGCCTGGCCGCGCGGATGTCCTCGATCAGCTGGATCGCCGCGTCCCAGTCGCTGCTGAAGCGGCTGCCTGGGACCACCTTGTCGACATTGCCGGCGCCATCGAGCTTGAAGTGATTGATGCCGTGCTGCGTGAGCAGTTCCATCACGGCCTCATGGAAGCGTCGATAGTATTTCGGCCCGGACAGCGCGAAGCAACCATCGATAAACTCGTATCCGGCGGCGTGGCCCCGCGTCACGCGCTCCTGCCGCGTCGAGCCATAGCCGCCCCACGGCGATAGCCACACGCCTGGCGCCGCGCCGTACCGGGCGGCGGCGTCGCGCAGCGGCACGAATCCATGCGGAAAATCCCTGCCGAAATGCCAGCTGCCGCTGTAGTCGTCCCAACCGTCATCGAACAGGAAGGAATCGAGTTGTACGCCGCGCTTGTCGTGCAACTCGCGGCCGATGTCGTCGATGCGTTCGAGCGCTTGCTGCTGCGTATACGGCGTGAGGTAACCGATGTCGTACCAGCAGTTGTAGTGCAGGAACGGGCGGTACGGATGGGCTCGTTCGCGTTCGAGATAGGCCGCGAAATCGCGGCGTAGCTGGCCGTCGCGAGCCACCCCCGCCACCGCCGAGAAGACACTAGTCTTGCCCTTTTCCAGCGGCAAGGCCCGCGACAGGATGAACCTGACGGTGTCGCCGCGTACCTGGCTTTCCGACAACGGAAGCTCGAAACCGAGGTAGACGTTGCCCGCGACCACGGGTGTTCCCTTGAACTCGCCGCCGGTTTGCGCACCGGACGCCTGCGTCTCCAGCAGCGAAACGGTGGCAATGTGCTCGTCCTTGCTGAGCGCGGTAATCGCCACTTGCAAGCGCAAGTACTGCGAGCTTTCGCGTTGCTCCACGCTCCACTCCACCCGCAGGCGATCCTGTTCGTCACCGAGGATGGCACGCACGCGTCTGCCCGCGATCCGTTCGGCCAGTCGAGACGCCTTGGGATTTGCCGTCAGCATTTCTTCGCGCAGCGGCGCAAGCAGCTTCAGGTCGGCAATGCCCAGTGTGCGACCGTCGGCCAGCGATAGCGCAAACGGCGCGGTGACAGGCAGAGTGCGTAGGTGTACGCGGTCGGTCAGGGCGAAATCGGCCAGATGCTGGTGCCTGACGGTCCAGTTCAAGGCGATCGCCGCGTTACCGAAAGAATGCCAGTCACCGTTCGTCTGGAACGCGGGCATGCCCGGATGCTTGGACACATTTTCTTTGGCGTGCATGGAAGAAGCCCAGGATGAGGCGGGTGCCTGATCCATAGAGTACAACTACCAAAGTTCGTTATGGGGCCGGGTTCGGCTCGAGAAGCAGACTGTCGGCATGGTGCCGTGCCGGCCTCGTGTGCCACCTGCCTATTGTTCCGTCTGCTGGCGCTCGTATTCCTTGTATTTCATCTGGATATATTCCTGCCGACTCACCTCATGCAGTTGACGCGGATACTGTTCAGTTGCATCGAACCAGTTAGTGAGGCGTTGCTCCAGACGCTTGTCAGGCGCGCTGGATAGCGCGCCAAGATAGGCGTCTATCGCCAGGTAGTAGCGCATCGTATTGCGTTCCACCAGACCGCGAACCCCGCCTATGTATTCAGTCTGTTCGGAGGACGGGCCACCGGCGGCGGTAAAACCGACCTTGTCGCTGCCAATGGTCGCCAGATAGGTTTTCATGGCGATGCGCCCCGCCATGCCGTAGCTGTACGAGTAGGTCAGGTGCAGAAAGGTCCGGTTGCCACTTATGCCTACCGCTTCGAGCACGATACGGTAATCCTTTGTGCTCAGCGGACCGCTGTCGGCGTTGAGGTCCACCTGGAAGTATCCTGGGCTCGTGGCTGCTGCGCGGTAATGGAATTGCACGCGGTAGGTGTCCGCGAGTTTCTGTTCGACTTTTCTGCCTATATTCACGCTCACCATGTCGCCGTTGTTGCTGGTCGAGGCATGGCAATACTTGGTATTAAGGTGCAGTATCAGCACATCGCACCAGTTGGCAGGGCCGTGCGCGGGGTCATCGAGCGCGCTGCTGACTGTAGCGAATGGGTAGTCCACCACGGCGTAAATGTCGCCCTTGAGCGCTGACGGTGACTCTGCCGATTCAAGATACAGCGGACGCTGGAACTGGTTATGTTTGAGCTGTTGCGCCAGGCTCTGGTATTTGTCGCGCAAGGTCGAAGCATCGTCCGCCCCCAACGCGAGCAGGCCATGGCACAGGCAGCACATGACCAGGATGGCTAACATCAGTTTCAATTTGCGTGGCCTGTTGTTGCCTATGCTTTTAGCAAGCGCGACCATTAACGTGCTCCGGCCTCCCGCCTCAGGTTGTTGGCACTACCGTGCAGCATACCCCGTCGATCATTGCAGTATTCGTGTTTTATGGGGCATCCTGGCATCCACGCCGAATCAGATATAGCCACGCGCCCCAGTGCGTGAGCGTACCTTCGCGGCCCGCGACGTGTAATTCGCCCATTCGATATTGCTGTTCTCGCTCATGCTACGATTCCTTCAAGTTTTGAATGGAGACTGCCATGTGGGACAAGATCGAACACAACGGGTACGAAGTCTGGGTCCTGCCGATCCTTGCATACGGTCCGCCGGCTCCAGCCACCTTGTGGCATTACTCGGCGTACATCTGTCGCCACGGTGCCGATGCCCACATGGCGGGGCAGAGCATTCGCTTCGATGAACTTGTCGCCACGTTTCACAGTGAAGAAGAAGCCCGCGAGGCTGGGTATGTCGAAGGCAAGCGGCGCGTCGACATGATTCACAAAGGCGGTTGATCGTTTCCGGTTCTTTCGCGTCTGTCGGCTTTGCGATGTCAAACGCAAGCGAGGCGCAGTGCTGGAGGCCTTGATAGTGTCTCGAAGGCGCGCAGCATGGCAACAACGTCGCCGCTTCCAATCGCACGCGTTGCCGCGTCAAGGTCGGCTCGGATCATGATTGCGCCAAAGGTGCCGACAGGACCGAGTTCGGCGTAGTGGCCGAGTATCTCGGTCACGCGCTTGATTTCGTCTGGCAGCGCGTCGCCGAGGGATTGGGTTTCGCTCATGCCAGGATTCCTCGTATACCCCGAGAGAGACCTTCATGGCCAGCCACAATTTCTCGTACAAGGAAGTCAACTACAGCGTCTACGTGACCGAACAAAAGGACGGCAGGTGGGACTGGGCATACACGTTGACCAAGCCGCCCATCTACTGGAAAAACCCGGAGTCGCCTGCGCGAACTCCGGAGGAGGCGATCGAAGAGGCTCGTTTCGACGCGGAACGCCGCATCGATGCGATGTAGTCGTTTCACGGTGTGTCTCCGGATGCACTGCGTGCTGGCGGTCATGCTAGGATTCCTTCAGGAAACTGCCGGGGGCCGACATGTGGACCTGCCGAAACTGCGATGCGCGGTACGACTTCGATCAGGTCGCGCCGGAAGCCGATGACCAAGGATTCTTTTTCCTCTGCCCAGCCTGTGACTACAGGAACAAGCTCGTGAGTCTCGGCCGGGACGCGAGCGGGAACTTGCAACTTGTTCAACGCGACGACGAATAGAGCGCTCTTCTGGAGGTGGTCATGCAATTCGACTACAAGGAGTTCCACATCGACGCGTCGCCGCTTGATGAAGGTGGTCGCTACTACGGTCGCGCAAAGATTTACCGGCGCTCCACTGCGGGGGGCGAGGTCGTCGAGGTGAAGTACTCGGGTGACCTCGGGGACTACCCGTCCGATGCTGACGCGTTCGAGGCGGCGCGGCGCTGGGCGATCCAGTGGTGCGACGAACACGGCGTTTAAGGAGCGCCCTACGATTTTTCGGCACTGAGAACGGAAATCATTATGGCTACGCACGTCGATGAAGGCTTCAGACCGAGAGTGACAGCGCGTTCGACAGTCGCCTTTCGGGTAATTTTCGACGATCACCAGCCAGTCTTCGAGATAAGCGCTGAAGCGTTGAAGGAATACTGCGATGCGGCCGGTGATGGACGGGAAGACTTGCTCGCAGCGTTTGAAGATGCGCAGTTCGAGATTTTGGCCGTCGCGGAGGCGAAGGTCGGATCGAGTGACACGAATCCAATCCTGTTGACAATGAGCGATTTCAAGAAGGCTGGTCATTAGCAGGCTCTCCGGAACTCAACCACCCACACCCGCGGATTGGCATCCCGTGCATAGCCGCGCGCGGCGTTGTGATTGTCTAAAACCACGCAGGAGACGAGCATGCCCGAAGGAAAAGAGGTCTTTGACGAGTACCATGGTTTCACGATCCGCGTCTTGCCAATTCCCGAGTATTCGCCTCATCCTCCGAATATCCCGTTTGGCTATGTTGGCTACGTGGCGCGCCCGGGAGCCGACATTCGATATGCGGCGCAGAAGGTAGACTTCTCGCATCCGGTGCCAGATTTCCTGACCACAGATGCGGCGGAACAGGCGGGGTTTGGGGAAGGTCGGTCGATCATCGACGGCACGCATCCCAGTGGGCTCACTACGAACGGACTCTAGCGGCATCCATCGAACAGGGCGCACCATTGCGCCGCTGAATTGGCGGTTGTGATGAATCCAGATTTTCGGCAGGCCGTACCCGAAGACTCGGAATGGCTATTTGACACGTACCGGCGAACGATGAAAGGTTTCGTTACCTCAGCGTATGGCTGGGACGACGACTTGCAACAGGCGGGGTTTGCCAAAAGCCTTCGCCAAGGCTCTTGTCAAATAGTTACATGGGAAGGCAACCGATGCGGATTTGTGCACTGGGACGTCGAACCGGATCTCGTATGGCTGCGGATGCTTTGTATCGTGCCGGAGATGCAAAACAAGTCGATTGGCAGTGCAGCGATTGCCAAGGTGATGTCGTTGTCCAGTTACTTACAAAAACCGCTGTACTTGAATGTCTTCGTATGCAACCGGGCTGCTTATGACTGGTACAGCCGAATCGGTTTTGTCGAAATCGAAAACGACGGCAAGGTCTCCACTTTGGTGCTTGCTCCTTCGTCATCACCGGCCCATAAGGAACGGCATGCGTAGTCTTCCAGGCACCGCGTTCCCATCGCGAACTTCCGGGTTCGGCCAGGATGCGACATTCGTACAAAGGACGCCGCGGACGGCCAACCGTCGGATGTGGGCCGGCCAGCGGACGCTCAGCGTGCCCCATCGATCCGGTGCTCAGTCTCAGACGGCAGCGAGGCAACAGGCTTAGGCACAGCAAAATTGGCATTGCCTCTCACCTCGCGCGCTACCTTGAGGCGGGCCAAAAATGATAATTCCAGATAAATAAGGATAGCATTGCTCCGCCATAACATCGTCCTTATCGGAAAAATCAAAAAGGATTAAAAAAGTAATTTTTGGTAACACACTTGACCTATATTACATTCGAGCAGCTTAAAGAAGCCTAACAATCCTAATTAGGAGGTTACTGCTTCAGAACACTTCGTCACGCACCTTGGTCGACATCACATCGGGCAATACCTCAACACTCGTGCCCCGCTCAATATAAGCCGGCAGCGCGTGATGGTTAATTTGTCTTGTCCGAATTTAAGTAATCCAGCAATACTTCGGCCGACTCGTTGCGCCACTGCCGCTGGGCATATCGCCCATAAACAGTCCTCGTATTTTTATTATTATTAAAAAAGGAGGCCCATTATTCAACGTTTCTCAGTTATTTCTCAATAGGCCCTACCATGATATTCTTGGAGACAAATATGAAGAATCTAGCTTTAGTTACATTGGCTGCGGTGCTGGTCGCTCCCGCAGCTTGGGCCCAAACCACCAATGCCGCCAATGGGCCCAGCGGAGCACATTTTGCAACTGCCGAGCCGGTATGCTCCGTAGACTCATCCACCCAGAGTGTCAGCTGCACCGGGGCCACTATCGGGGGAGTCGGCCACACTAATGCGGACGTGGTTCTGACAGCGACCTACTCAGGCACCGTGCAGTGCACAAACCATGGCGGCCAGGTCGTCGATGTGAAGACGCAGTTCCCGGAGTCTTCTTCGTTCAACAACCTGAGCCCTTCCAGGAACGGGCAGCTGGTAGTGGCGCCGCTCACTGTGACGGCGCCGACCCAACAGCAGTTACTAGACGCGGCTACCTGCCCCAACGGGAACTGGACCAAGCAGCTGATAGCCGGCCCAACCCTTGGGCATTTCGTGTATACGATCACATTCAAGGGCTTCAGCGGGCCTTATTTCAGTATTCCTTGATTGACCTTGGCACAGGCTACGGCACATTCGACTGAACGGGAAAACCCGACACTAGCGAGAGCGTCCAAAGCCATAGGGATGGACGTGCCAGCATCCGCTGGCACGTCTGCAATCGGTGGCGGCCGGTACCGTCATTTCATGCGGTGCCACGCCCACTTTTTCCTGAATCATCGGATGCTTGGCTATGCAACAAGACGTTCACCTTGATTGCCGCGTGGGGCATGTTCCACATGCACCGCGCCATTTTTTGCATGCCCGGTGGATGCTGCTGTTCAGTCTGCTGCTTACCGGATGCGGCGGAGGGGATTCGGATTCCACCCCTGCATCAATGGCAGCCCCGCAGCAAGCTTCATCGGGACCGAGCCCACTGGCCGCGCAAAGCACGTCGCCACGGGGGGGGAAATCGGCACCGTCGGCCGTGACGGACGAAGCTGCCGTACCTTCGGTAGAGTCTGCCAGTTTTGTGCAACTTAGCGCGCTACCGCATCTGTCATCGCTGTCCGACCGTGAGAAGGCGGGGTTGCTCATGCTGCTGCCCTCCAAGTCGTCTTCGCAACGGCTGGCATTGATTAACATGTATCCGAGTCTGGTCAAGCTGCCGGAGCAGCAAAAGGAGCTGTTGCTGGACCAACTGGAAAAAATCGTCCCGGTCACGGTAAGTCAGCGTCAATGACCGCTTTCCGGTAAGCGGTCGTTGTGCATAAGTTCGAACGACCGAACGTTTCGGATCTCTAGGCTAGACGACTTGGCATGGTTGATGTCCGTTGGATGCTCAAATGCGGCCGTTGTCGGTGCGACGATCCGAGTGACGGCAACGGGTCGCGTGCCGCCGATCAGCGACAGGCAAAGTCACTGCGAAATATGGCCATTGCATGAGGCTGTACGCGACTAACCCGTCATTCGACGCGTTGGCCCGGTCTATCGGGGCAGAACTGTATCTGTCTCAGTGGCGGCTCATAGCGATAATGGGGGTACATCGTTAGAGAGTCGTCAATAAACCGAGGAGCGCAATGAATCGCCGCTATATCACCGCTGATGTGTTCACAGACGAGAAATTTAAAGGCAATCCGGTTGCGATCGTACTCGATGCCGCTGGCTTATCAACCAATCAGATGCAGGCAATCGCAAGCGAGTTCGCGTACTTGAAACGACATTTGTGTTGCCTCCCCGCGATGCCGCTAATACTGCTTGGGTGAGAATTTTTACGCCGAGCCGCGAGATACCCTTCGCCGGACACCCAAACATCGGCACGGCATTTGTGCTCGCTGCAAAGGCGGCATCCGGTCGGGATCCGTTGCCAGATCGGCTCGTCTTCGAGGAGTTAGCTGGCCTGGTTCCCGTAAACCAGCTGAAAGAGGGCGGGGCCGTGGTCGGCGCTGAGCTCATTGCGCCGGAACCGTTGGCGCGATTGTCACACGTCTCCGCAAGCCGGGTGGCCGCTTGTCTCTCACTCGCCCCTGACGACGTCCGGATTGATGCTCACCCCCCTCAGGTCGCCTCTGTTGGCCTTCCGTTCCTCGTCGTTGAACTTGCTTCACGCGATGCCCTACGGCGGTGTGTGCCGAATCTCGTGGCGTTTAAAGGCTTGCTTCCGATGGACGGTGCCGTGTCCATCTACGCCTATACGCGCGATATCGACCGCGCCAGGACCGGAACTATCTGTGATCTGGAGGCACGGATGTTCACGCCGCGCATGACGGAAGACCCGGCCACGGGTAGCGCGACAGCAGCAACTGCCGCGCTCATTGCTCAGGTCCGGGGTTTGGCGGAACTGTCGTTGTGCGTCGCCCAAGGCGTGGACATGGGGCGCCCGAGCATCCTGTTCGCGAAAGTCGACACGCATGGTGGGCATGCAAGGGTCCGTGTCGGCGGCAAATGCGTTAGCGTTATGGAAGGGTCGTTTCAGCTCGCGGGCGACGACTAGTTAATCGTTGGCCAGCGTCCGCTATCGAGAAAGTTGAGCGTCTCTTGTTCGGCCACAACCACCGCATCATGGTCGTCAATCGTTTCTACGCGAACGTCGATCGAAACGGGAAGAACGTGGTTTTGCAATTCGACCCGACGCCGCCACAACAAATGCTGGTCGCCTGCCTTTGGTCGCGTACGCCGATACCGGGTGAACCTGACCTATGGTCTTTTGCCGCAATCACGAAGACGAGCAAAGCGGAAAGCATTATGGAGATCTCCGTGACTTCAAGTCGGCGCGCAACCGGCGATTGACGAAACGCCACACTGCGCTCACCAGCAACGATCCGACACCGAGTCCCACGCCCAGCAGCACGATCGAACTCATATGGTCGCGCACCAGCGGCACGTTGCCGAACAGGTATCCTGTCGCCACCAGCGACACGATCCACAGCGCCGCGCCGGCCGTGACGAACGACACGAAACGCGCGAACGTCATGCGCGAGACACCGGCGACGAACGGCGCGAACGTGCGCACCACCGCAATGAACGGCGACAGCAGGAAAGTCAGGCCGCCGCGTGCTTCGTAGAAGGCGTGCGCTTTATGTAGCGCATGCTTGTCGAGCCAGCGATAGTCGGCGGTATAGACTTTTTCGCCGATCGCGCGGCCGAACCCGTAATCGACGATGCTGCCGGCCACAGTCGCGGCAAACAACACCGGAATCACGATCCAGACATTCAGCGCGCCGGTGGCGGCGAGACCGCCGCAAATGAAAATCAGCGGATCGCCCGGCAAGAAGAACAGCGGCAGGAAACCGATCTCGACGAACACGACGAGAAACAGCATCGCGTAGACGGCGGTGCCGTATTGCGCGATCAGGCTGCTCAGGTGCTGGTCGAAGTGCAGGGCGACCTGCAGCAGATGCATCAGATCCATCTTGAGTCGAACGGGAATTCAGGTGTTCAGGAGTGTAGTCCCGCGGCGCCGCATGCACCTGTTTATTTCACCGCGATGATGTCAATATCGAGGCCCGTCGTTCCAGAAAAACCCCCTCGAACGCCCACGAAAGCTCACGAATCGCTCACGAAATGCCCATGCAACAAGCTCGCGCCGTCACCTTCCGTTTTGCCGCGCCACACGATGCCGAGTCCATCCGGAGCATCGAATACGAGGCCGGTCAGCGCTTCGCCAGCGTCGGCCTGGCCGGTATCGCCGATGCGCCGCCGATGGAGCTGGCCCTCGTCAACCGCAAGATCGCCGCGCAGCAGATCGTCGTCGCCGTGGCAGCCGACCAGACATGCGTTGGGTTCGTGATGTTCGAGCCGCAGCCAACAAGGTTCTACGTCCAGGAACTCGATGTCCTCACGGCGTATGCCGGGCAGCGCATCGGTGCGGCGCTGATCGGCCAGGTTGCGCAACTCGCGCGCGCGCAACTGGTGACGCAACTCACGTTGTCGACGTTTCGCGAGGTGCCGTGGAACGCGCCGTATTATCGGCGGCTCGGCTTTCGCGATATCGAAGAAGCTGAACTCGACGCGGCGTTGATCGCGCGGCGCGACGCGCATATTGCCCGCGGCCTCGACGAATCGAAACGCGTGTTCATGCGACGCGATCTTGCATGAAGCTGGCGGTGCGCGCGGAATTTGCATCGGGTAGAGCATGAAAAACGCGGCGGGCGTCACCGGATTTCACTCCGGTTACACCCGCCGCGCGCTTTTTGCAGCTTACTTCTGCTAACCAGCCGTTTTAATGCAGCAACATATGCCTGCGCTGGCTCCGCAGCTTACTTTACCGCTTACTTTACCGCTTACTCCACCGTTTCCAGCGTCGGATAATCGATGTAGCCGGTCTCGCCGCGCGCATAGTACGTTGCCGGATTCGGCTTGTTCAACGGCGCATTCGTTGCGAAGCGGCGCACCAGATCCGGATTCGCGATGAACAGTTGACCCCACGCCACCGCGTCCGCTTCACCCGCGTCGAGCACTTGCTGCGCGGTTTCCCGGGTGAACTTTTCGTTGGCGATGTACGGGCCGCCGAACGCCTTCTTCAGTTGCGGGCCGAGGCGGTCTTCGCCGAGCGCTTCGCGTGCGGCGATGAACGCGATCTTGCGCTTGCCGAGTTCACGAGCCACGTAGCCGAAGGTGCCGGCCGGATCGGAATCGCCCATCGTATGCGCGTCGCGGCGCGGTGCGAGGTGCACGCCGACACGGTTGGCGCCCCATACGTCGATACACGCGTCGGTGATTTCGAGCAGCAGGCGGGCGCGATTTTCAATCGGGCCGCCGTAGGCGTCGGTGCGCTTGTTGGTGCTGTCCTGCAGGAACTGGTCGAGCAGATAACCGTTCGCGCCGTGGATTTCGACGCCGTCGAAACCGGCCTGTTTCGCATTTTCAGCGCCCTTGCGGAACGCGTCGACCACGCCGGCGATTTCTTCGAGTTCCAGCGCCCGCGGCGTCACATAAGCGCGCTCCGGACGCACGTGGCTCACGTGACCTTGAGCGGGAATCGCGCTCGGCGCGACCGGCAGCTCGCCGTTCAGGAACAGCGGGTCCGAAATACGGCCGACGTGCCACAGTTGCAGGAAAATCTTGCCGCCGGCGGCGTGCACGGCATTCGTGACGATTTTCCAGCCTTCGACCTGTTCCTGCGACCAGATGCCCGGCGTTTCGGCATAGCCCACGCCTTGCGGCGTCACCGACGTGGCTTCGCTGATGATCAGCCCGGCCGTGGCGCGTTCGGCGTAGTACTTCGCCATCAGCTCGTTCGGCACGCGGACTTCGCCGGCGCGTTGACGCGTGAGCGGCGCCATGATGATGCGGTTCGGCAACGTGATGTCGCCAATCTGGAGCGGGTCAAAAAGAGTCGGCATAAGAGTTCACCTTTCCTGGCGGGCGCAAGGCCCGGGCCTTAAAAAACAGCGTGATGAAAGAAGCGCGGCGACGCGGATGGACCGCTCAGAGCTCGGCGTTCATGTGCTCGAGAAACGCCTGAATGACGGGCTCGTTGCGTTTGAAAAACACCCATTGACCGACTCGCTTCGACGTGACGAGACCCGCGCGCTGCAACGCGGCGAGGTGCGCCGACACGGTCGACTGCGACAGGCCGCAGCGCGCGTCGATCTTGCCGGCGCACACGCCGTGATCGAGCGGCAGTTCCTGGTCGGAGAAATGCGCGTACGGCTCTCTTAGCCAGCCGAGAATCTCCCGGCGCACGGGGTTGGCAAGCGCTTTATGAATCGCGTCGATGTCGAGCGTCATCTGGGTGGCTTCAAATCATGAACAACAAACAGATGTGGCGCCGGTCGGCTCACGCATCTGCATCGCTACAAGGCGAATCATATATCGGAATGTGACGATATGCATGAAGCCATTACTGTCTATGGGGGCGATAGGCTTGATATGCCTGTCAGTTTTTTCATCGCTGCCGGGCGAGGCCCGGCTGCCCGGACGCGGCGCCGGCTGCCACGCGCGCTAACCCGCTGTTGGCGCCCTGGTTTCGTGATGGTGATCCGCGGCGAGGAACATATACATGGCCGGCACCACGAACAAGGTAAAGAGGGTGCCGATCGACAGCCCCGTGAAGATGACGAGCCCCATCGCATTGCGGCCCGCGGCGCCTGCCCCCGATGCGATCACGAGCGGCACCACGCCGAGCACCATTGCGGCCGTCGTCATCAGAATCGGGCGCAGCCGCACGCCCGCTGCTTCCTCCAGCGCTTCGCGCTTCGATCGGCCGGCGCGCTGCAATTCGTTGGCGAACTGCACGATCAGAATCCCGTGCTTGCTGACGAGCCCCATCAGCGTGACGAGCCCGACCTGCGTATAGATGTTGAGCGTCGTCAAGCCGACGTTGATGAAGATCAGCGCGCCGAAGAGCGCCATCGGTACCGAAATCAGGATCACGATCGGGTCACGGAAACTTTCGAACTGCGCGGCGAGCGCGAGCAGCACGATGATCGTCGCGAACATCAGCGTGATGACGAAGCCGCCGGATTCCTGCACGAACTGCCGCGACTGGCCCGAGTAATCCGCCGAATACCCCGCCGGCGCGACCTGTGCGGTCGCCTTGCGCAGGAAATCGAGCACCTCGCCCTGCGATACGCCGGGCACGATCACGCCAGAGATCGTCGCTGAGTTGAGTTGCTGGAAGTGGTTGATCGACTCCGGCACGACGTTGTGTTCGATATGGGCGATCGTCGAAGCCGGGATAACAGTGCCGTCCGGCGTGCGCAGATAATAATCGAGCACCTGCGACGGATTCAGGCGGTCGGTCTGCAACACCTGCGGAATGACCTTGTACGAGCGTCCGGCAATCGAAAAGTAGTTGACGTAACCCCCTCCGAGCGCCGAGCCGAGCGCTTGCCCGACGTCGCTCTGCGAGAGGCCAAGCGAGGCCACTTTGTCGCGGTCGACGACGAGCGTGGCCTCCGGCTTGTCGAGCTTGAGATCGCTGTCGACGAAGAAGAACATCCCGCTCGCGCGAGCTTTTTGCAGGACTGCCTGCGATACCTCGTTGAGATTCTCGAAAGGCTCGGTCGTGCTGATGACGAACTGCACCGGCAGCCCTCGCGAGCCGGGCAGCGGCGGAAACTGGAACGCCGCGACGCGTGTGCCGGCAATCTGATTCCATTTCTGCTGCAATTCCTGCTGCAAGACGGTCGCGCCCTTGCTGCGCTTGTCCCATGTCTTGAACAGCACGCCGCCGATTCCCTGGTTGAGGGTCGGCGCGCCGGTGAGCTGGAACATCTGCGCATATTCGGGAAGCTGTCTGGAGATATCGAACACCTGGTCCGCATACATCTGCATCTGCTGGATCGTCGCGTTCGGCGGCCCCTGGACCTGCGACAGTACGATCCCCTGATCTTCCTGCGGCGCCAGCTCCGATTTCGACGTCATGAAGAGGTAGACCGCGCCGCCGAGCAGCAGTGCGCCCATCACGGTGAATACCGGCCAGGTGTCGAGCGTCGCATGCAGCAGCCGGCTGTAGCCGCGGTGCACGCGTTCGAACTGGCGGTAGACGAAGCGCGCGAAGCGCCCGGACTCCTGGTCCGCGCGGAAGAAGCGCGAGCACATCATCGGCGACAACGTCAGCGCGATCACGCCGGACACCGTCACCGCACCCGCGAGCGAGAACGCGAACTCAGTGAAGAGGGCGCCCGTCAGGCCGCCCTGGAAACCGATCGGCAGATACACGGCGACCAGCACGACGGTCATCGCGAGGATCGGTCCGCCGAGTTCGCGCGCGGCGATCAGCGCGGCTTCGAAGGGCGCCTTGCCTTCCTCCTTCATGTGGCGATCGACGTTTTCGACGACGATGATCGCGTCGTCCACGACGAGTCCGATTGCGAGCACGAGCGCGAGCAGCGTCAGCAGGTTGATCGAATAGCCGAGCAGCTGCATCACGAAGAACGTGCCGATCAGCGACAACGGCATCGCGATCAGCGGCACGATGACGGCGCGGAAACTGCCGAGAAACAGGAAGATGACCGCGGTGACGATGAGGAGCGCCTCGACCAGGGTCTTGATGACTTCGGCGATCGCCGTGTTGACGAAATCGGTTGCGTCATAAACGATCTCCCCGGTCATGCCGACCGGGAACTGCGCCTGCAGCGACGGAAAGACGGCGCGCACGCGCTTGGCCACGTCGAGTATGTTCGCGTCCGGCGCGACCTTGATACCGATGAATACCGAACGCTTGCCGCTGAAGGCGACGTTGAAGTCGTAGCTGTCGGCGCCGAGCACGACGTTCGCGACGTCCTCGAGGCGCACGATCGCGCCGTTCTTCTGCTTGACGACGAGTTGCCTGAAGTCGTTGACGGAGTGCAGGTCGGTGCCCGCGTTCAGGTCGACGCTGACCATTTGCCCCTTGGTCGTGCCGAGCGTCGCGAGATAGTTGTTTCTGCCGAGTGCCGTATAGACGTCGGCCGCCGTCACGCCGTGCGCGGCCAGGCGCGTCGAATCGAGCCACGCGCGCAACGCGAACTGCCGGCCGCCCAGGATCTCGGCCGTCTGTACGCCTTCGATCGAATCGAGCTTGGGCTTGACCACGCGCAGCAGGTAGTCCGTCACATTGTTGCTCGGCAGCACGTCGCTGTAAAAACCCATGTACATCGCGTCGGTGGTTTGCCCGACCTGTACCGTCAGCACGGGCTGCTGCGCTTGCGGCGGCAACTGGTTGCGCACCGACTGGATCTGCGTGTTGATTTCAGTCAGTGCGCGGTTCGCGTCGTAGTTCAGGCGTAGCGTCGCGGTAATGGTCGACACGCCGGTGCTGCTCGTCGAGGACAGATAGTCGATGCCTTGCGCCTGGGCGATCGCCGCCTCGAGCGGCTGCGTGATAAAGCCGGCGACCGTATCGGCGTTCGCGCCGTAGTAGGCGGTGCTGATGGTCACGACCGCGTTTTCGGTCCGCGGATACTGGCTGACCTTCAGGGCGGCGAGCGAGCGCAGCCCGAGCACGAGGATCAGCAGGCTGACCACGGAAGCGAGCACAGGCCGCTGGATGAAGAGATCGGTGAATTTCATCGCGCGGCCTCTCTATTGTTCCTGAGGTGTCGGGTTGGGATTATCCGCAGGCTGCACGCGATTGTCGATGACGAGTGGCATGCCGTTCTTGAGCTTGAGTTGCCCGCTCGTCACGACCTGGGTGCCTTCGGCGACGCCCTTCAGGATCGCCACCTGATCGCCGCGCGTCGGCCCCGGGGTGACGAACACCTGCTGCGCGACGGGCAGCGTCTTGCCTTGCGCGTTCGCTTGCGTGCCCGGCTTGACGATGAACACCGTAGCGCCATACGGGTTGTAGGTGATGGCCGTTTGCGGCAGGGTCAGGTAGCGCTGCGCAACGCCGGCGTCGATCTTCACGTTCGCGTACATGCCCGGCAGCAGCTTGCGCTCGTGGTTGTCCACGCTCGCTTCGATCTGCACGTTGCGCGTCGCGCTATCGATTTTCGGGCTGAGCGACTGGACCTTGCCGGTGAACGTTTGCCCGTTGAAAGCGCTGGTGTCGACCACCACGGTCTGGCCGATCGCGAGCTGACCGAGTTGCTGCTGCGGCAGGTAGAAGTCGGCGTAGATCGGGTCGATGGCTTGCAGCGTCACGATCGCATCGCCTGGATTGATGTACTGCCCCGGATTGACCGTGGTGATGCCGAGGCGTCCCGCAAACGGCGCGCGAATCGTCTTCTTTTCGACCAGTGCGGCCTGTCCCGCGACTTGCGCCTTCTTGCCCTTCAGGTCGGCGGCATCCGCGTCGAGTTGCGCCTTGGCGATGGCCTTGATGTCGTACTGCGCCTGATCGCGGTGGTAGACGGTCTGCGCGAGTTCTGCCGCTGCCTGCAGGGAATGGAGCAACGCCACGTCGGCGTCGTCGTTGAGCCGGACAAGGACTTGTCCGGCCTTCGCTTCCTGCCCCGAGCTGAACGTGACCTCGCGCACGAGGCCGGCGACTTCGGTGGTCACGTCGACGCCGCGCACGGCGCGCAGGCTGCCGACCGCGGCAAGCTGCGGCTGCCACGACTGATAGCGGGCGATGACCGCCGAGACGGTGGCGGGCGGCGCGGCATTGCCTGCCATGAGCTTGGCGAACATGTACGTCCTGAACTGGTTGAAGCCGACGAGCGCCGCCAGCAGCAGGCCGACACAGATCAGCATGATCGTCATCCGCCTGGCCATCCGTGGTTTTTCAGTCATCGTCATGTCCTTCTTCGGCATCGGGCGAAGCGCCAAACCTTATGTTTATGTTCCTGAAAGAGCGTGCTGCAAAACGCGTGTGTGACAGAGCGCTGCGCGGCGCGTGTCCTGTCAGGTCGTGTCACTGCGTTGCGGGTGCGGCGGGTGCGGCGGAGGCGTTCCACCAGCCGCCGCCGAGCGCCTGAAACAGCGCCGCGGTATCGGCATAGCGCGACGCCTGCGCCTGCGCGAGGCTCACGACCGTTTGCTGGTACTGGCGTTGAGCGTCGAGGAGCGACAGGTAGCTCACGCCGCCGATCCGATACTGTCCGCGCGTGAGATCGAGCGAGTCGCTGGCGGCGCGCCACGCGTCGGTCTGCGCTTTCATGCCGGTGGCGTCGTGATCGAGCGCGCGCAGCGAGTCCGCCACGTTCTGGAACGCGAGCAGCACCGTTTCGCGGTATTGCGCGTCGGCCTGCTCGTATGCTGCTTCGGCCGCGCGCTTCTGCGCACTCAGCTGGCCGCCGTGGAAGAGCGGTTGCAGCAGGCTGGCGCCGAAGCTCCAGATCGTGCTGCCGGCCTTGAATACCTGCGCGGGTGTCAGCGCCTCGGCGCCGTAGCTGGCGGACAGCGTGATCTGCGGGTACATCGCGGCCGTCGCCACGCCGATTTGCGCGCTGGCCTGATGCAGCACGGCGTCGGCGGCGAGGATGTCGGGCCGCTGCCTTACCAGTGCCGACGGCAGGCTCACCGGCAGCGTCGCGGGCAACGAAAACATGTCGAGCCTGAATTCGGGCAGCGTGGCGTCGCTGGGCAGTTTGCCGGCGAGTACGGCAAGCTGGTGGCGCACCTGGTCGAGCTGTTGCTGCAGGGGCGGCAGCGTTGCGCGGGTTTGCGCGAGCAGCGTCTGCTGCGCGAGCACCGCCGTGCGGCCGACGCCGCCCAGATCGAACTGCTTGCTGAGCACCCCGAGCTGCTCATCCTCCTCGGCGGCGATGCGCTCGGTGGCTTCGATCTGGGCGCGCAGCGACGCTTCCTTGACCGCCGCCGTCACCATGTTGGCCGACATCGCGAGATAGGCGGCTTGCAGCTGGTAACTCTGGTAGTCGACTTGCGCGTGCAGCGCTTCGAGTTCGCGCCGCGTTCCGCCGACTATGTCGAGCTTGTACGACACGTTCACCGACGCGTTGTAGAGATTGAATTCCTCGGTGAGTTCGGGACGGCCGAACGTGATCCCGTTCAATTTTTCGCGCGTGGCGCCCAGTTTCGCATCGACGCTCGGCAGAAGCGTGCCGCCGGCTTGCGCCGAGAAATTTTCGCGAGCCTGCCGCAATGCGGCCCGCGCCGCGGCGACGTTCGGGCTGTTGGAGAAAGCCTCGCGGATCAGCGTGTCGAGTGGCTCGCAATGAAAGAGCGCCCACCAGGCGGCGGGAATGTCCTGTCCCGGGACAAAGCGCTGCGGCAAGCCGGCGGCCCCCGGCGCGGAGGCCGTCTGCTCGGGCAAAGGGGTGGCGGTGTAGGTGTCGGTAGAGGGCGCTGGCGGCGTGCGATAGTCCGGACCGACCATGCAGCCGGCCAATGCGGCGCAGCCGCAAAGCGCGGCGCACAGGCGCCGCCGCCAGACAAAACGCTGGTTAACGTCGATCATCGATCCACCTTATGTCGCCTGCGTTTAGCCTAAACGAAGGAGCGGACGCGGATATTCAGGCAACGTGAACTTTCGATGTTTTTCCTGGCGCCGGGTTCATCGCGCCGGCCGGTATCTGCGCGTAGCCTAGCACGCGCCGGATGCTGCGCTCGCGCACGAGATCATGTAGTCGCGCTCCGGTGGACTGGCGATATCGAGTGTCTGCGGAAATGGAGGTGAAACCGTCTGGACCGGGCAAGCCTCGTGGTTGCCCGCCTGATACATCGGATCAGGTTCTGACGGCTGCGTTTTTACGCGGCAGGCGTCGGACCCGCCGTTGAACCCGCGTCGTCTCGACAGCATGATTGACACATGCGATTGCTGCGGTGCGCTGCGCGGGTTGTCAGCGCGCCGCTGCGGCGTCAATGCTTGCGATGACCCAGCCAGGCAAAATGTGAATGATGCTGGTCGGTCAGCCATCCCGATTTCCATTTCCGGGCGTTTTCCACTCCGTCCTGCACTAGCAGAACGACGACCAGAAAGGCGAGACCAGTCAGCCCACAGAGGATGGCGAGGAGATCGTCAACAGATCCATATGACTGGACATGGACCGCCGCCGATCCCAGGAACTTCATGACGACGCTGGCAAATTCACCCATGGCGCCTCCCGATCAGGACACGGCCATGAATTCATTTTAGTTAATCGCACGCGGAAGGTTAATGGGGACCGTACACAGCCTCTGCCGCCGCGGAACGAGTTGTCGGTGTTGTCGTTGTCGTACGGGTGTGCGAACAGATAGCCGGCCCAGTTGCCGTTGGCCGTGGTCCGCGCGAGGTAGTCGATCACGGAGTCGTACTTTTTGCACTGGCGCTATGCTACGGGTTTCGTCCAGTCGAGGAGCCTCTCATGAAACAGACACCGGGATCCATGATCACCTTTCGCCGCCCTGATGGACAGGATGTTCAGGGTTATCTGGCGAAGCCGCAGAAACTCGAGGGCGCGCCCGCCATCGTCGTGATTCAGGAGTGGTGGGGTTTGAACGACCAGATTCGTGGCGTGGCCGACCGGCTCGCGCAGTCTGGCTATCTGGCGCTGGTCCCCGATCTTTACCGCGGAAAATCGACGGTGGAAGAGGAAGAAGCACACCATCTGATGAGCGGGCTCGATTTCGGCGCCGCCGCCAGCCAGGATATTCGCGGCGCTGTGCAATACCTGAAGCAGCATTCGGAGCGAGTCGGTGTGACGGGTTTTTGCATGGGCGGCGCGCTCACGCTGCTGGCGCTATGCAATGTCCCCGAGCTATCGGCCGGCGTGGTGTGGTACGGCTTCCCGCCGCTCGAGTACATCGACGCAGCAAAAATCAAGGTGCCGGTGCTGGGTCACTGGGCCGCGCAAGACGCGTTCTTTCAGGCTGAAACGGTCGACGCACTGGAAGCCAGGCTGAGGGGGGCGAATGTCGACGTGGAGTTTCATCGTTACCTCGCGCATCATGCGTTCGCCAACGAGACGGCGGTCGGACCGGGCCGTATCGCCGGCACCCAGTTCGATCCGGTCTGGGCGCAAGTGGCGTGGGACCGGACGCTGACCTTCCTCGGCCGCTCGCTGTGGCCGCAGCGGTAACGCGCTGACGGGCTCGCTGTTTTCAGGAGCGAAGCAGGGCGCTGCTCGAGTTGCAGCGTGAGGCGATCGACGACTAGCGAAGCATCCGTGGCGGTGTTGCCGGAATAGCCGGCGCGACCATGCCGGGCGCGCCCGCGGCGTTCCCGGCGCATTCGGCGCCGGTCAGTGTCGAGTGCGCTTCTTGCAGGCGCCGCCGTTCACCAGCGCGGTTCACGAAGATAGCCAGCCGCGCTTGATCGGCCACGCGAGCAGCGTGCGGTACACCACGATCAACCCGCGCGTCATCATGGATCCGCCAAGCCGCCAAAGCGGCGTGACAAGCAGGAACGCGAGGCATGCGATGGCGACGGCGCCCACCATGTCGAACGGGAAATGGACACCGACAAACACGCGCGCCCACGCGACTGCAACGCCGGATAGCAGCGTGAGCATGCCGTACCGTCGCATGCCGCCCAACCACAAGGTCAGGGCGATGCTTGCGAATACGGTGCCGTGGTCGCTTGGGAACGACGAGTCTGAGGCATGCTGCAAGAAGGTATGGCCAAGCCCGATCACGTCCGGGCGGGGGTGTTGCCAGACAAGGCCGATGAGCTGATTGACGCCGAGCGCAAGCAGGGTGACGCAACATGCGCGGATTGCCGTGCCGCGCTGATGCTCGTCGCCGGATAGCCAGATGGCTACCAGCACCAGCGGGACGAGATAGATGACGTAGTCGGCGATCAACCGCGCTACCTCGATTTGCCACGCCGGCGTCGACGTCGTGGCGTTGATCATCAGAAAGAGCGCCTGATTGAGCGCTTCGAGTGTATTCATGCAGTGAGTTTGTCGAGGGAGGTGTTGTGAATGATGGACCGCGTGCCGGCGCGCACACCAGCAAGGGCCCGGCGACACTACGGCACGGCAGCGGGGGCCGTGCCGCTAACCGCAACACGCCACACTCTCGCAGAGCGATCCTAGCAAACGAACCTTATGAAATGCTTAGGCCGCCACGATCGAGAATTGGCTCTCACATCTTCAGGTCGATGCGTCCGTAGACACTGCCCTGGCTGACCACGAAATCCGAGTCCGCTCATTCCTCAGGCGACGCCAATAGCGATACCGGCACGCCGTGACAACTCACTCTTGCCACGACATCGGCTCCGAAGCCTGTGCTCCAGGCGTCGCGAGTATCGAGTGAGGTCGCATCCTTGTCGGCTCGCAGGATATTGATTGGCCAGGACGGACGGAACAGGCGTTCGTGTGCCAAAGCTCCGACCCAGAGCGGAGTGGACGCCGCGCCGTTTGCCACCGCGTAGCCGCTTGGCCAGAAGCGCAGTACGTCGCGTTCGTCGAGCGTGCCGCCAGGACGCGTGAAGACCAGCGACGAGGGCACGCCGTTGTTCAGCTTCGGCAACACCGGAAGCGACACGGCGGCGACGTTGGGCGAGGCGAGAGAAAGCAGGCTGCGCGCCGAAAGGTCCGTTCCTTCGACCCATCCCTGAGCGCGAAGTCGTCCTCTTATCGTATCGAGGTTCGACACCCATTGCAGCGTGAGCGGCTCCTTGCGATCGCCTCCCATATCCGAGCGATAGCATGGCAGGCGCTTCCAGAGAGAAACGGTCCACTGCGATTGCGTGACGAGTATGGGCGGCGGAGGCCGCGTACTGTCCGGCGACGCGGCAGGAGGATTGACGCCAAGCTGCACACCCACGGTCACGAGCAGGACCAGCAGAATCACGACCGGCATGAACCTGCGTGACGGCGGCGCTTCCGGGTGCCGCCAGATGGCTGTCAACGCAACGATCGCCACCCAGGCGTACGCCAGCGCGGCGCCGCCAAGCGCGTCCGTCACCCAGAACCTGCCGAAGTAAAGTCCCGCGAGCGCGACGACCACGACGACGACGGCACTTGCGGTTGCGACGGCCAAACCCTCCAGCATGCCGACCCTTCGCGCAAGCAGGAATGCCAGAAAGCCATAGACGATCACCGTAGCGGCGACGTGATTGCATGGAAACACGTAGGCATTGGAGACGAGCGAATCCGGCGGAGCACGGTGCATCGCGAACTGCAAAGCGAAGATCAGCAACTGGGAAAACACCACCGCGGCCAGCCAGTAGCCGATGGTGCGCCAGCGCCGTTCCCACACCATCCAAAGCGTAACCGTGACGACGAGGGCGGCCAGCGTGACGACGCTGCCCAGCGTGGCGAGACCCGCGAGGACGGTATCGCCCCAGGGCGTGCGTACCGATTGCAGGAAGTGATAGACGGATAGATCGATGCGCACCAGCGGATCGCCGCTGATGACGTCTTCGACAACGCCGAAGAAGAGGGCGCCGGAAACCAGCACGATGAACGAGGCCGCCACAATGCTGCCGGCATCCGGCTGCTCGGGATCCAGCATTCTTTGTGCGAGCCGGCCGATTCGGCCCGGGTGCCGGCTGGCCCAGTTCGCCAGTTGGCGGCCGGCCGCGCTCGACCACGCATTGGCGTGCGAGAACAGAAAGCGCGCGGCTCGAAAGCTCAGCCAGACGATACTCACCAGCAGCGCGATGATGACGACGAGGCGGAACGACACTGCGCCCGCCAGCAGCACCGATGCGCCGAACACCACGCCCGGCAGGATATGGGCGGGCGCCCAGAGCAGGGCCGAGAGGCCGTTCATCGCGTAGAACCGCACCGGCGTCATGCCGAGCATGCCCGCCACCACAGGCACGATCGCCCGCAACGGTCCGACGAAACGGGCGAACACCACGCTCTTCGCGCCATGTTTTTCGAAGAAGCGGCGTCCTGCATCGAGCACCTGCGGATGCTTACAGAAAGGCCATACCTGGACGATCCTGTCCTTGTAGCGGCTGCCAATCCAGTAGCTGATGCCGTCTCCGGCGACCGCGCCGGCTATCGCCCAGACGAACACCCAGCCAAGGCTCAGCGATCCGGTGCCGGCCAGTGCGCCGGCCAGGAACATGGCAGTGCTGCCAGGGATGAAGGTGCCGATGACGGCAATGGCTTCAAGGAAGGCCGCGAGGAAAACGACCGTGAGCGTCCACTCCGGGTGACCGGCCAGCAGATTCAACAGGTGGACGTACGCGTGCTCCATCGTGTGCTATGAACCGTTCTGACGTAACTGTTGATAATAACGCGCACGATCGGATGCGCGCACGACCGGATGGCGCTATCGGCTCGTGTCAGGCAATGAGGCATGCATCATTGGCCTATCATTGGCATCGCTTCATGCTGGTTTTACAGCGGCAGGCGACCATGCGGCCGTTGAACCCGACATCCCAGAGTCGAGAAAAGATGCGTACCCATTCCACGCCGCGCGCCGGCGCACTCAGCCAGATTCCCCGCGGCATCTGGATGCTGGGCTTCGTCAGCCTGTTCATGGACATCTCGTCGGAGATCATTCACAGCCTGCTGCCGATGTTCCTCGTGACGAGTCTCGGTGCGAGCGCCGTGATGGTCGGCCTGATTGAAGGCGTCGCGGAAGCGACCTCGCCCATCGTCAAGATTTTCTCCGGCGCGCTCAGCGACTATCTGGGCAACCGGAAATGGCTCGCGGTGATCGGCTACGGCATGGGCGCGTTGAGCAAGCCGCTGTTCGCACTCGCGCCGACGGCCGGGATCGTTCTGGCTGCGCGCGTCACCGACCGGATCGGCAAAGGGGTGAGAGGCGCGCCGCGCGATGCGCTGGTCGCGGATATCACGCCGCCGCATCTGCGCGGCGCGGCATACGGGTTACGGCAATCGCTCGACACGGTCGGCGCGTTTCTCGGTCCGTTGCTGGCTGTCGCACTGATGCTGCTGTGGGCGGACAATTTTCGTCTCGTGTTCTGGGTGGCCGTGATTCCCGGCTTGATCGCCGTCGCGCTGCTGGTGTTCGGCATCAAGGAACCCGCGCGTCACGCGGACGCGAAACGCGTCAATCCGCTGAAGCTCGAAAATCTGAAGAAGCTGAGCCGCTCGTACTGGTGGGTGGTGTTCATCGGCGCGGTCTTCACGCTCGCGCGCTTCAGCGAGGCCTTCCTCGTGCTGCGCGCGATGCAGGGCGGCGTGCCGATGGCGCTGGTGCCGCTCGTGATGGTGGCGATGAATCTCGTGTATTCGGTATCGGCGTATCCGTTCGGAAAACTCGCCGATTCGATGAGCCACACCAGACTATTGGCCATGGGCCTCGTGGTGCTGATTGCGTCGGATATCGTGCTTGCGCACGGCAGTCACTGGCCGGTGGTGATACTCGGTGTCGCGCTGTGGGGATTGCACATGGGACTCACGCAGGGGCTGCTCGCCACGATGGTTGCGCATACCGCGCCGCCCGATCTGAAAGGCACCGCATTCGGGTTTTTCAACCTGATGAGCGGGCTGGCGACGCTCGTGGCGAGCGTCGTCGCGGGCGGGCTGTGGGACCGCTTCGGCGCCATGGCGACTTTCTATGCAGGCGCGGTATTTTGTGTGCTGACGCTGTGCGCGTTGGCCGCTGGTGCGAAGTGGCGGCGAGGTTTCGCGCGCTAGGCCGTTTTGCTACGACTCATGCCGGTATTGGCAAAGTCGAAGCGGAACGCACGAACGCACGCCGTGCAAGGTTATTGCGTCGCGCGCCAGCGAATTGCGTTGGATAGTGCTGTGCCCAGCGTCAGTGCGGGGAGCCCGGATCAATCATCGTCATCTTCATGATGACGATGATGCCAGCCGCGGTGCCAGCCGTTGTCGTGCCAGCGGCGGTCGTCGCGGTACTCGCGGTCATATCCATAACCGTAATAGGCGGGTGCCGGCGCGTAGACTACAGGCGGCGCCTGATAGATGACCGGAGGCTGTTCCACATACAGAGGTGCGGGCGCCCCAAGGAATACGCCGACATCCACGTGAGCCATAGCGGCACTGGAAGCACATGCAGCGCAGAGGCCTGCTGCGAGTAAAAGAGTGGGGCGTTTCATCGTATTTCTCCTGACCGGTTCGCTCCATGCGGGCGCCGGGCGGTGACTGGCGAACTGGATTGTAGGGCGGCTTGGGCCTGGCATGTACGCCACTATTGTCACTTGTGTAACCACTGGTAACGCTTTGCCCCGCCGCCCGTCAAGCCGGGCGAATCCAGCTCGCGAACGCGCTCAATAAGCCGCTCGTGGAGCCGCTTATTGAGCCGCTTATTGAGCCGCTTATTGAGCCGTTTATTGAGCCGCTTATTGAGCCGTTTATTGAGCCGCTCAGTCAGCCGCTCACGAAGCTGTCAACGTGTCGCCGGACACGTGGACGCGCTCGCCAACCTGCACGGCCGGTTGGGTCTGATAGTCGAAGTTCCGGTAGCTGCCGTCCTGCATGCGCACCTGGACCTGATAGGTCGTCTGCTTGCGTACGGCATGTTCGATGCCGTTACCGGCCACGCCGCCACCGACAGCCCCTGCAATGGTCGCCAGAATTTTGCCGCGTCCACCGCCGATCTGATTGCCGATCAGTCCGCCAGCGACCGCGCCGCCTACCGCGCCGAGGCCGGTGGTCGGCTCGGGCGACTGGACTGTGTTGATCGCGACGACTTCGCCCGCGTACGGGTCGGCGACCGGCTTCGCCGACGGCGTCTGGTATCCCTCATTGTTCGAGTACCGCGGAGCGTCCGCTGCCGCCGTGCTGTGCGTGTGATGCACGCGCGGCCGGGCCGGAGCGGCTTCCTGAGCCGTGTGTTGCACGGTGTTCGGCTGGGGGTTCGTTTGAGTCGTGGCCAGCGGAGCGCTCGCAACCGGTGCAGCGACCGCCGCGACCGGAGCCGCGGGCGCCGTGACGGCGTGCGAGGTCGGCAGAATGCCGGTCATTGCCGCGATGCCCGTGGCGCTGGCGAGGATGACGGCCGCCGCCGCGCCGGCGACGAGAGGGTGAATGCGACTGCGCTGCGGGTTGCTGGGGGTGAGGTTCGTGTTCATTGCGGACTCCGCTGGTAGGTGTCTGCAATAACGCCGCAGCAGCGAAGGCGGTGTACGCGTCCGGCGCGCTGCTTTGTAAGCATTTGTACGACTGCCGACACGCCTGAAAGCAATCCGGCGACGCGGCGCGCATTTGAAACGCGATTCGATGCGTGAACAAAGCAGGCGGCCCGCCGTCTTACTTATTGACGGCTGCATTCGTGCGCGTGAAGTGCACAAATTCATGACGATGCTGCGCGTGTTTCCGGCGAAAAATCCGATGGTGTTACGGAGTGAGTTATGAAGATCGTCACACACAGTCTTTTGGCGTCGGCTTTGCTTATTGGTTTGTCAGGAGCGGCTTACGCTCAGTCAGGAAGCGCTACCTCCGCTGATATGAGCGGCGCGCAGTTGAACGGCGCCAATGGTGCGGGAACCGGAACGGGCTTGGGAAACGGCGTAACAGGCACGAGTCCAGGCACGAGTCCAGGCGCAGGGTCGGTGCGTGGCGCGACGGCGATCGGCGGTCGGGGCGGCACGGAATCGGGTCCGTCCGTCAGCAACATGAGAGCAAATGGCACGAGCCTGAACATGAACCCCAATCCTCGAGCGCCTAACGTCGCGGGAAACGCGTTCGCACCGCCGCGGTAATCCGCGCGTCGTCACCTGGTCGATGCGTTGATCGCGTTCTAGCTACCGAAGTACAGCGAGCAGAAACTCGCCGGCCGACTCAGGCAGTCATCGGACTGTCTGCGTTGACCATCGACGGGGGCGTCGAAATCCTCTTTTAATGTCGTATTCCTGATCAATCTGGAATGCTGTCCGTCTGTCGACGTGAATTGAAAAGACGCATTCCACTTCGGTTCGTATCCGGCGATGTGATTCGCGCGCCGGCGCAGCTCATTCCAGATTTCTTCCGCGGGTTTCCGTTCGGCTGAGGAGTGAAGGAGCGAGAGACCGTGAAAAATTCATCGGCCATGTGGACGATTTTCTCGCTGAGAGTCCGGCGGGAATCGCCGCCGCGCACAGCGACCTGGTGGTGCTCGACAATGAACCCGTGTTCGTGCGCCGCAAGGAACTGAAGCCCGGCAGGTTGCGCTGATTTCCGGCGGCGGTTCGGGACATGAGCCGCTGCATTCGGGCTTTGTCGGTTATGGGATGTGGATCCTTCGCTTCGCGGTTAGCCGCCGAAGGCGAGGTAGTTTTGACTTTACTCCATTGAGATGCAACTAACGGTCAAGTCCGGCACGCACCTCCAAATAACGCGGCGCCGCCTCGCTGGATATGTGAAACGCGAACCGCCCGCGCGTGGCGCAGCGGTTATGCAGCGAAGCGGCCCGGTATGCCACTCAACGGTTACCGTCAAGCAGATCGCCGAGCAGGCCGTCAAATGCGGCTTGCGCGTCTTCGAGTTCTTGCAGCGCGGCGTCGAAGGTTTGCAGCGCGAACTGCGAAGGCTGGCCGCTGCCGGCGGGCGGGAATTGCGATTGCAGCGAAGCGAAGGCCGCCTGCACCCGTTTGGTGGCGGTCAACACGCGCTCCATTGCTGCGGTTTCTTCGGCTCGCGCCTGTTCGTGATCCATGAAAACTCCGTATTCGTCTGGTTTCGTCTGGCCGGCTCGCGGCGTATCGAAGGCGTGACTATGCCACGCCGGCATTCAGGACAGCGGCAAGCCGCCGTTGGCTTTCACTTCCCGCAACGACAACGCCGACTCCACCGAGGTCACGCCCGGCAGACTGCGCATTTCGTCGCGCATGAAGGTGCCGTAATCGTCGAGATCGCGCGCGACGACCTGCAGGATGTAGTCTGCGCTGCCCGACACGTTGTGGCACGTCAGAATCCGCGGAATCGCCTGCACTTCGCGCTCGAAGCGGGTGGCGACGGCGCGATCGTGCACGGCAAAGCGCACATAGACGAACGCCACCACCCCGAGGCCGAGCGCGGAACGCGAGAGCATCGCGCGGTACTGATCGATATAGCCGTCGTTCTCCAGACGCTTGAGGCGGCGCGCACACGGCGTCTCGCTCAGGCCGACCGTTTCGGCTAGCCGCGCATTCGACATGCGGCCGTCGTTTTGCAGCGCGGCGAGGATCGCGCGGTCTGTTTTATCGAGGTCGGTGGTCATCGCTGATCTTCGCTTGTGTTCGCTTAGCGGGAAACATGATTTGAGTGCGGAATATTAGCGCATTCCGCCAAAAATTACGTATCCTGCCCGGTAATTCGCCAACAAACACTCCGTCGACGATAGCAACATAGAGCCCTTGAAAACGCGAGGCTCCTATGATTTCCGCACATCTTCTGATCGTCTATATGGCGGCACTGTTCGTGGTCTACGCGGTGCCCGGACCAGATATGGCGTTGGTTCTGCAAACCAGTATTGGACGCGGCGTGCGCAGCGGCTTCGCTGCCGCCGGCGGCCTCGGGCTGGCGCGCGCGGCGCACGTCACGCTCTCAGCATGCGGTGTGGCCGCCCTGTTGCGCAGCGCGCCGTGGCTGTACGAAGCGGTGCGCTACGGCGGCGCGGTTTATCTCGCGTGGGTCGGCATCCAGATCTTTCGCTCGCCGGTGTTCGCGTTGTCTGAAGGCGGCGCGGCGAGCGCCGAATCGCGGCCTTTGCGTACCGCTTTCGTCAAGGGTTTGCTGACCAATCTGCTGAACCCGAAAGCGCTGTTGTTCTGTTCGGTGCTGTTGCCGCAGTTCGTACGCCCGGAGGCCGGGCCGGTGGGGTTGCAGATGATCGAACTGGGTCTGGTGCTGCTCGCCATCGGTGCATGTTTCGACGTCATGTATGCGATCGGCGCTGCGCGCATCGCCGGCTGGATGCGTGCCCATCCGCTCGCGCAAACGCTGCAGCGCTGGACTTTCTCCGCGGCGTTGATCGGCTTCGCGCTGCGCCTCTCGCTGGACTGAGGCGGCGCACGGCTCATTTGTTCAGCTTGTGCTCGCGCCGCGAGCGATCCTCGATGATTTTGCGGCGATGCTTGTCTTTCATCTTCTTCCAGCTTTTGCATTCGTCGCGGGTGCGCAGGCAGCCGATGCAGAATCCGGTCTTGCCGTCGAATTTGCAGATGTCGATACAGGGTGATTCGATGCTCATGAGAGGCGGTGAATAGGAAACGGTGACGGCGACTCTCGCATGGACCATGCCCACGCGCAAAGTGATTGTGTTAATAAAGCCGATAGATGGACGCGCAAGCGCATAGGCAACCGCATATGCACGCGGCCACACAATCACTTGCTTCCTTTCCTCTTGATGAAAACTTTTCTGCTGTACGCCGTGACCGCCGTTGCCGAAATCGTCGGTTGCTATTTGCCGTGGCGCTGGCTGAAGGAGGGCGGCTCTGCGTGGCTGCTGGTGCCCGGCGCGCTCAGTCTCGCATTGTTCGCCTGGTTACTGACGCTGCACGGCACCGCCGCGGGCCGCATCTACGCGGCGTACGGCGGTGTGTACGTGGCAGTGGCGATTGCGTGGCTATGGTGCGTCGACAAAGTGCGCCCCACGCTATGGGATGCGGCTGGCGTCGCGTTCACGCTGGCCGGCATGGCGATCATCGCGTTCCAGCCGCGCGTTTGACAGCGCCCATGCGATGCTGCTCATGCCAGCTCTCAAGCAGCTCTCATGCAACGGCGCGCAAGCCGCTTCCTACTTGATGCCGCCCAGATAGTCGAGCTTGCCGAGTTCGACGCCGTTGTGACGCAGGATGTCGTAAGCCGTCGTGACGTGAAAATAGAAGTTCGGCAGCACGAAACCCAGCAGATACGACAACCCCGTGAACTCGATCGGGCCGGTGCGCATTTTCAGCGTGATGCTCCGCTGTTCCGATCCGTCGATCTGCCCCGCATTGAATTCCTTCAGATAATCAATCGTCTTTTGAAGGCGGGCATGCAGTTCGTCGAAGGTCTGTTCGACGTCTTCGTACTTCGGCGCTTCGACGCCGGCGAGACGCGCGGCGCAACCCTTGGCCGTGTCGCTGACGATATAGACCTGGCGTGTCAGCGGCAGCATGTCCGGAGCGAGCCGGGCGTTCGTGAACACGGATGGGTCGATCTGTTTCTCCGCAGCGTGCGCCTCGGCTTTGCCGAGAATGGCTTGCAGGTTGGTCAGGCCGCGCACCAGCACGGGCACTGATGCTTGATACATCGTAATGGACATGGGGTTCCTCTGACTCTTCGAACGTGTGCGCAGACGGCGCGCGAGGCAATGTAACGGCTGGATTGCCGCTGCAGCATCATAGCGCGAGCGGTGCGCGACGCACATTGACGGAGCACGGCGTTAGCCATTTGGACAACTGCCGCGCATGTCGGAACTGTGGTCGAATGCATTTGTCGGACGGCTTGACGCAGTTCTTGAAACAGCAACCCGCCGCCGGTTCGAGGCGGGGAGTTTGTGCCGGCGTGCACCATGCCCGGGTTTGTCTTGTGGTCCGCGCCGTCACGCTAACAGGAAGGAGAGTCGATATCATGGCCAACAAGCATCCGCTGCCGGGAAGCGAGCGAACGGTAGAGCAGGGTTCGAAAGTCGTAGGGCAATGCGATCCCGCTGAACGGATCGAGGTCTTCGTGATGCTGCGCCGTAAGCAGCAGGCCCAGTTCGATGCGTTGATGAGCAAGATCGAGTCGGGCGACCCGAGCGTCAAGCCGCTGTCGCGCGAGGAGTTTGCAAAGGACTACGGCGCGGCGCCGGAGGACATCGCCAAAGTGAAAGCCTTTGCGGCCGAGCATGGCCTGACGGTGGTGCGCGAGGACCCGGCGGCGCGCTCGGTGCAGCTGAGCGGCACGATCGCACAGTTCCAGACCGCGTTCGCTGTGCAGTTGCAGCATTACGAGCATCATTCGGCCGGCCAGTTCCGCGGCCGCACCGGCACGATCAGCGTGCCGGACGATCTGCACGGCGTGGTCGAGGCCGTGCTGGGGCTCGACAACCGGCCACAGGCGCGGCCGCATTTTCGTATCCGGCCGCCGTTCCAACCGGCCCGGGCGCCGCAGCCTTCCTTCACGCCGCCGCAACTCGCGTCGCTCTACCATTTTCCGCAAGGCGACGGCAGCGGGCAGTGCGTCGGCATCATCGAACTCGGCGGCGGGTACGTGAACTCCGACCTCAAAACCTATTTCGCGAGTCTCGGCGTCCACTCGCCGACGGTGAAGCCGGTCGGCGTCGATCAGGGCAGCAACCAGCCGACCGGCGACCCGAGTGGCCCGGACGGCGAAGTCACGCTCGATATCGAAATCGTCGGCGCGATTGCTCCGGGCGCGACGATCGCGGTGTATTTCACGCAGAACAGCGACGCCGGTTTCATCGACGCGGTGAGCCGCGCGGTGCACGACACGACCAATAAGCCCTCGGTGATCTCGATCAGTTGGGGCGGGCCGGAGTCGAATTGGACCAGCCAGTCGCTGCAGGCCTTCAACAGCGTTCTGCAGGCCGCGGCGACCCTCGGTGTGACCGTGTGCGCCGCGTCGGGCGACAGCGGTTCGAGCGACGGTCTGGGCGGCGATCACGTCGACTTTCCGGCGTCGAGCCCTTATGTGCTGGCGTGCGGCGGTACGAGCGTGACTGCGTCGGGCACGTCGGTTTCGAGCGAAGTGGTGTGGAACGACGGCGCAGGCGGCGCGAGCGGCGGTGGCGTGAGTCAGGCGTTTCCGGTGCCGGTGTGGCAAGAAGGTTTGTCGTCGACGGATACTGGCGGCAGCAAGACGCCGCTTGGCGGGCGCGGCGTGCCGGACGTGTCAGGCGACGCCTCACCTGTCACCGGCTACAGTGTATTGATCGACGGCACGCAAACGGTGGTGGGCGGCACCAGTGCGGTCGCGCCGCTATGGGCCGCGCTGATTGCGCGCATCAATGCGGCAAAAGGGCAGCCGGCCGGTTTCATCAACCCGAAGCTGTACAGCACTGCGGGCGTCTGCAACGACATCACGCAAGGAAACAACGGCAGTTTTGCCGCGTCGGTCGGCTGGGACGCGTGCACGGGACTCGGCAGTCCCAATGGCCAGAAGGTGGCGGCGGCACTATAGTCTGATGACACACGAACTACACGACACGCAAGACCACACAGACTACACAAGACGTTAACGAATCCATGGAGCGATCATGACGAATACCGAGTCAGCTTCCGTCAGTCCGCAGTCGCCACACAATTCTCACGCGTCACCCACGCCGGCGGCAGCGAGCGCGCCGCATCACGCCGGCGACCAGCCATTTTTCGATCCGGTCGCCTACGGTAACGGGCCAGACGATTCCGTCACCGAAACCGCTGAAACCGCCGCGATCACGCACCATTCGGTCACGATCGGCGGACACAAAATCAACTACACGGCGACTGCCGGTCACCTCGTGATCGTCGATCCAGGCAGTTCGCAGCCCGAGGCCAGGATGTTCTACGTCGCCTTCACGCAGGACAACCAGAAGGAGGAGACCCGGCCGCTGACGTTTTTCTATAACGGCGGGCCGGGTTCGTCTTCGGTGTTCGTGCTGCTTGGCTCGTTCGCACCGCGCCGCATCAAGACCTCGATGCCGAGCTTTACGCCGCCCGCGCCGTACTCGATGGAGGACAACCCGGACAGCCTGCTCGACAAGAGCGATCTCGTGTTCATCAACCCGGTCGGCACCGGCTACTCGGCGGCCATCGCGCCGAAGAAGAACCGCGACTTCTGGGGCGTCGACCAGGACGCGAACTCGATCAAGCAGTTCATCAAGCGGTTTCTGACAAAGAACAACCGTTGGAATTCGCCGAAGTATCTGTTCGGCGAGTCGTACGGGACGGCGCGCAGTTGCGTGCTGGCGTACCGGCTGCATGAAGACGGCGTCGATCTGAACGGCATCACGCTGCAATCGTCGATTCTCGATTACACGCAGTCCGGCAATCCGGTCGGCACCTTGCCCACCGCCGCCGCCGACGCGTGGTATCACAAGAAACTCGGCATCGCCCCGCGCCCGACCGATCTCGGCGCGTTTGCCGAAGAAGTGGCGCAGTTCGCGCGCACCGATTATCTGGCGGCGCTGCGCAAGTTCCCGACTACCGATTCGGCAACGGTCGAAAAACTCAGCGAATACACCGGCATCGACAAAACCACCTTGCTCGCTTGGAGCCTCGATATCGCGTCGTATGACAGCCGCGGCAATTCGCTGTTTTTGACCACGCTGCTGAAGGCGCAAGGTCTGGCGCTCGGTGCGTATGACGGGCGGGTGACGGCGATCGACACCGGCATCGCCGGCAAGATCGACCCGAACTCCGGCGGCAACGATCCGACCATGACGGCGGTCTCCGGCGTCTATACGACCATGTGGAACGTGTACCTGAACGAGCAGTTGAAATACACGTCGAATTCGGCGTTCACCGACCTCAACGACCAGGCGTTCCAGTATTGGGACTTCGGCCACATCGACCCGACCGGCGCGCAGAAGGGGCTCGACGATAAGGGCAACGTGATTCTGTACACCGCCGGCGACCTCGCCGCGGTGATGGCGCTCAATCCCGATCTGAAAGTGCTGTCGGCGAACGGTTTTTTCGATTACGTCACGCCGTTCTATCAGACTGTGCTCGACCTGCAGCAGATGCCGCTTCTCAGTCAGCAGGTCCGGCAAAACCTGTCGGCGCGCTTTTATCCGTCGGGGCACATGGTTTATCTCGACGGCGGGTCGCGGACCGCGTTCAAAGCAGACCTCGCGAAAATGTATGACGCGACCGTGTCCAATACCCAGGCGCTAGGCCGCATCCGCGCTTTGCAGGCTCGCGTGGCGAAGCAGGCGCAGCCCTGACTGCCGGAAACAGTGGCGCGCGGCGGTGGCGCCACTGTTTCCGGCGGGCGGGTGCGGTCTTGCCCAGTGCATTCACCACGGCAAGACCGCGCCGCTGCCGACGAAGGTTTGGCCTTCGCGCTCGACAGGCGTGTGCCGATCGTCCTCGGCGACTCGCCGGACGCGCCCGCCAATCTCGATCTCCTGCCCTGGGCAGGCCACCAGGGCGAGCGCCGCAAGGCGCGTGCGGCGGTCATGCTCAAACGCTGCGTCTGCGAAGGCAAACTGAGTCTCGCGGAAGCGCAAGCCGCGATTGCCGGCAATTGGTCCGTGGTTTATTCGGGCTTCAGTCAAACGTCTTGCGACGTGAGCCGCCTCGATGTCGCTACCGGCGCCGAACGCGACAGCGCGCCATGAGGCTGCGCGCTGTCGTTTTCGCTGTTCTCGTCGAGCATTTGTGCTTTGGATTTTTGCCCGCGCTTATTCAGGTACAGTGCATTAACGGATGTTTTAAGCCGTTTTTATGACAACGTGCCGCATCGCTTTTGCTGTCGATTGTGGCTATCCTGAAAACAGGACGAAATTCGAAGGGGAGATTTAAATGATTGCCTTCTATCTGTCGTTGGTCGCGCTAGTCACATTAGGCGCCGCCGGAGCAGCATTTATCCGTCAGCTTGCCGCCGCTCAGGCCCGGCAGCGTGGCGCGCTGCGACCGGTGCCCGCGCATACCGCCGGCCGCGGTGCGGACCGTCGCGCGAGCCGAGGGTAGCCGGCATGAACCTGATTGTGCGCAACATCGCGGAATCGTGCAGCGAGCAGGAAGTGCGCGAATTCCTTAAGCGTGAACTTGGCCATTACGCGAAAAACGTCGAAGTGGTGGACGCCGGCAAACCCGGCGCGTACGCCACCGTCGAACTGGGCGCGCAAGTGCCCTATGTGGGCGAGGTAATTGCGCGGCAGATTCACGGCAAGCATTTGGGCGGTCTGGCGCTCGAAGCGAGCGCCGATCTGTTCAGCGACGAACCGCCAGCCGCGCACTGATTAACCACAACCGTCCCGCTCGAACCAGGTACGCGTGAACGCGCATCCGGTTTGTCACCTTCTTTCTCTACATCCCGCTTGCCTGCACCGGCCAATCGAACGGCGTGTACGGCAACGCTCGCTTGTGCTGCGTCACGTCATAAAAACGCAAAATCGTCTCGCGCGCGGCGCCTTGATGTTGCCGTGGACGAAATCCTGCTGCGAGTGGTCGGTGAATGGCACGCCGCTCGCGTGCAGCGCGGCGAGCATTGCGTCGGCGGCCGGTTTGATGTCGATGGTGAGATTTTCGTCCGCGCGAATGAACTGCAATGCCTGCTGCGCGTCGGTCTCGTCCTTTTGAATGCCGTAGGGCAGGCGTACTGCGACGAAGCGGGCGTCGTAAGGTTCGGCGCGTAACCGTTCTACCGCGAGTTGTGCGAGCCGACCGGCCGTCGTGGAGTCGACACCGCCGCTAATCCCGAGCACGTAAGTTTTCAGGCCGTTGCCACGCAGGTAGTTCGCCAGAAAGGCGACGCGGCGTTCGATTTCCTCGGCGGCGTCGAACCCGGCGCCGACGTGCATTTCCGCGACGATGCACGCCTGGCGTGCGGTTGGGTCCTGTTGCGCCATGATTTCTGCTTTCTCCATGCATGGTTGTGCCAAAGTCAAACGATGAGTGCTTGCACGCGAAGTGCGCAAGCGGCGGACTCACAAACGAGCCGGTTCAGCCGGCCCGCTGTGACACATCAGTATCGGATTTATTGCCCATATTGGCTTTAAATACGGTTTGTTAGCGGAATTAAATCGGTTTGCGAATTTCAAAATATGGCCGGATATTATGGCGATATTGGTAAATTGGCCGATTCTTTATCGACAGATCGCAAGGCGCTTAGTAACATCGTCGCCGATCCGGGCGACGCATGAGCCGGCGGGCAGTCATTCGGCGGGCAGTCAATAATAAGATAAGCAGGTTTGCTCAAATACGCGATGAACTACCCTAATCGGCCTGGCCAGCCTGTTCCGGACCGTATGACTTCCGCTTCGGCAGATCGTCGGCGCGAAGCGGTTCGTATGCCGTGTTCGCCCTTGGCGCCGCGTTCGTCGCGCGCAGCTTATTCGACACGCTATCTGACGCGCGCCGTGAGCGCCGTCTTCTGCATCTTGTCGTGCAATTTCGCGATCGCAGCCCCTGGGCCGGCGAGCCGTCCGGCGCCCATGGTCGACGCGTCCGACATTGTCGCGCCCGACGCGGCCGGTGTGATCGACCCGCGTCGCGCGTTGCAGTTTCGGGACGTGTTCGCGCGAGAGGTAACCCGGCGGCTGAAAGTGCCGGCCGCAGAGCAGCGCGCCTACGCCTACCGTCTGCAAACGGCGCTCAGTGAGAAACTTCTGGGCAATCTGTCGGGCGAGTTTGTGTTGCTGGTCGATCGCAACGCCAACGTGCAGGCGCTGTTCGTCTACTTTCGCGCGGCGCCGTCCGATACCTGGCAGATGATCGGCGCCTCGCCTGTCGGAACCGGCCGGCCGGGCGAATACGATCACTTCATCACGCCGCCCGGCGTGTTCGAACATACCCCCGCCAACATGGATTTCCGCTCCGAAGGCACGATGAACGAGAACCGCATCCGCGGCTATGGCAAGCGCGACATGCGGATCTTCGATCTCGGCTGGGCGCAAGGCGAACGCGGCTGGGGCAAGGGCGGCATGTCGCAGATGCGTTTCCAGATGCACGCGACGGACCCCGACCGGCTCGAGCCGCTGCTCGGCATTCGTCATTCGAAGGGCTGCGTGCGCATTCCGGCGTCGCTCAATGTGTTCCTCGATCACTACGGCATTCTCGACGCCGAATATATGGCACTGGTCGCTTCAGGCAAATCGCTGTGGGTGTTGAAAAGCGATCGCCAGGCGACGCCGTGGGCGGGGCGTTACATCGTCGTGGTGGATTCGGGGTGCAAGAGCCGGCCTGCATGGGCGCCGGCGCCGGGCACCAAGGCGCGGGCCAAAGTGCCGGCTGGCGCGGACACGGCTGACTGACTCACGGGTATTGCACGAGCACCGAACGTGCCGATCTTGCGAAAGAGCGAAAGAGCGGAAGGGCGGAAGGGCGAAACGGCGAAACGGCCCGCGCGTCATTCAACGGCTCACGAGCGTGCCAGCAGCACGCCCAGCAACGCCACCGCAAAACCGGCAATCTGCACCGGAAACAGGGTTTCGCCGAAGCCGAGATAACCCTCGAGGGCGGCGAGCGGCGGCGCCAGAAACACCAGCGCGGTGGCGCGCGCGGCATCGCCGCGCCTCACCATCCACACCAGCAAGGTGACGCTGATGCCGGACAGCATCACGATGCCCCACGCCAGCGACATCCACAGTGTCGGCGAAGCAATCCAGCGATGCTCGCCGAGCGCCAGCGCGAAAATCGCCGCCACGAGCGCCGCGCCGAGATTCTGCACCGCGCTTGCGCTGCGAATGTCGGCCTTCGCGAGCGAAGTCTTCTGAAACAGCGTGCCCGCGGTAATTGCGCTGACCGCGAGGATCGAGACGAGCACCACCAGCCACGGCGGCGCATTGCCGTGCGGTGCCGACGTCGGCAGCGTGACTGCGGCCAGTTTCGGCTCGAGGACCAGCGCTACCCCCGCGAGGCCGAGCGCCATCCCTGCCCAGCCGCGCCGCGAGAGCCGTTCGCCGAACAGCGGCGCGGCGACGGCGGCCGTCGCCAGCGGTTGTAGCGCTCCGAGCAAGGCCATCACACCGGCGCTCAGGCCCTGCGCGACCGCCCAGTAGCCGGCGCCGAGATACACGCCTTGCAGCAGCGCGCCCGCCACCAGATGCCTGCCGAGATTGCGGCCGGTCGGCCACGCGGCGCGGGCGAGCAACGCGGCCAGCGTGAACAGCAGCGCAGTGCCGCCAAAGCGCGCGAGCAGAAACAGATTGGGATCGGCATATGGCGTGATCGCCCGGGCGACCACGAATCCGGTCGACCACAACACGACGAAGACGGCGGCGGTAAAGGTAGCGAGCATCGAGCGTCGATGGTGGGAAGCTGAAAGCCCGCCATCTTGCCGGAGCGTGCAAGGCGCGTCTTGTTCGACGCTGCAATCGCCTGCGTCAGCTCACGTCAGCTGTGGCCGGGTCACCACATCAGCAGCACGGTGCCTGCGCCGAGCACCCCGCCGCACAGCGCGCACGCCCACAACAACACGCGCGTGAGCCGATATTCGCGGCCGATATCCTCGATCAGTTGCGCGTTCTGCCGCGGCGTACGGGCGCGATCATGCTCGTGTTGCAGGTATCGAACGGCGAGCTGCGGCACGCGCGGCAACATCTGCGCGAGATGCGGCAGCTCGCGCGAAATGCGCTTGATCCAGCCGCGATGATCGAGGTCGCGCCGCGCGATGCCGGCCAGCACACCGCGCGTGATGTTCCACGTATCGACGCCCGGATGCAGCGCACGCGCCAGCATTTCCGCCTGCTGGAACGAACGCTGCGCGGTGGCGAGACGCCCGGATACGGCACCGCCGAACGGTTGCACCGCGTGCAGCAGATGATGAAACAGCGAGCCCGCCGAGCGGTCTTCGGGAACGGCCGCAAAATGCGCCTCGGCGCGGATGCGCAGTTCCGCTTCGAGCATCTCGGCGCGCGTGTCATACGGCACGTGCCCGGCATCGCGATGCAGTTCGGCAAGCCGGCCGTAGTCCTGGTCGAACAGAGCGGTCGCGCCATGCACGAAAAACTCGCGCTCCCCGGTCGATAGACTCGACATGATCGAAAATTCGGCGAGCACGAGGCGCCCCAGCGTGTCCGGTTCGACGCTCACGCGTACCCGGCGCGCATCGAGGGTCGCGTGAAAGAAGCCATGCTCGAACGCCTGTTCGGTCACCACCTCGATGATATGCGCGGCGAGCGGCGCAAGTTTGATGTGGTGCGCATGCAGGCCGGGCAGATCACTGGCCGGCAGGGTGCTGATGCGCTGCATCGTCAGCGTTTGATTGGTGCACAGGTCCCAGATCACGTTCGGCACGACGATGCGCGAGTCGCCGTCGAAATGATGGCCGGTCTGGCTCAGATTGGCGGCCTCGGCGCGCAGGTCGAAACGGCGCAGGATGTCGTCGGTAAACGCCTGGGCCAGCGCGCGCAGTTGCAGCCGGCGTGCGGTGCCGGAGAACTTTTCCAGCCAGCGCGCGACCCAGCGCAACAGCGCGAGTTCGTCGCCGATCTGTTGCAACTGGTCGGCGCGCACCAGTTTGATGGCCACCTCGCGATGACCGTTGATCGCCACGGCGAGCCGCGCAAAATGAGTTTGTTCGGCAAAGCCGCCGCGCACCGGCACCAGATCGACCGCGGTGAAGATCGTGGTTAGCGGCCGGCCGAATGCGCGCGTCAGGGCCTCCTTTGACTCTTCCGGTGGAAGCGGGGCTTCGAGGTGATCGATCGCGTCGATGGCCTCGTGCAAGGTGCCGCTCGCCAGTTCCGGACGTTCGGCCAGCGTCTGCGCGAAGCCGCTCGCCAGTGGCCCGAGCGCCGGCAGCAGGCCATGCAGGCTTTCGCGTCCGCGCCCGGAGGCATGCACGCGGCTGACCAGTTCGATCATCCAGTGCAGTTTGTGATCGGGCGGGGCGGCAAGCCAGATCAGGCGCGCGCCGTAACGCAGCGCATTGAACAACAGCAGTAAGCGGCGAAGCAGTGGCGGCATTGGCGGTTCTATAGGCGGCCGCGCGGCGTCGACGCGCGGCCAGGGCGTTCAGGTTAGCAGGGATGCGCGCCAGCAGGCGCATCCCCGCGCCACGCGTAACACCGTAATACAATACGCCGGCCTTCTCCAACCGTGGCGAAACCCCAGCGTGCCGGCTCCCGGCTCTCAATCGATGCTCGCAGAACAACGTCACCAATACATCCTCGCGCAAGTTGCCAAAAACGGCGCGCTCTCGGTAGCTGAACTGGTGCGCGAACTGAATGTGTCGCGCGAAACGATCCGCCGCGATCTGAACGCGCTGGCCGGGCGCGGCCTGCTGGTTACGACCCACGGCGGCGCGCTGTCGAGCGACCGGCGCGAGCCCGATCTCGATACGCGCGAAGCCGCCAACGCCGGCGCCAAGCGGGCGATCGGCGAACGCGCGGCCGAGTTCGTGCCGGACGGCGCATCGCTCATCGTCGATTCGGGCAGCACCACGCAAGCGGTGGCGCGGGCGTTGCTCGACCGGCATTGGTTGTCGGTTTATACGAACGACTGGCGCATTGCGCTGCTGCTCGGCCGCCGCAACGACAACCGCGTGACGCTGCTCGGCGGCGAACTGTCGGATATCGAAGACGCCACTTTCGGCCTCGACACGGTCCATCAACTGACGCAGTACCACGCGGACTTCGCGTTCATCGGCGCGGGCGGCATCTCGCCGGACGGCTACCTGACCGACTACAGCCGGATGGCCGCCGAAGTGCGCAGCCGGATGATCGCCGCTGCCGACACGGTGGTCATCGTCGCCGATCATTCGAAGTTCGGGCGGGTGACGCCGGTGCGTATCAACGGTATCGAGTCGGCGCGTTATCTCGTGACTGAACTCGCGCCCGAAAAGGCGCTCGGCAAGGCGATCGCGGCGCATGGGCCGGAAATCCTGATCGCCTGAGCGTGTGTTCCGCTCGTTTTCCTGAGCGGTTATCCCGCTACTTCACGCGGATGCCAAGCCGCTCCAGCGCACGGCCGATCGCGGCCACCGCGTTGTGCATTTCGTTCGCGTCGATTGCGCCGATGCAGCCGACCCGAAATGTTTCCACTTGCGTCAGCTTGCCCGGATACAGCACGTAACCGGCCTCGCGCACCGCGGCGTAGAACTCCGCGAAATTCCACGCGGGGTCGCGCGGCGCGTGGAACGTGACGATCACCGGCGCCTGCACTTCCGGCCTCAGGAATGGCTCGAAACCGAGCGCCTTCATTTCGCCGATCAGGGTTGCGCAATTGCGTGCGGACGGTGTCGCTGGCGGAAGCGGACGAGATTTATGCGGTGCGCGCGGTGCTCGAAGCAGCGGCGTGCCGGATGCTGGCTTCGAGTATCGACGCGCGAAAGCTCGCAGGCTTGCGCGAGTGGCTCGACGCCATGCGCGCCGCGCTCGATGCGCGGGATCACGACGCCTACGCGCGCGCGAATGTGGCGTTTCACGACGCGATCGTCGCGGCGGCGGGCAACGTGAAACCGGCAGGACGCGATCACGCGCTTCATCAATGAGTTGCGCGTGGGGACGGTCAACGTATGGGAAGTGCCGGGATACCGGATCGAATTGACGCCGTTCGGCGGCATCAAGGATTCCGGGCTTGGCTATAAAGAAGGCGTTCAGGAAGCGATGAAGAGCTTCACCAACCTGAAGACCTTTTCACTACCGTGGGAGTAATGAGGTGGCATTGAGTCTGAGCGACATCCGATCGTTATTCGAGCAGTACGGCAATCTCGCTTATAGCGGCGAGCCGGTGACGCAACTCGAACACGCATTGCAAAGCGGCGCATTGGCGGAAGAAGAGGGCGCCGACGACGAACTGGTCGCCGCCGCCTTTTTTGCACGACCTCGGACATCTGCTGAATCTGCAAGGCGAATCACCGACCGAGCGCGGTATCGACGATCTGCATCAGTATTTTGCGCTGCCGTTCTTGCGGCCGGTGTTGTCGGATGCGGTGCTGGAGCCGATTCGACTGCACGTCGACGCCAAGCGCTGCCCATGCGCGATCGATAACGCCTATGTCGGCCTGCTATCGGCCGACTCGGTGCGGAGTCTGGAGTTGCAAGGCGGCATCTTCAGCGAGGAAGACGCTGCGATGTTCCTGAGGAAGCCCTACGCCGAAGACGCATTACGTCTTCGCAAATGGGACGACCGCGCAAAAGAACAGAACCGTGTGACGCCCGATCTCGATCACTATCTGGATGTAGTCGAGCGAGTGATGCAAAGGCATGCGACTGCCGCAGTTGTTTGAGTGAGGGTGTTTTCGTCAGTTCTTGTTGTGCCATCTTCGCGCCATTTCTGGTGCTATTCATGCGCATCAAAATAACGCTTGCAAGCCTTCGCCCGGCTCGCTAGAATCTCGCTCTTTCGTGCTTCGGACAACGGGGCGCGGGAGGCGGGAGAGCCAGCAGTGGCAAGGCTTTCGGCGAGGCGGGC